>CALUIF010000194.1 GCA_944320635.1 uncultured Bacteroides sp. | reverse complement strand
GCTCAATGCTTGCGCCAGAAGGCGGAGTAGAACATGAGCATCACGGCAAACATCTCCAAGCGGCCCACGAGCATGAGCATGGAGCTTATCCATTTGCCTGCTTCGGGCAGGGCGCTCCACGAGTAGGCGGGGCCGAAGTTGCCCAGTGCCATGCCCGCGTTGCCCATGCTGGAGATGGCCACGCCGAAAGCATCGGTGAGTTCGACGCCGGCAATGACCAGCCCAAACCACCCCGCGAAGATGCAGAGGAGGTAGCAGATGACGAAGATGCCCACCGTAAGCACCACGCCTTGGGGTACGGCCTGGCGGTTGACCCGCACGGGCAGCACGGCGTTGGGGTGCAGCATGCGGCGCAGGTGGTTGCGTATGCTTTTGGCCAGAATCACCAGCCTCAGGGCCTTGATGCCACCACTCGTCGAGCCCGTGCATCCGCCGGCCAGCATGGCGTAGACAAGGAGCATCCACGTGAGCGGTGGCCACTGCATGTAGTCGTCTGTGCCGAAGCCCGTAGAGGTGTGCAGGCTGGCCACCTGGAACAGCGCGCTACGCAGGGCATGCTCTACATCGTAACCCCGCTGCCACACCAGGGTGGCGGCTATCACGCCCGTCACCACCAGGATGGAGGTGAGGAACCAGCGTGTCTCTTCGTCGCGCCATATTTTGCCCGGACGCCCTTTCAGGGCCGAGAAGTAGAGTGAGAAGTTGATGGCGGACAGTATCATGAACACTGCTATGACGTATTCTATGAACGGCGACTGCCAGGCCGCCACGCTGGCCTGCCGGGTGGAGAACCCGCCCGTGGCCACTGTGGCCATGCTGTGGCACAGGGCGTCGAACCACCCCATGCCGCCCACCCGCAAGAGCAGCAGGCAGGTCACCGTCAGTCCCAGGTAGATGCTCCACAGCAGGCGTGCCATGACGTTCACTTTGGAGTGTATCTTGTCGTGCGTCACCCCCACGGCCTCGCCCGAAAAGAGCTGCAGGCTTCCTTCGCCGAAGAAGGGCAGCACGGCGATGGCAAAGAGCACGATGCCCAGTCCGCCTATCCAGTGCGTCAGCGCGCGCCAGAAGAGGATGGCGTGCGGCTCACGGTCGATGTCGTCGAGAATGGTGGCCCCCGTGGTGGTGAAGCCCGACATGGTTTCGAAGAACGCCTCGCCCACCGTCGTCACACTGCCCGCCAGGAGGAACGGCAGCATGCCCAGCAGGGTAAACAGTATCCACGTCAGTGAGGCGATGCAGTAGCCGTCACGCTTGCCCAGCCGGCGGTCGGCCCCCCGGCCCAGTGCCAGCAGTGCCCCGGCCACCATGACTCCCGCCAGTGCCGACCACAGGAAGGCTCCTCCGCCCTCCTCGGCATACCACCGTGCCACGCCGGCGCAAGCCAGCAGCATTAATACCTCAATCAAGAGCAGCACGCCCAGCACGCGGCAAATCATCCGTCCGTTTACCGCGCTCACGCCCTTCCGTCGTCTATCGGCCACCTCAAGCATAATTCTTTTTCCTCCTTGTTATATAATAATATGGTATATAATCCTTGCACCCGTGAGGGCATCCCGAAGGGGGAGGCCACCTTTCGCTATCGTGCGGGTGTTCCTTCGCTATCATGCGGATGACCCTCCGCTATTGTGCCAGCGTTCCTTCACTCCCGTGCGGATGCGGCGCGAATATACGCCCAATGCGGGAGAAAAACAACATCCGGACTCTTTTTTATGCCGAAATAAAGAGGATAAATAAGGTAAGTATTGCGTGGGACGCCTTCTGATGCCGTTGTCTTCTCTGTAAATGCAAGAAGAACGGGCAGGTGTAATCCCTGTGGCAGATAAAAATGGTCTTTTTATCCGTGCTTTTGATACAAGGCGAATGGATGCTGTGGCGTAACTTTGCAACAGTCAAAATGAATATGTGTTTAAATACAGACATTACAATGGAAAAGCAACCGGACAATGCAGGCGGCATCGGCCGCCGCAGCTTCTTGAAGCGGACAGCCTGGGCAGGGGCAGCACTCTGCATCGCCCCGACCCTGGAACGTGTGCATGCCGCCGGACGGACCGTGACGGACAGGCCGGAACGCTTGGCAGGCATGGCAAGCATCAGTAGACAACGCACCTTGGGCAGTGGCAGCGCAGCCTTCACCGTATCGGCCATGGGCTTCGGCTGCATGGGGCTGAACTACCACCGCAGCGGGCATCCCGACGAGCAGGCTTGCATCCGCCTGGTGCACGAAGCCATCGACCGGGGCGTGACGCTGTTTGATACGGCAGAGAGTTACGGTCCCTTCACCAACGAGCGGCTGGTGGGCAAGGCATTGAAGGGATATGCCGGCCGGGTGAACGTCACCACCAAGTTCGGCCACAAGTTCGTGAACGGCGTGCAGGTGAAGACGGAGGAAGACAGCACGCCCGCCAACATCCGCAAGGTTTGCGAGAACTCCCTCCGCAGCCTCGGCGTGGAGAGCATCGCCCTGTTCTACCAGCACCGCAGCGACCCGAACACGCCGATAGAGGCGGTGGCGGAGACCGTGGCCCAACTCATCCGCGAGGGCAAGGTGCAGCACTTCGGCCTGTGCGAGGTGAATGCAGAAACTATCCGCCGCGCCCATGCCATCTGCCCCGTCACCGCCATACAGAGCGAGTACCACCTGATGCACCGCACGGTGGAGGAAAGCGTGCTGCCCTTGTGCCGCGAACTGGGCATAGGCTTCGTGCCCTACAGTCCCATCAACCGCGGTTTCCTCGGCGGCTTGATTAACGAGTACACGCAGTTCAGCCCCAACGACAACCGCCAGACGCTGCCCCGCTTCCAGCCCGAGGCCATCCGCCGGAACCTGCGCATCGTGGAGGTGCTCAACGCCTTCGGACGCACGCGCGGATACACCCCGGCACAGATTGCGCTGGCGTGGCTGATGCACCGGGGCAACTTCATCGTGCCCATCCCCGGTACCACCAAGCTGTCGCACCTCGAGGAGAACCTCCGTGCGGCGGACATCACGCTGACGGCCGGCGAGATGCGGGAGCTGGAAGCCGCCGTTTCCGCCATCCCCGTCACGGGCAGCCGCTACGACGCGTTGCAGGAATCGAAGGTGCAAAGATAGGGCTTTCCGACCCCACGCGTGGGGTCAAAACGAGGGCACGCGTGGGGTATTACAAGGGGTCACACGTGGGGTACTACAAGGGGTCACGGTGCCCCGCTATTCATCCAAACTGTTATCCATAATTATGAACATATGAAAGCAATCAAGCTGATAAGCCTGCTGCTCCTCCTCGCCGCCTGCTCGCAGGGCAGTGACGTGCTGAGAATAGCCCGTCAGGGCAGCTTCGCCGTGGGCGGCACGGTGCTGACCGACTCGCTGGGGCGCAACTATCACGGCGACCATGCCTACGTGTTCTACCAAGTGCCCGCCGGTGCAAGGAAATACCCGCTGGTCTTTGCCCACGGCGTGGGGCAGTTCTCCAAGACGTGGGAGACGACGCCCGACGGCCGCGAGGGTTTCCAGAACATCTTCCTGCGGCTGGGCTTTCCCGTCTATCTGGTCGACCAGCCCCGCCGCGGCAATGCGGGACGAGGAACGCAGGCGATCACCATCACCCCGGCGTTCGACGAAGAGGTGTGGTTCAACCGCTTCCGCCTGGGCATCTGGCCCCGCTACTTCGAGGGCGTGCAGTTCAGCCGCGACTCCGAGGCATTGAACCAGTTCTTCCGGCAGATGACGCCCACGCTTGGTACGGCAGACTTCGAGGTCTATTCCGATGCCTACGCCGCGCTGTTCGACCGGATAGGCCCCGCCGTCTTCGTCACTCACTCGCAGGGCGGGCCGGTAGGCTGGCAGACGTTGCTGAAGACGAAGAACATCCGAGCCATTGTGTCCTACGAGCCGGGCGGCGGCATTCCCTTCCCCGAAGGACAAGTGCCCGAGGAAGGCAAGGTGTTGACCCTTTCCGGAAAGACGGAAGGCATCGAGGTACCGATGGACGTGTTTATGGAGTACACCCGCATCCCGATAGTGGTGTATTACGGCGACAACCTGCCCGCGACGGACGAGCGCCCCGAAATCTACGAATGGACACGCCGCCTGCACCTGATGTGCCGCTGGGCGGAGATGCTGAATGTCCTTGGCGGCGACGTCACGGTGGTACATCTGCCCGAAGCGGGGCTGCACGGCAACACGCACTTCCCCATGTCCGACCTGAACAACCGGGAAGTGGCAAGGCTGATGTACAGCTGGCTGCATGAGAAAGGGTTGGACTGAGATAGTAGAGTAAACGCGGACAAACTGCCCGGCCTTTGCGAAAAGAACGTTATCTTTGTACCCCGTAAGAAAGATACTATGTTTGTAAAGTCTGATTAAAGTCGCTCGTCGGGACGGGTGGTCCCGCCCCTTGCCGCTGGGCGCTCCCCGACCGATGATTTCGAAAAGAAGAATAGGCGTAATAATTGAATT
>CALUIF010000193.1 GCA_944320635.1 uncultured Bacteroides sp. | reverse complement strand
TGTCGAACATTGACGATATCTCTTACAACGGTCTGTACAGTTGGGGGAGTTCGACGGGCGGAACCAAACCATCGTCAGGGTTTGGGTTATTACTGCATATCAGCAATTACAGCGAAAAACCCAGCGTAATGTCGTGGTGCTGGCGCGCGCAACTGGGTTTCGGCACCGACGGCCACCTGTTCTACCGCATCAGCGTCAACTCCAGCACATGGCAGGCTTGGAAGATGATAATGTGACACTTGAAGAAAGAATGATTGCTCAACAGAATTATAATTAAAAGGTTATGAAGGTAATAAGGCATTTTATTAGATGGCTGGCCAAAGTATTCAAGGCCGACATCACAATCAGGGAAACGGTGGTAAAGACCATCGTAGAGCACCTGCCCCCCGAGGGCGGCGTCATCGAGGGCGACCTCCACGTGCAGGGCAACCTCACCGCCACGGGCAGCATCTCCGCCAAGGGCGGCATCACCTGCAAGGACACCTGCGAAGAAGGAAAGGAGGTGCGCGATGGGAAACAGTAATGGACTAATCACCGCCCCCGTCAGCCTGCACGCCGACGTGTACGCCGTGCTGGGGCTCCAGAAGACGGGCACGTACTACGACATCGGGTACATCTGCTCGAACCAGCACGGGAGGACGAACATGTGGAGCAGGAAGAAGCCCGTGCGCTACCACGGCCCGGCTGAACTGACCGAGGCGCAGTGGAAGGCAAACAACTACGGGCTGCCCGTGCAAGTGGCGCAATCGGCCGAAGTGGCCATGGCGCAGGCTGTCGACACGCTGTGGGAATACCTGCCACCGCGACCGGGCACCGACTGGTGCCGGCTGACCGACTGGGTGGGCTACCGCCACAACGCCGTGAAGCCCTTCGAAACCCGCCTGTTCGCCACCAACGGCGTGACAGGCTCGTTCAACCCCTCGCTTTCCATGGGCGGAAGCCGCACCACGGGCGGCAACGTGGACTTCACGCTGGAAGACCTGGGCGTGTGGAACAACCCCTCTCGGGCTTACTGGTGCCTGCTGTGGCAGGACATGGCCAACTCGTCGAACCCCGTGAACGTGGCCGGGGCAGACCCCACGCAGGGCACTGGCGACTTTCCGCTGGACCGCGTGGCCAACGACCTCACCGTCAGCATCACTGTCCCGCCAGGCACCTACCGCATGGCAGGATGCATCTACTCATACGGGCAAGGCTTCGTCTGCCTGCCGGACAGTTACATGGAGGCCACCGTCATCAACCAGTCGGCATCCGAAGTCTACGGGTTCGAACCCTACGCCTACGCCGTGGCGCAGCAGGGCTCTCCGAAGAAACTGTACATCCGCGCCGGGCTGAAGTACAAGGGCGACCAGGTGCTGAACGTGCGCTTTCAGCTGTCGTTCTACATCCTGCAGAACGGCCAGCAGATGGACTACCTGCGCTACACCGGCCAGCAGCAGATGGACTTCTCCCAAGTGGGCGAAGACACGTACATCTACTTCAACTTCGCCCCATGGGCCAATGACGTGTCCGGCCAGTACTACGTGTTCTACGACCAGAGCGGGCTAAACAACGCCACTTACCGCTACGAGCTCATCATCTGGCCTAATGAAAGCGAATTGTACCGCATGACCAAGAGCGGCGGCATGGCCATCCTGCCCGAAGGGGTGGACATCAGCTGACGCTTCCCATCTCCACCCTCCGCCCGCCGCGCCGGGCGCCAAGCACATACATAGTCCTTAGTCACGACACCAACGCGGGAAGCGCGGCGCGACGGCAGGATGGAGGGGGACGTACAGGGTATGATTCAATTGACAATTAACAATAAAGAATATGTTTAACCGATAAACTCAAACGACAATGAACATCTACACCACCCAAGACGAGCGCCAGCTCACCGCCGACTACGGCAAGTACCTGACACTAGCAGCCACAGGCATCGAAGACAAAGACCTTCCCCTCTGCAAGATAGTCCACCTCCCCCTGTCGGAGAGCACCGGCGACTGGCAGGAAATAGGCGAAGACCGCGCCGCCGAAATCCGAGCAGCCAAGGCAGCCGCGGCAGGCAGCATCGCCGAGCTGGCACAGAAAGTCACCCAGCTCAGCCAGCAGGCCACCGCCGCCACCACCGCCGCCACCACCGCCGCCGAACAGGCGCAGCAGACAGCCGACGAAGCCAAGCAGGCCGGACAGCAGAACGCCTCGCAGGCACTGCTCACCACCATGCTCATCAACACATACCAGCTCACCGACGAGCAAGCCCTCGCCGTGAAAGACCTCTACCCCAAGTGGACGGACATCATCGGGCAGCAGCTCCCCGAAGGCTACAAGCTGACGGACGGCGGCAAGCTCTACAAGGTACTCCAAGCCCACACCCCGCAAAGTGACTGGAAACCATCCGACACACCATCGCTCTACGGCCTCGTGTCCGTCACACCCGCCGAAGAGCACGCCGGCACCAAGGAAGACCCCATCCCCTACGTGCAGATGATGCTCATCGAAGAGGGCAAGTACTACACCCAGGACGGCGTGCTCTACATCGGCCTCATGGACGCCCCCTACGGATACCCCAACGACCTCGCAGACCTGCCCACGCTGGCACAACCGGTAACCGAATAGTTACGAGCACTTTGTCAGCTACGAGCACTTTGTCAGCTACAAGCTACAAGCTACGAGTGGCTGCGCACCGGGTAACTCTACTCGTAGCTCGTAGCTTGTAGCTCGTAGCTAAACTTAATCACTAACCACTAATAACTTAATACTTAAAATGACTACCATCGACATCGTAAAGACCTACAACACCCTGTCCGATGCCAAGCTCACGGGCATGGCCGACCAGGACAAGTTCACCGTCATCCGCGCGATGAGAGTGATGAAACCCGTGAAGCAGCAGTACGACGACTTCGTGCAGGACGCCGCAAAGAGACTCCGCCCCGAAGGATTCGACAA
>CALUIF010000192.1 GCA_944320635.1 uncultured Bacteroides sp. | reverse complement strand
GGGGTCTTGTGGCATAAGCTTAGGGTTTACGTTGGGTGTGGCAAAGGTAACGTTTTCCGGTGAATCTGCCGCGCTTCCGGTCACACTCTCTTGGCGCTGTCCGCCGTTTCCCGCCGGTAAATGTGTGCGGGCTCACTCGCTCAGCCCGTACTCGCCTGCCTCCTCGCTGACTTGCGCCTGCAGCTCGGCCAGCGTGTACTGCTTGTCGCCGGTAAACTCTACGGTGGCTACGGGCGGGTCGAGGGTGACGGTGGCGCGGACGCCTTCCAGTTTGTTCAACGCTTTCTCTACGTGCATGCGGCAGTGGTTGCACATCATGCCGCTTACTTTGAATGTCTGTTTCATTGTCTTTTCTCCTATATTAGTTGGGTTATTCTTGTCTTTTGTCTGCATCTCATCGCTCGTCTCTTGTAGCTCGTGGCTCGACACTCGTAGCTGTTTCCGTCTCAGGCGCAGGCTGTTGGTCACCACGCTGACGCTGCTGAAGGCCATGGCCGCCCCGCCTATCATGGGGTTGAGCAGGAAGCCGCAGACGGGATAAAGCACGCCGGCTGCAATGGGCACGCTGATGAGGTTGTAGATGAAGGCCCAAAACAGGTTCTGGCGGATGGTACGCACAGTGAGGCGCGACAAGTGCAGGGCTTCGGGTATCTTGCTGAGGTCGGACGATATGATGGTCATCTTCGCCACGTCCATGGCAATGTCGCTGCCGCTGCCCATGGCAATGCTCAGGTCGGCCTGTGCCAGGGCGGCGCTGTCGTTGATGCCGTCGCCCACCATGGCCACTACCTTGCCTTCACTTTGCAGATGCTTGATGAACTTTGCTTTGTCTTGCGGCAGCACTTCGGCCTTGTACTTCGCGATGCCTGCCTGCTTTGCGATGGACTGGGCAGTAGAGGCATTGTCGCCCGTCAGCAAGTGTACCTCGATGCCTTGACGTTGCAGGGTACGGATGGCCTCGACGGACGAGGGTTTGATGCGGTCGGCAATGGCAATGACGGCCAGTACCTCCTGCTCGTTGGCAAACCAGGTGACGGTCTGCGCGTCGGCTTCCCACTGCCGGGCGGCCTGCAGTAGAGTGGGGGATGTGTGTTTACCCTCCATCAGCCGACGGTTGCCGGCATAGTAGGCAGTGCCTTGGTAGGTGCCGCTGACCCCTTGCCCCGTCAGACTCTCGAAGCTGTCCATACGGCATTCTTCATTAGCTTCGCTCAAAACATCTTTTGATTTTTTAGTCAGCGGAATAGTCTTCATTCTTAATTCTTCATTACTCAGGATGGCTTCGGCCAGCGGATGTTCGGACTGGCTTTCCAAGGCGAGCAGGACGGGGGCATGGCTTTCGGCCTCGGGCGATGCCCAGCGGATGTCTGTTACCGTGGGATGCCCTTCGGTCACGGTGCCTGTCTTGTCCAATACTACGGCGTTGACGTTCTTCGCCGTCTCCAGGCTCTCGGCGTCTTTGATGAGGATGCCCCGTTCGGCTCCCTTGCCTATGCCTACCATGATGGCTGTGGGCGTGGCCAGACCCAGAGCGCAGGGGCAGGCTATGATGAGCACCGTCACCAAGGCCAGCAGCCCGTGGGTGAAGCCGTCCGATGCATCGAGCACCATCCACAAGATGAAGGAGAGCACGGCAATGCCCATGATGGCGGGCACGAAGACGGCGGCCACCTTGTCTACCAGCTGCTGCACGGGGGCTTTCGAGCCTTGCGCATCCTGCACCATGCGGATAATCTTTGCCAGGAGCGTGTCCGTTCCTACCTCCTTCGCACGGAAGCGGAAACTGCCCCGTTGGTTGATGGTGCCGGCGTAGACTTTGGCTCCCGCACCTTTGGCCACCGGAACGGGTTCGCCGCTCAGCATGCTTTCGTCCACGTAAGAAGCTCCGTCCACCACCGTGCCGTCCACGGCCACGCGTTCACCTGGCTTCACTAGGATGAGGTCGCCGGGGCGCACTTGGCCGATGGGAACCTCTTTAAATAATGAAGAATGAAGAATAGTCCCTTCGGGACGAAATGAAGAATTTTCTTGCTGTGCGCTGCTTAATTCTTCATTAATAACGAGGGTCACTGTCTGGGGCTGTAACCCCATCAGCTTCTTGATGGCTTGCGAGGTGTTTCCCTTCGCACGCTCTTCCAGCAGCCGTCCCAAGAGAATGAAGGCGATGATGACGCTGGCCGACTCGAAATAGACGT
The DNA here is from genome assembly GCA_944320635.1 of uncultured Bacteroides sp. Lineage (GTDB taxonomy): Bacteria > Bacteroidota > Bacteroidia > Bacteroidales > Bacteroidaceae > Bacteroides. The sequence continues at coordinate 1,633 of CALUIF010000192.1, read as the reverse complement.
GCGGCTCAATGCCCCTCGACAGCCAGAACTGGGGAAACAGCAGGTTGAACACACTGAACGCGTAGGCCACCCCCGTGCTGCTGGCCACCAGCGTGTCCATGTTGGCCGAGCCGTGGCGCAGCTGCTTCCAGGCGTTGATGAAGAATCCCCGCCCCAGCCAGAACACTACGGGCGTGGACAGCACCCACGTGGCCCAGCCCGCCCAAGGCCGGTCCATGAACCCCATGCCGATGACGGCGATGGGCACCGCTAAGATAATGGCAAAGGCGGTGCGCCGCTTCAAGGCCGTGTACCTCTTGGCATGTGCCTCCTCCACATCGGCTGCCGTATGCTCGTCGTGCGTGGTGATGAGGTCGTAGCCTGCCTCCTGCACGGCGTGTTGCAGTTGTTCGGGCGAGGTCTGCGCGGGGTCGTACTCTACCAAGGCCGTGGCGGCGGCGTAGTTCACGCTGGCCCGGCACACGCCCGGCTGGTGGTTCAGCGTCTTGTCCACGCGGGCGGCACAGGCGGCGCAACTCATTCCCACGATGGGAAAGGTGTCTTGTCGGGTATTCTTGTCCATAGTGCGGATATTCCTTTTATGTGTTATTTCCGTTGCAAAAATAGGACGTGAAGGCCGGAACTGCGTTACAAGATTATGGATAAGATTTATAAGAAAACGTTTGGATGTATTGGCAGATAGTCCTACCTTCGCATTGCAATGAAATACATAAAATGTTATTGAGACATGAAGCACATCGTTAAAGCCCTTGTCCTCGGCTTTGCCCTGCTTTCTTTCTTCTCGGCATGTAGTGATGAGGACAACACGCAGCCCATCCGGCTGGAGAATGAGAATCCCCAAGTGATATTCGACAACGACGACCTATCGTTACACCTATGAACTGGGCGAGACCACCGTGCCCGACACGCCCCTCGACTGGGACTTCCATGGCACGGACGACTTCCACCGCCAGTTCTTCTTCGGCCGATTCACGCGCGTCCACTTATCGGCGGGCAACAATTCTCCGCGCAGCGGATATTCTTCATTTAAATTTCGTCCAGCGGCCTGCGGCGGTTCTCCTTCAGTTGCTTGAAGTAGCTGGGCGTCAGCCCCGTCACCTGCTTGAACTGCGTGCTGAGGTAGGCTGCGCTGGAGTATCCCAGGCGGTCGGCAATCTCGGCAAGGGTCAGTTCGCCGTACACCAGCAGTTCCTTGGCGCGCTCTATCTTCTGGGCGATGAAGTATTTCTCGATGGTGGTGCCTGTGGTTTCAGAAAACAGCTTGCTCAGCTGGCTGTAGTCGCGGTGCAGGTGGTCGGAGAGGTATTGCGACAGGTTGACAGTGAGCGGTTCTTCGCGGTAGTGCACCAGTTGTACTATCGCGTTTTTTATCTGCTCTACCAACTTGGCGCGTGGGTCGTCCAGCAGTTCGAAGCCCAGTGCGGCCAGCTTTTCGGCGACATGCTGGCGCAGTGTGTCGTCCAGCGGAGCGGAAACCGTGGCCTCGCCCAGTTCTACCGACAGCGGCGCGATGCCCAGGCCCGACAGGCATTGGCGCACGGCGGCAATGCAGCGGGGGCATACCATGTTTTTTATACGGAGGGTACAGGTCTGTTCCATAGCGAATCCTTTATTTGTAGTCTGCAAATATAGC
>CALUIF010000191.1 GCA_944320635.1 uncultured Bacteroides sp. | reverse complement strand
ACCATGTGGTTGGCACAGACGGGTGCGCCGATGCAGGCCAGCAGGTAGTTGACGCCGATGGTGCGCAGGTAGGTGCTTTTGCCGGCCATGTTGGCACCGGTGACGATGATGAAGTAGGGGCGTTTCGCCACCCCGATGTCGTTGTGCACGCAGCGGTCGCGGCACATCAGCGGATGGCCCAGGGAGATTCAGTAAATATCATAAGATTAGCCAACTAATTCATACACAAAGCATTGTGAATTAGTTGGTTTTTTTGTCTCTTTGGGCATTCCCCCGGAAATAAGGTTTGACGGCCAAAACGGGGGAAATCTTCAAACCTAGACATGGCAAAAATACAAAATATTTCGGAAATTCACCCGACTTTGGGCTTTACAGAATTTGATATTCTGGAAAAATATCGCAAGAGTTTCAATGAGAGTGAGCCTGGCAGGCTTCATTCCGTGTTTCCTTTTGAGCGTATGGCAAAAGCCGCAGACCTGTCTGAGCAGCGTCTGAGGCGCAGGAACATCTTCAGCCCTTCCGCAAAGATCGCCCTTATGCTCCTGAAGTCCTACACCGGATTCTCCGACAGACAACCGGTGGAACATCTCAACGGCAACATACACTACCAGATGTTCTGCGGAATCATGACAGATCCTTCCTTCCCCATGACCAACTTCAAGATAGTCAGCGCCATCCGCAATGAGATTGCATCCCGTCTTGACATTGATTCTTTCCAGGAAATCCTGGCCTCACACCGGAAACCTTACCTTGAAAACCTTCACGTGTGCATGACCGACGCCACTTGTTATGAGAGTCACATGCGTTTCCCCACGGACATGAAACTCCTTTGGAAAAGCCTCGAATGGCTCCACAGGCATATCTGCCGGCATTGCATGGAACTTGGCATAAGGCGTCCCCGCAACAAATATACGGATGTTGCAAAGTCTTATCTGTCCTACTGCAAGAAAAGAAAGAGAAAGGCTTCAAGGACAAGGATGCTCAAGCGGCGTATGATCAGACTTCTTGAAAAACTTCTCATGCAGAGTGATGAGATTCATAGAGAGTACGGAACCTCACTCCGGGATACACACGATTACCGGAAACGTCTTTCCATCATCCGAAAGGTCCTTGTACAGGAAAAGGAGATGTTTGAAGGGCGGAAAGTCAGTGACCGCATCGTCAGCATTGACCGTCATTATGTACGTCCCATCGTAAGAGGAAAGGAAACGAAGTCTGTCGGGTTTGGTGCAAAGGTCAGCAACATACAGATAGACGGCATATCGTTCATCGAATACATCTCATTCAAGGCGTTCAATGAGGGTATACGCCTGAAAGACTGTATCCGCATGCAGCAGAAACTCATGAATGTGAGGGTAAGATGCGTGGCTGCCGATTCCATATATGCCAATAATGCCAACAGGAAGTTCTGTACGAAGTATGGCATATCCACTTCCTTTGTACGCAAGGGAAGGGCGGCAAAAGATGAGCCCTTGAGGAAGGTGCTCAGAAGTGAGCTCTCCAAAGAAAGGGCCACCCGGCTTGAAGGCAGTTTCGGCACCCAGAAGCAACATTACCCGCTCTCAAGGATAAAGGCACGCAGCAGGAAGACGGAAATCCTGTGGATTTTCTTCGGAATACATACCGCAAATGCTGTACTGATGATAGACAAGGTCAGGAATAGACGGGTTAAAGCTGCATGACATGATTTTACCGACAGAGTCAGAAGAGGTCATCAGACTTCTTCCGGATCATCATGTCTATCAGATAAGAGGATAGGAAGAAATATAGAAAAATGACAATAAAAATGACATGTGGAGTGATTTTTGTCTGTCATCTCCGTCTGTCATCTTATTTTGGGGGAACATTTACTGAATATCCCTTTGTATCATTTCTGCTTGATGTCTTCGGTGGGACTTTTCCCGAAGTACTCTTTGTAGCACTTGGCAAAGTAGGAGGGAGAGGAAAATCCCACTTCGTAAGTTATTTCCGATACGCTCTTTTCGGTGACGGCCAGCAGGGTGGCCGCGCGTTTTAGGCGGGCTATGCGTAGCAGTTCGTTGGGCGAATAGTTGGTCAGGGCCTTGCACTTGCGGTAGAGTTGCACGCGGCTAAGGCCTATTTGTGCGCCCAATGTTTCTACGCTGAAGTCCGGGTTGGAAAGGTGCTGTTCTATCTGTTCGCGTAGCTTTTCCAGGAAGGTTTTATCTATTTGTCCCACGGAGGGTTGTTTCCCCTCGGGGTGGTTGGCAAAGAAGTCTTGTAGCCGGCGGCGGTTGTCTATAAGGTTGTGTATGCGGGCTGTCAGCAGGTTGGCATTGAAGGGCTTGTCCAGGTAAGAGTCTGCGCCGCATGCATAGCCTTGTATTTTTTGTTCTTCTTGGCTGTAGGCGGTGAGCATGATGACGGGGATGTGCGACGTCTGTAACTCCGATTTCAGCTTACGGCAACATTCCATACCGTCCATGACGGGCATCATTACATCGCAAATGATGATATCGGGCATTTGTTTGACGGCAAGTTGCAGCCCCTCTTGTCCGTTGGTCGCTTCCTGTATATTATATTCTTTTTCCAATGACAGGCGGACATAAGTTCGTATGTCAGGGTTGTCGTCGATGATGAGGACGGTCATGTCGTGTCCGGTTGCTGAAGAAGCTGGGGCAGCCTGGGTGTTGAGGGTCTCAATGACAGGCATTCTGGCGGGTAGCTGAGTCGAGGTAATGGGCTCGGATGTTTCTTCGGCACTGTTTTGCTGCGTCAAAGGGATGCTTACGGTAAAGGTGCTTCCTTTGCGTTCTTCGCTTTGCACGTCGATGTGCCCGTGGTGTATTTCCACAAAGGCTTTCACTAACGCCAGCCCTATGCCGGAGCCCTCATGGCGCATGTCTGTCTGGTAGAAACTGTCGAATATGTGCGTCAAATCTTTCTGGGCAATGCCGATGCCCGTATCGGCTACTTGCACAATGGCGTTGCCGTCTTTGCATGCCAGGCTGATGCGGACTGTGCCGTTTTCGGGCGTATATTTGAAAGCATTGGATAGCAGGTTGTAGACAATGCGCTCCAGCTTTTCGGCATCGGCCGTGATGGTGCAAGCCGGGTCGTCGGGTACTTGAATTTCCAGGTGGATATGCTTGTGGTAAGTCAGTGGGCGGAAGGCTTCGGACCATTGGCGCAAAGCATCTGGCAGGTTGAAGCTGCTGGGACAAAAACTCAGTTTGCCTTCTTCAAACTTGCGGAAGGCGAGCAACTGGTTCACGAGGTTCAGCAGGATGGCCGTGTTGCGCTGTACCATTTGCAGCAGTATGCGTTGCTCTCCGTTTAGGGAGGAACTTTGCAACAGCTGGTTCATCGGGTCCGCGATGAGGGTAAGCGGGGTGCGGAAGTCGTGTGATACGCTGGTGAAGAACATCAGCTTGGCCTGGGTGGCTTTCTTCAGTTGTTCTGACAAAGCAATCAGCTGGTCACGTTGTTGTTCCAGTTGTCCTTTCTGCGTTTCCAGCTCTTGTTTTTGTTGCTCAAGGGCGGCATTCATCCGTTTCTTTGTCCAGAAAGCCCGCACCACGAAGAACAGCAGAATTATAGCCAGCACCAAGATGATGGCGCACGTCACCAGCAGCATGCGTTGCAGCGAGTAGCGCATCAGTGAGGAGTCGAGCAGGCTGTTCAAGGTTTCAATCTTATGGTCGAGGGTGGCGATATGTGTGGTCTGCATCTGCATGATGCGAGCGTTGGCTTTGTTAACGAGGGCGGTGGAGAGCATGTTCTCGTATTCGTAGGGTTTGCCTTGCAGAATGTTCATGGCTACCTGCACCACCTTGTCACCTCCCGTAGGGTAGATAAAGGTGGCATCAAGCTGTCCCTGGGTCACCATGTCCACGCCGCGTCCCTCGCCGGGCAGGGCGTCTACGCCAATCAGCAGCATTCCCTTCTCCCGCCCCTGCCGCAAGGCTGCATGATAGGCGCCTGCCGCCATGCGGTCGTTGTGGGCAAACACGAGGTCGATGTGCGGATAGAGGTGTAGCAGGCTGTCGAACACGGTTTCCGCCCTATTCTCCAGCCAGCCGGCATCGGCTTGGGCCATGACTTGAATATTTGGATATCTCTGCAGCACGTCCATCATGCCTTTGTGGCGTTCGATGGCTGGCGTGGAAGCCGACAGTCCCGTGATTTCCACCATCTTCCCCTTGCCTTGCAGCCGGTGGGCAATGTACTCGCCGGCCTGTCGGCCGATGTCGTAGTTGTCGGCTCCCACGTAGGCGGTGCCTTGCTGCGAGCGGGTGCGGCGGTCTACAAGTATCACCGGGATACCCTTGCTGCGGGCGCGGTCTATGGCGGGGGTAATGTCGTCCACCACGTTGGGCGACACCACCAGCACGTCCACGTCGCGGTCGGTCAGCGCGTTGATGTCGCGTATCTGCTGTCGGCTGTCGTCGTTAGCGGTGCGTACTTCCACACTGACGTTGGGGTAGAATTGGGCTTCGCGGATGATTTCCTTATTGAGTTGCGTGCGCCAATCGTCGTCGCTGCATTGCGATACGCCTATCACGTAGGCGGGCTGCCGCTTGCTGCAACCTGCAAGGAGTAGCAGAGCAAGGGCGAGGTGGAGGTAAAGGTTGAAGTGCTTCATGGGTTCCGGGGAAAGATTACCGCCACAAAGATAGTAATCTTGCCGTAAAAAAACGCGCGGGCGTTTCCAATAAATGGGAACGCCAGCGCGGATTTTCATGAGCTGGCTGCCTGCAAAGGGGCAGCGGTCATCAGTCTTTCCACTCTGTCAGTTCGCGGGGTAGCAGAGGCATGGCGCCGTTTTGTGTGCATACGTAGGCCGAGGTGTAAACGGCCAGCCGGTGTGCATCGGCAATGGGCATGCCGCGCAATACGCTGCTCACGAAAGCAGCCGTAAACGAGTCGCCTGCTCCTACGGTGTCGGCCACCTCCACTTTGGGTGTTTCCTGAAAGTACACGTGCCCGGGGGTAAAGACGTAACTACCGTTTACGCCACAGGTCAGGATAAGCATCTTCAGGTTATACTTACCGATGAGAATCCAGCACTTGTCTTGCAGGTCGATGCCCGGATAGCCAAACAGGCGGCTGACGGTGACCAGCTCTTCATCGTTAATCTTCAAAATGTTGCATTTGTTCATGGACTGGCAAAGCACTTCCTTGGTGTAGAAGTTCTGTCGCAGGTTGATGTCGAATATCTTCAACTGCCCATCGCCGTCGGGCATCACATCGAGAAAACGGTTGATGGTTTCGCGCGACACGATGCTGCGCTGGGCCAGCGAGCCGAAACAGACGGCACGTGTTTTCCGCGCCAGGTCGTCCAGCGAAGGAGTGTAAGGCATGTTGTCCCATGCCACGCCTTCCTTGATGTCGTAACACGGCACTCCTTCGGCATCGAGCGTTACCTGTACCGTTCCTGTGGGGTAGGGCACGGTTTCCACCAGTCCGTTCAGCCCTTTTTTACGGAAGTTTTCCAGTATTTCCGCACCCAGTTTGTCGTTTCCTACGGTGCTTACCACCCGGCTGTCCAGGCCGAATTGCGACACATGGTATGCAAAGTTGGCGGGTGCTCCGCCCAGTTTCTTGCCTTCGGGCAGCACGTCCCACAGTGCTTCGCCCATTCCTACAACGATATTGTTCATTTTGGAGTCTGTTTTAAGAAGATTCGGGGTTGATTAATAAGGTAAGCATTTCTCTTAGCTTTGGACCGTCCGGCCCTTCAGTTTCAGCATATAGAAGATGAGGTAGAGAACTCCGGCCGTCATGACAGCCACTGCGCCGTTCTGCCCTACGGCATCGCTGGCAAAGCCCATCAGCAGGGGGAAGACCGTGCCTCCGAAAAGTCCCATGATCATCAGACCGGATATTTCGTTCTTCTGCTGGGGCACGGCCTGCAGCGCCTGGGCAAAGATGATGGAGAAGACGTTGCTGTTGCCGAAGCCAATCAGTGCAATGCACACGTTGATGAGCGGTAACGAGTGGCCGACGAGCAGTCCTATCATGGCTACCATCATGCAGGCCACGCTGATAGCCAGGAATACCTTGGCGCGCATCTTTTGCAGGATGAGCGAGCCGGACAGGCAGCCTATGGTTCGGAAAATGAAGTACAGGCTGGTAGCGTAGCCGGCGGCTTCCATGTTCATGCCCTGGCGTTCGATGAGTAACTTGGGTGCTGTGGTGTTGGTACCCACATCGATGCCTACGTGGCACATGATGCCGATGAAGCACAGTAGGATGAACGGATGGCGTAGCAGGCGCAGGCACTGGGCAAAGCCCGAAGCACGGTCTTGCCCCTCTTCCTCGATGGGCGTGGCGCTCAGCCACAGGATGGCCACAACGGCTATCGTCATGTAGACGGGGAACAGCACGCGCCACTCCAGCCCGAACTGGGGGATGGCGTGCGTGGCTCCCCACATGGCGATGTAGGGCGCCAGAAACGAGGCGATGGCCTTGACAAACTGCCCGAAGGTGAGCGAGCTGGCCAGCCGGTCGCCGTTGACGATGGTAGAGAGCAGGGGATTGAGCGATGTCTGCATCAGCGCGTTGCCTATGCCCAGCAGGGAGAACGAGCAGAGCATCAGCACGTAGCTGTCACCAAAGATGGGCAGCAGCAGCGACAGGGCCGTTACCACAAGACTGAGCAGCACCGTACGCTTGCGGCCTATGCGGTTCATCAGCAGCCCCGTGGGCACGCTGAACAGCAGGAACCAGAAGAACACGAGCGAGGGGAAGAGGTTGGCCTGCGTGTCGGTCAGGCCCAGGTCGTTTTTCACGTAGTTGGAGGCGATGCCCACCAGGTCCACGAAGCCCATGGCGAAGAAGCAGAGCATGACGGGTAGCAGGCGGGCGAGTTTCATTGGGTTGGAATTGGTCATGGTGTTATCGGTTTGTTTTAGTCAGAGTAAGCAGTCGGTGTTATTGGGCGGTCAGCCTCACCACACGGCTCTGCATGCTGCCGAAGGTGAAGGCTTCCAGTCCCACTTTCATCAGGTAGTCGCCCGACAGGGTTTGCCCGTGAGCCTTCAAGGTGGACGACATGCCGGGCATCAGGTTGATTTCTTCCACGTGATACAGCTTGTCGGGGTCGAGCCCTTGCAGCTTGACAGGAAGCAGCTTTTCCTGGTAGCGGGGGTGGATGTCGTAGGCAAAGAGCACGGCCATGCTTCGGTCGGCGCTGACGTAGTTCACGGCCATGTGGTTGCCGTGGTAGGGCGATATGAGGCGGTATTGCGTGCCGTCCATGATGGCGGGTTGCAGTTGTTTCCACTTGGCCACGGCCTGGCGGCAGTATTCCAGCTCTTCGGCGCTCAGCTCTTGCAGTCCGATGTCGAAGCCCAGTTTGCACATGGAGGCCACGTCGGTGCGGAACTTCACGGAGGCTGCCCGGTTCCAGCTTGTCACGTGGGCGCACATGGCCTTGGCCGGGAAGAAGTGCGAGAAGCCCCATTGTATGTACAGACGCTCCACCGGGTCGGTATTGTCACTGCACCAGAATTCAGTAAAATACTTCAGCGCTTCGTAGTCGCAACGCGCTCCGCCGCCCGAGCACAGCATCATGGGCAGGTGCAGATACTTGGCCTGCAATCGTTGCAGCACGCGGTAGATCCCGCGCACGTGGTCGATGTAGAGTTGCCCCTGCCGCTCCTTGAGGTAGGGCGAGTAGATGTTGGTGATGGGGCTGTTGCAGTCCCATTTGAAGTAGGCGATGCCGGGATTCTCGGTCAGTAGCCGGTCTATCACGCCATACACATAGTCTTGCACGTCGGGGTTACTCAAGTCCAGCACCAGTTGGTTGCGGTAGTAGTACGTCTCACGGTTAGGGTAGTGTATGGCCCATTCGGGGTGCTGCTCAAAGAGCTCGCTCTTGGGGTTTACCATCTCCGGCTCTATCCACAAGCCAAATTTCACTCCGGCTTCCCGGGCTGCGTCGGTCAAGGCCGCGATGCCGCCGGGCAGCTTGGCATGGTTTACTTCCCAGTCGCCCAGCCCGGCACGGTCGTTCTGGCGCGGATATTTATTGGCAAACCACCCGTCGTCCAGCAGAAACATGTCCACACCCAGGTCTTTGGCCTCTTTCATCAATCCGGCCAGCAGGTCTTGGTTGAAGCTGAAGCCGGTGTTTTCCCAGTTGTTCAGCAGAGTAAGGCGCGGTTCCCGGCCGTCTTTCAGCTGGTAGCGTCGTGCCCAGGCCTGCAGGTTGCGGCTGCCTTGCCCGGCTCCTTGTCGGCTCAAGGTGAAGATGAACTCGGGGGTAACGAAGGTCTCGCCTCGTTTCAGTTCGTAGCGGGAGGCATAGGGATTGATAGCGGGAATGACACGCAGGTTGCCCACGTTGTCCACCTCGAAGGTGAAGCGAAAGTTGCCCGTCCAGCCCAATGTACCCATCAGTATCTGGCCTTGCTGTTCGTCGGCCGGTTGGTCGATGCCCAGCA
>CALUIF010000190.1 GCA_944320635.1 uncultured Bacteroides sp. | reverse complement strand
GGGCTATGTGACGAATGGGAACAGGCAAAAAGACCGAAAACAGATTTAGAAAAGCCGGATAAAACGATTTAGAAATAAAATCAAAACAGCTTCTGAGATTGCAGGCATCCTTTTGCCCGCCTGATAGCGTCCCATCGCTAACACGCCAGCGACGGAGCGCTAACGCGCCAGCGCTCCGTCGCTATCAAGACGGTAATAGGGTACTGGCAAGCAGCAGTTATTTCCCCTTGTAGCAGAACAAGGTACGGGAAAAACATCTATATTTGCAAAGAAAAGCGGAACAACGATTACACCATATTATGTCTATTTATAAACCAAACGTTATGAACCGATTACTGACACATCTGGGCATGCCCGCCCTCGCGCTGGCTGCCCTGGCTTTGGGGAGCTGTGCCCCGAAGTATTCGTACGAAACCGTGCCCGACGACCCGCTCCAGGCACGCATCTACACGCTGGACAATGGGCTGAAAGTGTACATGAGCGTCAACCCTGACGAGCCGCGCATACAGACCTACATTGCCGTGCGCGTGGGCGGCAAGAACGACCCCGCCGAGACGACAGGACTGGCGCACTACTTCGAGCACCTCATGTTCAAGGGCACCACCCACTTCGGCACGCAGAACTACGAGGCGGAGAAGCCCCTGCTGGACCAGATAGAGCAACAGTTTGAAATCTATCGCCAGACCACCGGCGAGGCAGAACGGGAAGCCATCTACCACACGATAGACAGCCTGTCCTACGAAGCCTCCAAGCTGGCCATCCCCAACGAGTACGACAAGCTCATGGCCGCCATCGGCGCCAACGGCACCAACGCCTACACCAGCTTCGACGTGACGTGCTACACCGAAGACATCCCATCGAACCAAGTGAAAGAATGGGCCAAGATCCAGGCCGAACGCTTCCAGAACTGCGTCATCCGCGGCTTTCACACCGAGCTGGAGACGGTGTACGAAGAGAAAAACATGTCCCTCACCCAAGACGCGCGCAAGGTGTGGGAGGCAACCCTCTCTGCCCTCTTCCCCCACCACCCCTACGGCTCGCAGACCGTGCTTGGCACACAGGAGCACCTCAAGAATCCCTCCATCACCAACATCAAGGAGTACTACAAAACGTGGTACGTGCCCAACAACATGGCCATCTGCCTCAGCGGTGACTTCGACCCCGACCAGATGATACAGACCATCGACAAGTACTTCGGTACCCTGCAACCCAACCCCAACCTGCCCCGCCTGGACTTGCCCAAGGAAGAAGCCATCAGCGCCCCCATCGTGCGCGAAGTGCTTGGACCCGATGCAGAGAACATCACCTTGGCCTGGCGGCTCCCTGCCGCGTCCGACCCCGATGCCGAACTGATGCAAGTGGTAGGGCAGATATTGTACAACGGACAGGCAGGCCTCATCGACCTCGACCTGACACAACAGCAGAAGACACTGAGCGCCTACGCCTACCCCTCGCTGATGGCCGACTACGGCACCTTTGAAATGGCCGGACGCCCCAAAGCCGGGCAAACCCTTGACGAAGTGAAAGACCTGCTGCTGGCCGAACTGAAGAAACTGCGCGACGGCGACTTCGACGACGCCCTGCTGGAAGCCACTCTGAACAACTTCAAGCTGATGCAGCAATACCAGCTGCAAAGCAACGCAGGCCGGGCCGACTGGTTTGTGCAATCGTTTGTGAACGGCACCGACTGGGCCAACGAGGCCTCCTCGCTGCAACGCATTGCAAAGGTCACCAAGCAACAGGTAATGGACTTGGCCAACAAGTACCTGCGCGACGATAACTACGTAGCCGTCTACAAACGCCAAGGCAAAGATCCCAACGAGAAGAAGATAGACAAACCGCACATCACCCCCATCGCCATGAACCGCGACACGGCCAGCGCCTTCCTGCGCCAAATCCAGACGGAAGCCGCCAATGCCGCCCCCATCGAGCCCGTATTCCTGGACTACACGAAAGACCTGACACAGCTCACGGCAAAGGGCAACACCATCCCCGTGCTCTACAAGCAGAACACCGCCGACGACATCTTCCAGCTGGTCTACCTCTTCGACATGGGAGCCGAGCAAGACCGCTTCCTCTCCATTGCCGCCCAATACCTGGAGTACCTGGGCACCAGCGACATGACACCCGAACAAGTGAAACAAGCATTCTACCGCATGGCCTGCGGCTTCAGCGTATCGCCCGGCGAACGCCGCACCTACGTCACCCTGACCGGTCTGAACGAATACCTGCCCCAAGCCATGGCCTTGTTTGAAAAGCTGCTGGCCGACGCGCAGGTGAACCCGCAAGCCTACGCCAACCTCGTGGCCGACCAACTGAAAGCACGCCAAGACGCCAAGCTGAACCAAAGCCGCAACTTCAGCCGGCTGATGCAATATGTATGGGGAGGTCCCGAAGCCCTGAAACTGCAACTCACCGAGGCCGAACTGAAAGGTACCGACCCGCAAACGCTGGTAGACCGCATTCACAAGCTGAACAGCTACAAGCACCGCATCCTGTACTACGGCCCCAGCACCACGGACGAGCTGCTGGCCGTCATCGACAAAGAGCACCGCACCCCCGACGCCTTGCAGGACGTACCCGCCCCCACCTACCGCGTAGCTTTGCGGCAGACACCCGAAACACGCGTATTCGTGGCTCCTTACGATGCAAAGAACCTCTACATGGTGCAATACTCCAGCCGCGACGAAAAGTTCAACCCCGCCATCGAACCGGGCAGACAGCTATACGACGAATACTTTGGCGGTGGCATGAACAGCATCGTCTTCCAGGAAATGCGCGAAAGCCGCGGACTGGCCTACTCGGCCTGGGCCGGACTGAACGCACCGGGCTATCTGGACCAAGACTACTACTTCATCTCGCAGATAGCCACCCAGAGCGACAAGCTGATGGATGCCGTGAACACCTTCAACGACATTATCAACAACATGCCGCTGTCTGAAAACGCATTCCGGCTGGCCAAAGAGGGCATGATAACCCGCCTGCGCACCGACCGCATCACCAAGATGAGCGTCATCTGGAACTACATCGACGCACAAGACATGGGGCAGACGGTAGACAGCCGCATCAAACTGTACAACGACATCCAGAACATGACCTTGGATGACGTGGCCGCCTTCCAGCAACAGTGGGTAAAAGGCCGCACGTACTACTATGGCATCCTGGGCAACAAGAAAGACCTCGACATGGAAGCCTTGAAGAAGATAGGCCCTGTCACCGAACTGACCACGGAGGATATCTTCGGCTATTGATGCCCTTCCCCCTCTATACAAAAAGCCCCGGCAGCGGTTGCAAAGCCACTACCGGGGCATTTTTATACGTCAAGCAAACAGCTTACTTCTGCCAGCGGTACGAAGCCACACCCTTGGCCGGCACTTCGGCCATAAAGCGGTGCACGCCATCGTCTACCGTAATGTTCTGTGCGCTGTCCGTGCCGTTGCTCACCACAAAGGCATACGTGCCATCCACATTCTCAAAAGCCGAGTACATCAGCCCGTCGGCTCCTTCGCCGGAAACGCCGATGCGTACAGCCCCGGGCTTCACAACCGAAGCCAAGTGGGCAATGAGGTAGTAGTGTGAGTTACGGGTGATGCGGGTGTACGTCTCATTGTCCACATCTACCGCACCATAACAAGTGGCACAAGCACCCGGTCCGCCGTGAGGGCCACGGTCGCTGTCCAGCACCAGATTCCACACTATCACGCCTCGGCACCAGTTATTTATCGTGCCCAGACCCACTTCTTCCATGTCGCGGTTCAAGGCAAGGACAAGATCATTTCCCTTGTTCCACGTGCCAATGGAGGTCTCGGTAAACACCAGCTCCATATCGGGAGCCTGGGCATGGATGTCCAGCAACTCCTCGCGGTTGCCGCCATAGTTGTGATAGGCCGCTCCGGCGAAGTATTGCTTGGCATCAGCATCAGCATATATCTTCAGCGGATAATCCTGCTGGTCGGGCAGATTGTCGTAATTATAGTTATGGTCGAAAGCATAAATCTTCACTTCGGGGAAGTTCTTGCGGATAGCAGGGCCGAGTGCCGTTTTCACGAAGTCGCGCTGCTCCTCCCAACCCATAAAGAGAGAAGCCGAATTGCCATGATTCAACGGCTCGTTTTGTACCGTAATGGCATTAACCGTAATGCCGGCCTGCTTGAAGGCTTCCAGCCACTTCACGAAGTAAGTAGCATAATCCTGATAATAGTCGGGATTGAGGTGACCGCTGGTCCACGACTCGAACGGTTCCTTGGTTTCCAAGTCTTTCACCTTCATCCAGCGGGGACACGTCCAAGGCGAAGCCAGAATCCGCAAGCCGGGATTAATGGCAAGTATCTCCTTCAAAGTGGGGATGATGTACTTGGTTTCCTCCGTTGTCAAGGCGAAGTTCTCAATACCCGGCGTGTCGCAGCAAGTATAGTCGCTTAACGAGAAGTCCGAGCAACCGATGGGCACCCGCACGTAGCTGAATCCGTAGCGGTCGGGGGCAAAGGTGTCTTCCAAAAATTGCTTGCGCACCTCCACGGGCATCAGCGAGAGGTTGTAACTGGTAGACCCCGTGATGGCTGCACCAAAACCGTCCATCTCCTGGTAACGGGTGGCGGCATCCAGCCGGATAACAGCACTTCCGGCAGCTGCACCGTCCGCAAAGCTCAACGTGTCTTTTGTCAAATCGTAAGCACGGTCGGCAGTAGTGACATACGCGCTCACTTCATTGCCTTCCGAACCGGCACACGATGCGAAGAACGGCAATGCCGTGCAGGCACACAAAAGGCCCAATTCTTTTAAAGTTTTCCTTTTCACATTCATTGTTTCAAGTTGTTTTAAGGGTTAGTAATGTAGTAATTGTCTGCTGTTCCCCTCCCGGGGCAACGAACAAAAATACAAGAAATCAAAGTTACTTCAAACAGAGACGCAACGCCATGTAGATGGCTTTAAACCGTAGTTCGCTAATTGTCAAACTTCTAAGCCATACAATCTCTATTAAAAAAGTGGATACTACAAAGCCCATCACCCTGCCTCGTGCAACAGGATGATGGGCTTCGCCATTCAATTACAAACACGCTTATTTAAGGTCAACGGGCCTCCAACTTGTCATATTCGGCATCGGTCACCGGCTCCAGCCACTCGTTGGAAGCGTTCTCGCCGGAAATTTCAAAGGCCAGATGGGCAAACCAACTGTCGGCTGCAGCGCCATGCCAATGCTTTACGTTGGCAGGGATGTGCACTACATCGCCGGGCAACATTTGTACCGCCGGCTTGCCTTCTTCCTGATACCAGCCGCGACCTGCCACGCATACCAGCATCTGTCCGCCGCCCTTCGTGGCATGATGGATGTGCCAAT
>CALUIF010000189.1 GCA_944320635.1 uncultured Bacteroides sp. | reverse complement strand
TGCGCTATGCCTTTGCCGGGGGAAACTGCATTCTCTCCGCCTGGTGCAAGGACATCTTCGAAACGGCAGGCATCGACCCGCAGATACGCTACGCCCGCCAGTGGGTCACCAACGACTACTCCTGCTTCCGTTCGCTGGGCGTGTCGTTCACTTGGAAATTCGGTGGGTACAAAGAAAAGCAACGGGAAGGGGTAGATACCTCGCGGTTCAAATGACCTGACGTGTTTTTTGGGGGGAAGGTGTTGCGTTGCCCATCTATATTTTCTGAACGCTACCTTAAAAAGAAAACCGCTAACTGTATGCATAGTTAGCGGTTTTCATGTGGAGCATAGCGGACTCGAACCGCTCACCTCGACACTGCCAGTGTCGCGCTCTAGCCAGATGAGCTAATGCCCCGTGTTGAAATCGGGTGCAAAGATACAGGGAAAAATGATATTAGCAAACATTTCGGCTTATTTTTTCACTTTTTATTGGCTCAAAAGTAAAGAATGGAGGGGGATAGGGGAGGATTATGGGAAAAAAGTGCTATGTTTGCAACGGTAAATAAAGGAGAATCTATGCTGATATATAATACGACCTACCATGTGGAAGAAGATCAGGAAAAATATTTTCTGATATGGCTGCAGGAATACTACCTTCCTGAAATAGAGAAAAATGGGACTTTGCATGCTCCCCGTATAATGCGGGTGCTGAGCCATCGGGAAGAAGGAAGCTCGTGCTTCTCCGTGCAGTTTGAGGTGGAAGATTCTGCCCGTTTGCACCGTTGGCATAACGAACAGGGCGTAAAGTTGAATGAAGAATTGTTGAGGATATTCAAAGATAAAGTAGTGGGCTTCCCTACTTTGATGGAGGTGATAGTGTGATTCGTCCGGTTGAAGAGAAGATAATTTTGGGCATTGACCCCGGTACCACCATCATGGGATATGGAGTGTTGCGGGTGACCGGTGTGAGGCCTGAAATGGTAGCCATGGGCATCATTGATTTGCGTAAGTTTGCCAATCATTACCTGAAGTTGAGGTATATACATGAGCGGGTGTTGAGCATCATCGAGAGTTACTTGCCCGACGAGATGGCAATCGAAGCCCCTTTCTTCGGGAAAAATGTCCAGTCCATGCTGAAACTGGGGCGTGCGCAAGGAGTGGCCATGGCGGTGGCTTTGAGCCGCGACATCCCGATAACCGAGTATGCGCCGTTGAAAATCAAGATGGCAATTACCGGCAACGGGCAGGCTTCCAAAGAGCAAGTGGCAGACATGTTGCAACGTATGCTTCATTTCAATAAGGCAGACATGCCCACCTTTATGGATGCAACGGACGGATTGGCGGCTGCTTATTGCCATTACTTGCAGATGGGGCGTCCTGATATTAAGAAAGATTACAGGAATTGGAAAGATTTTATAGCAAAGAATCCTGATAAAGTGAAGAAATAATATGGCACGACAATATACCATACGAATGACGGGAGGGGTGGCACGCAATCCGTTAGTGCGTTTGGCTAGACCGATAGATTTGGCTATTGCTGCGGATGAGCACGTTGCCATTGTAGGCCCGAATGGGGCGGGCAAGAGTGTGCTGGTCGATATGCTGATGGGTAAATATCCCTTGCGGGAGGGCACGTTGGACTACGATTTCTCGCCGTCGCCTACTTCGACGGTGTACGACAATGTCAAGTATATCGCTTTCCGTGACACCTATGGCTCGGCCGACGCCAATTATTACTACCAGCAGCGCTGGAATGCGCACGACCAAGAAGAAGTGCCTACCGTGCGTGAACTGCTCGATAAGGTTCCGGACAAGCTTGATGCACAAATGAGGCAGAGGCTGTTCGGCATGTTCAGCCTTGAGCCGTTGCTCGACAAGAAGATTATCTTGCTTTCCAGTGGAGAGTTGAGAAAATTCCAGTTGGCTAAGAGTTTGCTTACCTCGCCGCGGGTGCTGATTATGGACAATCCTTTCATCGGGCTGGATGCCGCAACCCGTGCTTCGTTGGGTGAATTGTTGGAGCAGTTGGCGCGGATGGGTAAATTGCAAATCATCCTGGTACTTTCCATGCTGGACGATGTGCCTCCCTTCATCACCCATGTAGTCCCTGTGGCGAACAAAGTGGTGGGGGAGAAAGTCGAGCGCCAAACTTACCTGGACACTTTCTTTGCCCAAGACGCGGTCAATTCCTGGACAAGCCTGCAACAAAGTATCGTGGAACTTCCGTATACGCATGCCAATTATACTTCGGAGGAGGTTGTAAGGCTGAACCGGGTGAGCATCCGCTACGATGACCGTGTTATTTTGAAGGACTTGGACTGGACGGTAATGCGGGGTGACAAGTGGGCGTTGAGCGGAGAAAACGGAGCGGGCAAATCCACCCTCCTTAGCCTGGTGTGTGCCGACAACCCCCAGTCGTATGCTTGCGACATCAGCCTTTTTGGCCGGAAGCGTGGCACGGGCGAGAGCATTTGGGAGATTAAGAAGCACATCGGCTATGTCAGTCCCGAGATGCATCGGACATATCTGAAGAACCTGCCTGCCATTGAAATCGTGGCATCGGGCCTGCACGATAGCATTGGCTTGTACCAGCGTCCGCGCGAGGAGCAGATGGATGTGTGTGCCTGGTGGATGGATGTGTTTGGCATCGCCCCTTTAAAGGATAAGCCTTTCTTGCAACTATCCAGCGGTGAGCAACGCCTGGCTCTCTTGGCCCGCGCTTTTGTGAAAGACCCCGAGTTGCTCATACTCGACGAGCCCCTGCACGGTCTGGATACTTACAATCGCCGCCGGGTGAAGAAGGTGATTGAAGCCTTCTGCCACCGGCGGGACAAAACGTTGATTATGGTGACGCACTACGAGGAAGAGCTTCCGGACGTCATCACCCACCGCCTGCATTTGGAGCGCCATCATTAGGGTGGGGATGCGGGAGGGTAGTGCACAGTCGGGCGTCAGATGCGCTCCAGCACCGTCTCTATCAGTGTGTCGATGCTGTTCTTATAGCCCGTGTTGGCTTCATGTGCCAGGCGGTTGGCTATCACCATGCACACCGTGGTGGCGCGATGCCCCAACAAGCGGCTCAGTCCGGCAAGGGCCGAACTCTCCATCTCGAAGTTGGTGATGCGCAGCCCGTTGTATTCAAACTTCTCAATCTTCTCGTTCTGATGCGGGTCGGCAAGGGGGATGCGTAGTTGGCGGCCTTGCGGCCCGAAGAAGCCTCCGGCGGCAATGGTGATGCCGCGCACCATGTCCCCTCCGGCGATGCGCTCCACCAGTTCCTCGTCGGCGTTGATGACGTATGGGGCCGGGGCACAGAGGTTGCCCGTCCAGCCCATATGGTTGAGGAAGGCGCGCTCCATGGGCAGGTCGCATACCGCATTCCTGCCCGCATAGAAGTTCAGCAGCCCGTCGAAGCCGATGGACGTTTGCGAGCAGACGAAGGTGCCAACTGGCGTGTAGGGCTGCAGGCCGCCGCAGGTGCCAATGCGCACCAGCTCCAGCTGGCGCAATTGGGGGTTCACTTCGCGCGTCTGGAAGTCGATGTTGGCCAGCGCGTCCAGCTCGTTCAGCACGATGTCGATGTTGTCGCACCCGATGCCGGTGCTTGCCACCGTGATGCGCTTGCCCTTGCATGTGCCGGTAATGGTGTGGAACTCGCGGCTCTGCACGTCGCACTCGCGGGTGTCGAAGTGCCGGGCCACCAGGTCCACGCGTCCCGGGTCGCCTACGAGGATAACTTTGTCGGCCAGCCATTCGGGCCGCACGTGCAGGTGGAATACGCTTCCATCGTCGTTGATGATGAGTTCGGAGGGTGCAAATGTCTTGTTCATGATTGTAAGGTATTTTTGTTATCCGGCATTTTTCCCGTTCTCCTTCGCCGTCGGGGCAGAAGATGCCCTGCGGGTATCTGTAGCGGGGGTGCGGAAGAAGGACCTCTCGCCCGCCGGGCGAGGGTATCTCACCCGCCGTGTGAGGCTGCCTCGGTCGGCGGGTGAGGCCGTCTCATACGGCGGGTGAGGCAGGATGGAATCCGGCCTGAAACTTATTGTAATGATATTTCGTCGATTATTTCGCCGGGGCGTTGCCGCTTGTGCCCGGCGTGGGGCGGGCAATGGCGTCGCGCATCTGCGTGTCGGCCTCGATGTTCTTCATGCGGTAATAGTCCATGATGCCTAGGTTCCCGTTGCGGAAGGCTTCGGCCATGGCCTTGGGCACTTCGGCCTCGGCCTCGATAACTTTGGCGCGTGCCTCCTGCGCCTTGGCCTTCATCTCCTGCTCGCTGGCCACGGCCATGGCACGGCGCTCTTCGGCCTTGGCTTGGGCGATGTTCTTGTCGGCATTGGCCTGGTCCATCTGCAGGGCGGCGCCGATGTTCTTGCCTATGTCGATGTCGGCTATGTCGATGGACAGGATTTCGAAGGCCGTGCCGGCATCAAGTCCCTTGCGCAGCACGAGCTTGGAGATGGAGTCGGGGTTTTCGAGTACCGACTTGTGGCTTTCACTGGAGCCGATGCTCGATACAATGCCTTCGCCTACGCGGGCCAGCACGGTATCTTCGCCGGCACCTCCTACCAGCTGGCGGATGTTGGCGCGGACGGTGACGCGTGCTTTGGCAATGAGTTGGATGCCGTCTTTGGCCACGGCAGTCACCGGGGGTGTGTCGATGACCTTGGGGTTGACGGACATCTGCACGGCTTCGAACACATCGCGGCCTGCCAGGTCGATGGCGGTGGCCATCTGGAACGACAGTTCGATGTTGGCCTTGGCGGCCGATACCAGTGCGTGTACTACCTTTTCCACATGTCCGCCTGCCAGGTAGTGGGCCTCCAGCCCGTCGCGGGTAATGTTGTTCAGCCCGGCCTTGTGTGCTTCGATGAGGCCCGGCACAATGACGTAAGGCGGCACGTTACGGATGCGCATCAGGAACAACTGGACGAGCGAGATGTTTACGCCCGATACCTTGGCCGACAGCCAGAGGAAGAATGGGACGTAGTGGAAAAACAGTACTAAGAACACAATGGCGCCTACAATGATGAAGGCGGTCAGGTACATGGGGTTCATTTCCATAAAGTATTAGTTATTAAAATAGATTGGTGAATAATATGCTCATTCAGGCAGAGGAGTGTTGCGGCATACGAATACCACGCCGTCCGTCAGCCGGCACACTTTGACGGGAGTTTTCTCGTCTATGAATCCGTCGTCCGACTTCACCTCCACAATCTTGCCGTTTATCTCGGCATAGCCTATCAGGGCCAGGCGTGTGGTGGCCATGCCCTCGTCGCCCAGGCAGACACCTGTTTCGGCACTCCGGTCGACGGAGGAAGTGATGTTGGTGGTCAGGGCTATCTTGTCCAGTGTCTTGGAGCGCATGAACCATACCAGTGCGCCGATGCACACCGTGGCCGATACGGCAAGCGTGATAATGCCTCCCCCTGTGCCCAGGTAGGCAAAGGCATGGTAATTGGCGTAGATGATGCATCCGGCCGACAGGAAGCCGGCTACGGTGATGCCCGGGGTAATGAACAGTTCGACCAACAGAAGAATGGCGGCTGCTATGATGAGTAGTGCGATGATAAGTATGTCCATAAGCGAGATAGTATGTATGTGTGGTTAGAGTTGGTGTTGTTTCTCCAGCCGGCGCACCTCGATGGCGGCTTTCCTTACTTCGGCATCCAGCCGGCGGGTCAGTTGCTCCAAGTCGAGTATGGCGGGGGTCAGGTCGGCTTTTCCGCTTGGGTCGGCCGCCAGGTATTGTTCGCGCAAGGCATCCAGCTTTTCATATTGTTTCCGCAGGTTTTCTTCGCTTTGTGCATATTGTCGGTAGCTTTCCCTGGCCTCCGTTGAGCGGAAATCGTCCAGTGAGTGGTAGGTGTGTGTGTCGTCGATGACGAACGTAAAGTCGTAGTGTCGTTGCTGCTTTGCATCCTGTTGACCCTGCATGGCAACTTGGAGCCGCTCTTTTGCGGCGGCCACGTCCTGCATGTCTCCTCTCCAGGTTGCCGCTATGGAGTCGAGCCGGGCCAGACTGACGAGCTGGTCTCTCTCCATGCTTTCGTAGTCGTACACCTGCTTTGAGGCATTGGGTATGAAGATGTAGATGCAGACTTTCCCCTCGGGCTGGTAGCGGTCGGAGGCAAACCATCCCAAGTGGTTGAACTCGTCGATGGCATACAGGTAGTCGTTGTAGGGCGAGTTGAATGGCATGCCCACGTTTTCAGGGGTGAGGTAGGTATCGGTATTGGTGTTGTAGCGGGTGACGAAGATGTCGTATCCGCCCAGCGATTCTTTGCCGTCGGAGGCATAATAGAGGGTCATCCCGTCGGACAACATGTAGGGGTAGTTGGCATTGGCTCCTCGTTCGTTGATGTTTTCGGGCAGGGCCTTGCCTTGGCCCCACTTGTCCAGCAGCTTGTTGCTGGCGAAGATTTGCAACGTGCTGTCGGCTTGCAGGGCGCTGTAATACATGCGGTTGCCAAGTTCGTTCTCATACACCGTGCCGCCTTTGCCCTTTTGCCCGAAGTAGTCTTCGTAGCCGGACAGTGTGCCCGACTCGGGGCTGAGCCGGTAAGCTCCCGGCAGCGCTTGCTTGTCCACCACGAAGCTGTCTATCACCTGCACCTCTTCCACTCCGCGCAGCAGGCGGAGGCCCAAGCGGCTGATGGCCAGCAAAGAGTCGGCCTCGGCGGTAGAGCGCTTGCGCTTTGCAAGGTCGGCAATGTAGGCTTCGAATGTCTTGATGGCTTCTTCGTAGCGGTACAGTTCGTTGTTGGTCTGCCCCAGATAAAGCTGTCCGCTGGGCGTGCGCCGCTTCACGGCTTTCTCCAGGTAAGCCACGGCTTCATCGGCATGGCCGGTGCGCAGGCAGCAGACGCCATACCACAGGTTGTAGTTGCCGTTGTTGGGGTACGACTTCACGTAGCGGGCAAATACGGGCTTGGCTTTCTCGTAGTCGCCTTCCCCGTACCAACTTTTGGCTTGGGCCAGGGTCTGGGCCGATGCCACCGTGTTTCCCAAGGCAAAGGTGAGTAAGAAAAACAATCGGAATATCTTGTTCATACTGCTTTCGTTTCGATTTCACGCGTTCAAAAATACGAATTTATCGGGAATAATGTTTCCTTTGCCGATTCTATTATGTTAATTCTTCTTTAATCACCGATTTTATCTACCTTTGCACCCGCGTCTTTTTCACCCCCGTCCGTATGAAGGCTCGTCATACGCCCGTATGAAGACCCGTCATACGCCCGTATGGAGCCCCGTCATACGCCCGTATGGAGACCCTCCATATTGAATTATGGAGGCCTTCCATATTGGATTATGGAGACTCTCCATATTGGGAGGAGGGGAGAAAGGGGATTGGGATGTAACGGATTTACATCTATTATATATAAAAATTGCAGATTGTATGGGAAAGAAAACCGAAGCAGACAAGCTCCTGCACCGCATAGAACGTCTTCTGGTGAAGGCCATGGTGACGTATGGGTTGCTGGAAGATGATGACAGGGTATTGGTAGGCCTGTCGGGCGGAAAGGACTCGATGGCCTTGCTCGAACTGCTGGCACGCCGCGCGCGCATCTTCCATCCCCGCTTCTCGGTGATGGCGGCCCATGTGCAGATGGGAAACATCGGTTACCGGAGCGACGTGGACTATCTTCGCGGGTTTGCCGAAGGCCTTGGGGTGCCCTTCTTGACCTACGAGGCGTCGTTTGACGCTTCGACCGACCGGCGCAAGTCGCCCTGCTTCCTCTGTTCGTGGAACCGCAGGAAAGCCCTTTTCACGCTCGCCCAAGAGCATGGTTGCAATAAGATAGCCCTGGGGCACCACATGGACGACATACTGGAGACGTTGCTCATGAACATCACCTTCCAGGGGGCTTTCAGCTCCATGCCTCCCAAGTTGGTGATGCGCAAGTTTGACATGACCATCATCCGCCCCCTGTGCCTGGTGCCCGAAGCCGAGCTGGAGGCATTGGCCGCGTTGCGCGGGTATCGCAAGCAGACGAAGGCCTGTCCCTATGAGACCCACTCTCACCGCGCCGACATGAAGGGCATCCTCCGCCAGCTGGAAACCATGAATCCCGAAGCACGCTATAGCCTTTGGGGCAGCATGACAAACATTCAAGGGGAGTTGCTTCCTACTCCTGTGGAGCCTCATTAGGCTGGGAGTCGGACAGGTACTGTTTCATGCCCTGTGTCTGATACACGGCTGTCCGGCCGTTTTCGTCCGAGTAGATGAAGTAAGCATCCAGGTCGGGACGGGCCTCTACAAACCGCACAGCTTCGTCCAGCCCCATCACCATGAAGGCTGTGGCGTAGGCATCGGCGCTCATGCAGTCTTTGGCAATAACGGTAGCCGAGAGTATGCTGTGCTGTACCGGGTAGCCTGTGCGCGGGTCGATGGTATGGGCATATTTCTTCCCGTCCCGGTAATAGAAGTTACGGTAGTTGCCCGAAGTGGCAATGCCTGCCTCCGACACATGGAGCACAGTCTGCAGTTCTTGGTTCAGTGAGAGCGAGTCGTCCACCGGCTTGTTGATGCCTATGCGCCAACGTGCTTCCTGCGGGTTGTGCCCATGCACCACTACTTCTCCGCCAATGTCCACCATGAAGTTCTGTACACCTCGCGAGGCCAGCAGTTGTGCCACTACATCCACGGCATAGCCTTTGGCCACGGCGCTGCAATCCAGCATCAGCCTGGGGTCTTGTTTCGCCACTCTTCCTTCGGCCGTAAGCTCCACTTTGTGGTAGCCTATGAACCCCAGCAGGCTGTCTACCTCGGTGGAATCGGGGAAGATGCCCTGCTTGAAACCGAATCCCCAGGCATTGACCAAGGGTGCGACGGTGATGTCGAACGCTCCGTCTGTCTCGCGTGAAATCTCCATGCTGCGGCGGAATACTTTGGTGAAGAATGTATCGGCCTCCACCGGCTCGTTGCGGTTGATGCGCGTGATGGTGGCCGTGTCGTTGAAGGGCGAAAGCGAGCCGTCGAAGCGTCTCAATTCGGCCTCAATTTCGTTCTTCAGGCTCTCTTTATGCTGGTAAGTGATGTTGTACACGGTGCCAAATACCAGTCCGCTGTCCTTTTGGTAGGGTGCTGGCTGGTTGTGCCGTACCAATATCCATGTAGTGGCCAGTAGCAGGAACACTATCCAGGCCAAATTGCGTTTCATCTTTTTTTCCATGTATGATGCGTGTGCTTGTAGTAGTTATTCTCTTTCGTTAGTTGAAGAACAGATGTTCCAATAGAATCTTTACCCCAATGAGGATGAGGATGATGCCTCCCAGCAATTCTGCACGCAGCCGCCGTGCCAGCTTGTCGCCGCAACGAATGCCCAGCAGCAATCCTGTCATCGACATTACAAACGATACCAGCCCGATGATGCCTACCGGGGGCAGGATGTCGTTCAATCCTTTTGCCCCCAAAAAGGCAAATGAGATGCCTACGGCCAGTGCATCAATGCTGGTAGCCACGGCAAAAGCCAATACAACTTTCAGGTTGGTGGGGTCGTAGGTGTGCTTGCAGTCATCGCCTTTAAGCGATTCGCGCACCATTCTCCCTCCGAGAAAGGCAAGTATGGCAAAGGCAATCCAGTGGTCTACACTTTCTATCAGGTGACTGAACAAACTGGCGCCCCACCAGCCTGTCAGTGGCATCAGTGCCTGAAAAAAGCCGAAGGCCAATGCCATGGTCAGCATGGCTCGCCAATGGGGCTGTTTTAAGATAATACCGCTTGCCACGGATACGGCAAAGCAGTCCATGGCAAGGCTGATAGCCACCAGCCAAATCTCAAGTCCTGTCATAATTACGTCAGTAAGGTAGTTTATAGGTTATTGTATAGCAGATGCCTATGGTGCGGGAATCATATTTCCCGAAACCTGGTACATACCAAGGGTCTCCATATTGTCCGGTGGAAGCAGACAAACGGAAGCGTACGCGCAATCCCCAGCCCATGTAGATTTGTTTCCATATCTTTGCACGCAATCCTAAGCAAAGTTCCAGCCATTGCATGCGGCCTTTCATGCCCTTGTGTTGATAAGGCAGGCTGCCGCCCCAAATATCGTCTACCAAATTGGGGTCACCCGATACGCCTCCATATATAGGGTCTTCTATGCCCATCGATTCGATGTCATATTTGAAACTGGTAAACCCGTAACGGAAGCCTACGAGTAGCATGTGTCCGTGCTTTTTGCCGTAAAGTGCATTGTAGTCGGCACCGATACGGAAATAGGGAGCCCCGGTCTTGTAGTGGATACCGGAGTCATTCCATTCGTCGTTCAAGCCATAGCCTATTTCTATGGTAGGAAAATAGCGGTGCTTCAAGTCTACGTCGGCTATAATTTCTCCGCTGAAAGTGTCGCTTCCCAACAACTTGCTTCCCGGCCCCCATAGGTCGGTACTGATGGAAATGCCGTTGTACAACGGATAAGTTACCTGCGGCTTTTTCTTCTCCTTCTTTGTGGCTACAGGGCGTGTGTCCTTGCCTTGGTTGTAATAGTTTTGTTGTGCGGCCAAGGGAAGCACTGCCATTAGGCCAAGCAGCAAGCTAATAAAACATCTTGATATTTTCTCTGCCATCGATGCCTGCTTCATTGTATGAGATGTATATAGAGTCCAGTCTGTGGCGGCTAAAACGTACCCCCGTTAGTTCTTGTTGCATTTGATACCCGCAATCCATAGACAAGAAGTAGGGTGTGTTGGTGTGGTGCAGGATAAGGGTATCGGTCGTCGTTTGGCTATACCTCAATACCAGCACGGTGGAGTCTACCGTATAGCGTAGAGGCAACATCAGGTTGCGTACATCCTTTTGGTTGTTGAGAATGACCGAGTCAGTGCCGAATGCGGTAATAGTCAGTGAGTCGAGGGTATCATTTACGGCCATGCCATTTTCGTCCAACGTATAGAAGTTGCATTGCAACCAACCCCGGGCTGTCATGGAGCAATCGGGTTCTTCCGAACACGCCTGGATAATGCCACTCAGCATGGTGGCTATCATGCATCCTATGATGAGCCTAACTAAAATTTTCATTGTCAGATGATTTTTTCTATTTGATATTTATTCCTTTCCAGTGAGTTACGCGACACGAGTTCTCCCAAGAAGCCGGCTACAAACAGTTGCGTCCCGATAATCATGGCTGTAAGTGCCAGGTAGAAGTAGGGTGACTCGGTGACTAGCCGATAGGGTAGGTCGTTGTACATGTAGTATAGTTTGCTGCCTCCCACGATGACTACCGCAATGAAGCCCAATACAAACATCAGAGACCCCAACAGTCCGAAGAAATGCATGGGTTTAATGCCAAAGGTAGAAAGGAACCACAAGGTAATCAGGTCCAAATAACCGTTGACAAACCTATTGATTCCAAACTTCGTTTTGCCATACTTCCTTGCTTGGTGGTGCACTACCTTTTCGCCTATCTTGGTAAAGCCTGCGTTCTTGGCCAGGTAGGGGATGTAACGGTGCATTTCACCATACACCTCAATGTTTTTGATAACCTCCTTGCGGTAAGCCTTTAGTCCGCAGTTAAAATCGTGCAGATTCCTGATGCCCGATACTTTGCGCGCTGTGGCGTTGAACAGCTTGGTTGGGATAGTTTTCGAAAGCGGGTCGTAGCGTTTCTTTTTCCAGCCCGACACAAGGTCGTAGCCGTCTTCTATAATCATGCGGTACAATTCGGGAATCTCGTCAGGACTATCTTGTAGGTCGGCATCCATGGTAATGACCACATCGCCCTCGGCTTTCTCAAATCCACAAAACAAGGCGGGTGATTTGCCATAATTGCGTCGGAATTTGATGCCTTTCACAATATCTGGTGCTTGTGTCTGCAATTGCTCGATGACTTGCCATGAATGGTCTGTACTGCCATCGTTTACGAATATCACTTCGTGTGAAAATCCATGTCTTTCCATCACTCGCTCTATCCATGCAAAGAGCTCGGGCAATGACTCTTCTTCATTATATAGTGGTATGACTACTGAAATATCCATTTCGTTAGTTTTGTTATTTCATTATGGTCATTAGTTTTGCGGTATTGTTGTCTGCTTGGCACGCCTTCTGGCAATCAAGGCGATAATGATGGACAATAGCGAGCAGTTATACACATTGTTAACCAACAGTTGCAGTATGATGTCCGTAGGTGTCAATGCTTCCAGTATATCAATGCTTTCTTTTACTTGGGTCACGTATGCTTCTGTGCCTGGCACATTGCTTGTCTCTATGGTGTTCAGCATATCCTTGCATACACCTATCAGGTAGCCTTGGTCGATGAAGGTGAAATATACGTAATGGGCTACGGCTGTCAGCATGGAGGCACAGATGAACATGAACAGGTTGAACGTCCATGCGTGAAAGAAACTGATTTGCCCCCCGCATACTTTGTCACGGTACATTTTGGTGTAATAATAGCCAAGGAAAGGCACGCACAACGTTAGACAAAAAAACAGCAGTAAGAGGAAGGGTACAGTCACACCAATAGGTACAAGTATGAATTTTGCTATCCAGAACAGTCCCATGTAGGTGCCAAACACCATGGCGTATCGTGTCATATAACCTTTATTGTCGTCTGCCATCATTTTGATTTTTGCGCAAAGGTATAAATAATATTGTAAACACTGCTCCGTTTTAGAGTAAGTTAAGGTGTAAAAGCAAAAAAGTTGCCGCTTACTATTGTAGGAAAAGAAAAAATGCCTACCTTTGCCGCCGCAAAACGGGTAAGTCCTATACGGCCAGCTCCCTTCAAATCCTCCAGGGCTTGATCGCAGCAAAGGTAGAAGGTCGTAGCGGCGCGATATAGCAAGCTTACCCACCCGCCTCTTTAGCTCAGTTGGCCAGAGCACGTGATTTGTAATCTCGGGGTCGTTGGTTCGAATCCGACAAGAGGCTCTCCTATGAAGGGCTGCCTTT
>CALUIF010000188.1 GCA_944320635.1 uncultured Bacteroides sp. | reverse complement strand
CCTCGCCCGCTGCCTGGCGCAAGGCGTTGTCGGTAATCTGAATCATAATAAATTGATATTTGAGATAATGAGAATTCATTTTTCATCCGCAGATGAAAAATAAAACAAAGAGCCGTTACTCACCCAGGCGATAGCTGACGAAAGCGAAGCGGCGGCTGTCCGGCGCCCACGAGTTGACGTTGATAGTGCCTTGCCCGCCGAAGAGCTTGAGCAAAGTCTTAGGCGTGCCGCCGGAAGTCGGCATCAGGCGCAGTTCCACGTGCTTGTTGGCCAGGTGCTCATTAGGCTTCAGGTCGCCCTTGCGGTAGGCTATGTAGACTACCCACTGGCCATCGGGCGAAACGTGGGGGAACCACGCGTTGCGGTCTTCATCGAAGGTCATCTGAGTCTGCTCCGTACCGTCGGCCTTCATGCGCCACACCTGCATCAGCCCCGTGCGCACGGAGTTGAACCAGATGTACCGGCCGCAAGGTGAGTATTCGGGACCATCGTCGAGGTCGTCGGCAGTGGTGAGGCGCTTCTCCACGCCGCCACCCACGGGGATGGTGTAGATGTCGAAGTTACCGCCCCGGTCGGCACAGTAGGCCAGGGTCTTACCGTCGGAGCTCCAGCCATGCAGGTAGCTGGGGCCAAGGGGAGTGATCAGGCGGGGACTGTCGGTGCCCTCGAGCGGCAGGGTGTAGATGCGCGACTTCCAGTCTTCGCGCGTGGCGTGGCTCACGGCCACCTGCTTGCCGTCGGGCGAGAGTACGTGGTCGTTGTTGCAACGGTCGGCATAGCCGGTGTTTATCAGCTGGGGCTCGCCGGGCTGGTCGGGCGACAGCTTATAGAGCTTGCCGCCGCTGTTGTACACCAGCCACCGGCCATCGTGCGTCCAGTTGGGCGCCTCAATAAGGTACGGGAACTCGGCCACTACCGTGGCCTGCCCCGTTGTGCGGTCCATCACTTGCAAAATGCTTGTCACCTTGGCCTGCGTTTGAGCTTGGGCCACACCTCCTGCCACTGCCAGCAGGAAAAGAGAAGAATACAGAATGTTTTTCATTGTTATGGAGTTTAAATGATAATTTATCGGGGCGGCACACAGATGACACAGATGGGACAGATTTACACAGTTTTTATTTTTTCGCTATGTATCTGTGGTCATCACGTAGAATCTGTGTCATCTGTGTGCCATATAAATTCCCATTTACTTTTGCAAAGGAACGAAAAAAGCATCAATTCCTGGCGTTTACCGGAAAAAACAATCGCGTTTAGATTCTAATATACTATTTTTTGACGTATATTTGCCGAAATATTCAACCAAAACACATTAATCGACCTAATGAAAAAGACATTGTTATTGGCCGCAATCGGGTTGGCAAGCCTCAACCTGGCGGCACAGGATGAGAAAAAAAATGATGAGGGCTTTGTATTTACCACCGTCAAGGAGAACCCCATCACCAGCATCAAAGACCAAAACCGTTCGAGCACGTGCTGGAGCTTTTCGAGCCTTGGCTTCCTGGAAAGCGAACTGCTACGCATGGGCAAGGGCACGTATGACCTGTCGGAAATGTTCGTGGTGCACCACACCATGGTAGACCGTGCCGTGAACTATGTGCGCTACCACGGCGACGCGTCGTTCTCGCCGGGCGGCAGCTTCTACGACATCATGTATTGCCTGGAAAACTACGGACTGGTGCCGCAAGAGGCCATGCCGGGCATTATGTATGGCGACTCGCTGCCTGTGCACAATGAACTGGATGCCGTGGCCGGCGCCTACGTGCAGGCCATAGGGAAAGGACGCTTCAGCAAGCTCACCCCGGTGTGGAAGAAGGGGCTGAGCGCCATTTACGACACCTACCTGGGCGAATGCCCCGAAACATTTACCTACCAAGGCAAAGAGTATACCCCCAAGACGTTTGCCGAAAGCCTGGGCATCAATCCCGACGACTATGTGTCGCTGACCTCGTACACCCATCACCCCTTCTACACCCAGTTTGCCATTGAGATTCAGGACAACTGGCGCAATGCCTTGTCGTACAACCTGCCCATCGACGAGCTGATGGAGGTAATGGACAACGCCGTGCGCACGGGCTACACCTTTGCATGGGGAAGCGATGTGAGCGAACAGGGCTTTACACGCGACGGCGTTGCCGTGATGCCCGATGCCACCCGTGGCGCAGAACTGACCGGCAGCGACATGGCACGCTGGACAGGACTGACGGCTACCGACAAACGCAAAGAACTGACTTCACGCCCCTTGCCCGAAATGGAAATCACCCAGGAGATGCGCCAAGTGGCTTTCGACAACTGGGAGACGACGGACGACCACGGCATGGTAATCTATGGCATTGCCAAAGACCAAAACGGCAAAGAGTACTTCATGGTGAAGAACTCGTGGGGATTGAGCGGAAAATATGACGGCATCTGGTATGCCAGCAAGGCATTCGTGGCCTACAAGACCATGAACATACTGGTACACAAGGACGCTGTACCCAAAGATATCCGCAAGAAGCTGGGCATCTGATGCGCCCCTAAAGCATAGTTTTTTTAAGAAGAGGGTGTCAAGGCATATAATATGTTTTGACACCCTTTGTTTCAGTTTTAAGTAGTTGTTCATATTTGGTTTATACTATGTCGGGCATTGATTCTTTAGACGCAGATAAGGCGGATTGAGCGAATTTGTAATTTATAGGATTCAGTATTTTATGCTAAGAATAATCCGCGTCATCCGCTCAATCCGCGTCTGAAAAATAATAGGATATATTCATTTAATTCTTGAGACTTACTTATTATATCGTCCTACGCTTCTTCCATTCACAGAAAAGCTGTATATTTGTAGTCCATATAAAGAACCCCCACAAACTACAAGGTATGCAAAAAGCGGACAGCATCGTCATCATTCCCACTTACAATGAGCGGGAAAACATAGAAAACATCATACGTGCCGTACTGGGTCTGGAGCACGGCTATCATATCCTCATCATCGACGACGGTTCACCCGACGGGACAGCTGCCATTGTGAAAACTCTGCAACAAGAGTTTGCCGGACGCCTGTTTATGGTGGAACGCCGTGGCAAGCTGGGCTTGGGCACTGCCTACATAGCCGGCTTCAAGTGGGCGCTGGAGAGGGAGTATACCTACATCTTCGAGATGGATGCCGACTTCAGCCATAACCCCAACGACCTGCCCAGGCTGTACGAAGCTTGCTCGAAGAATGCCGACGTGGCCATAGGTTCGCGCTACATCAGCGGCGTCAACGTAGTGAACTGGCCCATGGGACGCGTGCTCATGTCGTACTTCGCCTCGAAATACGTGCGCTTCATCACCGGCATGCCTATACACGACACCACGGCCGGCTTCGTGTGCTACCGCCGGGAGGTACTGCAAAGCATTAACCTCGACACCATCCGCTTCAAGGGGTACGCCTTCCAGATAGAAATGAAGTTTACCGCCTATAAATACGGGTTCCGCATCGAAGAGGTGCCCGTCATCTTCATCAACCGCGAGCTGGGCACCTCCAAGATGAACAGCAGTATCTTCGGGGAAGCCGTATTCGGCGTTATCCGCCTGAAGTGGGCAAGCCTGTGGAAGAAATACAACCGCTGAACACGTATGATTGTTAGCTACAAGCTACAAGCTACGAGCTACGAGTGACTGTCAGCAGTACTTGGAAACTTTACTTGTAGCTGGTAGCTCGTCACTCGCAGCTGCGGGGCTTCGCCCCGCTAAATTCCCATTTATAGCATAACCAATAATTACTTAAATGAAACGAATACTGATATACAATGCGAAGATAGTAAATGAAGGACGGATGGAACCGGCCTCACTGCTTATAGAAAACGACACCATTGCCCGCATAACAGCCCCCGACGACCCGATGACCGACGACTGCGACGAGCGGATAGATGCCACAGGGTGCTACCTGCTGCCGGGAGTCATCGACGAACATGTACACTTCCGCGAACCGGGCATGACGCATAAGGCAGACATACGGAGCGAAAGCCGTGCCGCAGCTGCTGGAGGCGTAACCTCCATTATGGACATGCCAAACAACAATCCGCCTACCGTCACCTTGGGTGCCCTTGAGCAAAAAATGGAGATGCTGGCAAAGGAATGCATTGTAAACCACTCCTGCTACTTCGGGGCAACCAATAACAACTATGCCGACTTTGCACGGCTTGACCCCAAGCGGGTGTGTGGCGTAAAACTGTTCATGGGGTCGAGCACCGGCAACATGCTGGTTGACAGGAGAAACAGCCTGCAACACATCTTTCATGGCACCGACCTGCTTATCGCTGCCCATTGCGAAGATTCCCGACTGATACAGGCCAATGCGGCGAAGTATCGCGAACGCTATAAGGATGCACAGGACGTGCCCGTAGTGAAGCACCCCAACATACGAAGCGCGGAAGCCTGCTACCGCTCGTCGCACCTGGCCGTGCAGCTGGCTAAAGAAAGCGGTGCACACCTGCACCTGCTGCATCTCTCTACCGCACGGGAGCTTGCGCTGCTTACTGCCGGCGCACCGGACACCAAACACATCACGGCAGAAGCCTGCGTGGCCCACCTGCTATACAGTGCGGCCGACTATAAAACGGAAGGGACACGCATAAAATGCAACCCGGCCATCAAGCGGAAATGTGACCGCGATGCCTTGCGCCATGCCGTCTGCACAGGACTGATTGACACCATTGCCACCGACCATGCCCCGCACCTGTTGCAGGAGAAAGCCGGGGGCGCAACCACTGCAGCATCGGGCATGCCGATGGTGCAATATTCGCTGGTGTCCATGCTTGAACTGGTGGACAAAGGTGTATTCGACCTGCCCACCGTTGTGGAGAAAATGTGCCATGCACCTGCACGTTTATACCACATCAGCAAACGCGGGTACCTGCGCCAAGGATACCGGGCAGACCTTGTGCTGGTGCACAAGGGCGAACCTTGGACTGTAACCACCGACGACATATTCAGCAAATGTGGCTGGAGCCCGCTGGAGGGACACTCCTTCGCATGGCGCGTACTGCGCACATGGGTCAACGGACATACGGTGTACAACGGCCAGGAAGTAGACGAGACTTACCGGGGCGAACCTTTACTGTTTGAACGCTGATGGATGCCGTTGTACTGTCGTACCCTATTGACGAGCTGGTGCCCTACATCGATTGGACTTACTTTTTCCACGCCTGGGGATTGCGCCCGTCGCAACAACATACCGGCCTTGCCCAATCTTTGCTTCGCGATGCCCGCAGCACCCTGTCGGCTCTTGCCCATGAAGTAAAAGGACAGGCCATAGTACGACTGTGCCGCGCCAATGCAAAGGACGACGACCTGATAATAGAAGATACATGCATCCCCCTGCTACGCCAGCAAACGCATCGGGATAAAAATGAGAACCTCTACCTGTGCCTAAGCGACTTTGTACAGCCGCTTTCATCGGGGAAAACAGATACGGTGGGGCTATATGCCACTTCTGTGAACCTGCCTGCGGCAACAACAGCTTCGGACGACCCCTACCACAGCCTGATGATTCAGACACTGACCGACCGGCTGGCGGAAGCTACTGCCGAAAAAATGCACCAATACGTGCGGCGCGACCTTTGGGGGTATGCCCCAAAGGAAGACCTCTGCATTGACGACCTGCTGAGATGCCGTTACCAAGGCATCCGCCCTGCCATAGGCTACCCCTGCCTGCCCGACCAATCCATCATCTTCCTTATTGCCAACCTGTTGCCAATGGCACAGATAGGCATAACCCTCACAGAAAACGGTGCCATGCACCCGCATGCCTCGACTTGCGGATTGATGCTGAGCCACCCTGCCACCCGCTATTTTGCAGTAGGCAGCATAGGCGAAGACCAACTTAGCGACTATGCCCGCCGGCGCAAGATGCCTATAGATGAACTGAGAAAATTCTTACGCTCGAATCTGGCATAGAAGAAAAGCTCCGGAATATCACCACAGAACCATATACTTTTGCTATATTTGCCGGAATTTTCTGAAAAAACGTCCCTCCTTGCACACAAGGCGGGACATCGAAAAGAACAGTTATGAAGATAAAATTTATAAGCCTGGCCAGTGGCAGTAGCGGCAATTGTTACTATCTGGGCACCGATACATACGGCATATTGATAGATGCAGGCATTCCGTTTCGTACTATAAAAAAGCATTTGACGGAGGTGAACATCAATATGGATACGATAAAAGCGCTTTTCATTACCCATGACCACGCCGACCACATTAAGTCGGCAGGCATCATCGGCGAAAAAGCAGGCATATCGGTGTACACCACCGATGCCATCCATAAAGGTATGAACCGCAGCTATTGCATGACACAGAAAATCAGCACATCGGCCCATTACCTGCAAAAGCAGCAACCGGTGCAGATAGAGGATTTCATTGTCGAAGCCTTTGAAGTGCCCCACGATGGGACAGACAACGTGGGATACTGCATCCGCGCGGGGGAAAAAACGTTTTGCTTCGTCACCGACTTAGGAGAGATAACCCCTACCGCAGCCAACTATATCCGGACCGCCAACTACCTGGTCATTGAAGCCAACTACGATGAAGAGATGCTGCAAATGGGACCCTACCCGGCCTACCTGAAAGCGCGCATAGCAAGCTCTACCGGACACCTCAGCAATGCTGTCACCGCAAACTTCCTCGCCGATAACATGACAGAACGCCTGGAGTACATCTGGCTATGCCACCTCAGCAAAGATAACAATCACCCTGAACTGGCCTATAAAACCGTGGAACTGAAATTGCGCGACAAGGGAATTATCGTGGGACGGGACGTACAGCTCTGCGCCTTGAAAAGAGGGGTTCCATCCCAATTGTATGAACTCGGGTAAAGAAAGGCTAGAGACTGAGCAAAGTTTAAACAGGCCTTAAAGGAAAAAGCAGATAATTCTGCCAAAAAGTTTTCCCAGTATTAAAAAAGTTGCTACCTTTGCACCGCTTTTTCAGATAAAGCATTCGGGGTGTAGCGCAGTCCGGTTAGCGCACCTGCTTTGGGAGCAGGGGGTCGTGGGTTCGAATCCCGCTACCCCGACAACTAATAGTCAAGGAGTTACGATAAAACGTAGCTCCTTTTTTATTGCCCGAATGGGACGGTTGAATTGTCAGTTGACTTGGATAGTGTCAACCATTAAAAACGATGAACACAATTGTAAAATGAGGAAAGGGCAGTTATTCAGTTAGTTGCCCTTTCTTCATTTTTTACGCTCAAATTTGCAAGTACGTAAATAAGTGCATATCTTTGCGTTTATAATAAGAAGGAAGTATGAGAACAGCAATTACACAGATTTAAGAACCAACCTGAAAAGTTAAATACCTATACTTCTCACAAAGCGGCAGCAAAGCTATTTTAAACAAAATCAATGATTTATTGGAAAATATAGCAACACATCCCTACACAGGAATCGGCAAACCTGAACCCCTCAAATACGAATTGGCAGGGAAATGGTCAAGGCGCATTAATTTGGAACATAGGATTGTTTATGCTATACATGATGATACCATAGAGGTTTATGTATTCTCTATGAAATCCATTATTCAAAGAAATAACTTCTAATGGTAAAAAGACAGCT
Organism: uncultured Bacteroides sp.; assembly: GCA_944320635.1. Taxonomy (GTDB): domain Bacteria; phylum Bacteroidota; class Bacteroidia; order Bacteroidales; family Bacteroidaceae; genus Bacteroides. The sequence continues at coordinate 14,379 of CALUIF010000188.1, read as the reverse complement.
GCAAGATATCGTCCGGCACATGAAGCTTTGGCAAAAGGTTTCTGTGATATTCCTTATCTGCCTGGCAACAGCCTATGCATGCTGCCTGCCACGCGAATTGTTCCGCGTTCCCTACTCTACCGTAGTCACCGACCGCCATGGCCAGCTATTGGGGGCACGTATCGCTGCCGACGGACAATGGCGTTTTCCTCCTCGCGACAGTGTGCCATCAAAAATGCGCCGGTGCTTTATCTGCTTTGAAGACAAGCATTTCGACCGGCACTTTGGCGTAGACCCTCTTGCCTTGATTCGTGCCTTATACCAAAATGTGCGTAGCGGACACGTGGTAAGTGGCGGAAGTACACTGACCATGCAAGTTATCCGACTTTCCCGTCAACAACCACGGGCATTGGCCGAAAAACTCATAGAAGCCATCCTGGCCACCCGCCTGGAAATGCGCTGCTCCAAGCAAGAAATCTTGGCACTCTATGCATCGCATGCTCCCTTTGGGGGCAATATCGTGGGGCTGGACGCGGCAGCATGGCGCTACTTCGGCCATTCGGCCGAATCGCTTTCATGGGCAGAAGCCGCTACATTGGCCGTACTGCCCAATGCACCTTCTTTAATCCACCCGGGAAAAGGACGGGAGAAACTGCTCAAAAAGCGCAACCGACTTCTAACCAGACTATATGAGCAACACTTTTTGAGCGAATCGGACTACTCATTGGCCCTCAACGAACCACTGCCCGACGCACCGCGTCCTTTACCCCAACTGGCACCACACCTGGTAAACTACTTTGGGAAAACAAGAAACGGACTGCACTCTGTCACTACCCTCGACCAAGGGCTGCAAAGCCAAATCGAGGCTTTGGCCGAACGTTGGAGCACTGAGTTCAGCCGGAGCGATATACGCAATCTTGCCATTCTAGTAACAAATTTACAAACCAACGAGGTCATGGCCTATTGCGGAAACACACACTTCGGCATGCAAGAAGGCAGCCAGGTGGACATCATACGCTCGCCACGCAGCACAGGCAGTATCTTAAAGCCTTTCCTGTACTATGCTATGCTGGATGAGGGAATGTTGCTGCCCGGCACATTGTTGCCGGACATCCCTGTCAACATCAACGGCTTTTCACCCCAGAATTTCAGCCAAGAGTATGAAGGCGCCGTTCCGGCATCCGAAGCCTTGGCACGCTCGCTCAATGTTCCGTCAGTAGTCATGCTGCAACGTTATGGAGTTCCCAAGTTTCACGACTTGTTGCAACGTGCCGGATTGCGCAATATCGACCGTCCACCCTCCAATTATGGATTATCACTTATTTTAGGAGGAGCAGAAGCAACCTTATGGGACATTACCAACGCATATTCCCGCATGGCGCGCAGCGTACTGGGACTTATGCAAACCGACTTCCAATTGCTGCTTACTCCACCCGAAGAAGAATACCAGCAGACCGAGTTATTCCACTCCGGTGCCTCATGGCAAACGTTGGAAGCGTTGAAAGAAGTGAACCGTCCGGAAGAGATAGACTGGAAATCCATTTCTTCCATGTACCCTATTTCTTGGAAAACAGGGACGAGCAACGGATTCAGAGACGCATGGGCAGTAGGTGTCACCCCACATTATGCCATAGGCGTATGGGTAGGCAACGCCACAGGAGAAGGCAAGCCCGGCTTGATTGGAGCACGCACAGCCGGCCCGGTGCTGTTTGAAGTACTGAACCTGCTGCCAGCAAAGTATTCAGCTTGGTTTACACGCCCAGAAGGCATTTATGTTGAAGCAGAAATATGTCCGCAATCCGGATACCTGCGAGGCAGGTTTTGCGAGGATGCAGACACTATCCTTATTGTGCCCGCCGGAATGAAGACAGAGGCCTGCCCTTACCATCAGCCGGTTATTCTTACCACCGACGGCAAGTACCGCCTGTATGAACAATGCACAGCCAGCACTCCATCCGTCAGGCGCTCATGGTTCACCCTCCCCCCTGTACAAGAATGGTATTACCGCAAGCATCATCCGGAATATGCCCCACTCCCTCCTTTGGCTCCGGGCTGTGGAGAAGACGTATTGACACCCATGCAATTCATCTATCCTACATATAATGCCCGCATTGCACTTCCACTGCAAATGGACGGCACACGCGGCTTCTTAAAAGCCGAATTGGCACACAACAACCCGATGAGCATGGTGTACTGGCATCTGGATGAAGAATACATCGGGCAAACACAAGATTTCCACCAAATCACCATTCAGCCTCCGCAAGGCCGGCACACTTTAACAGCCGTTGATAATCAAGGAAATAGCATTTCGACTACTTTCTACATTGACACTGAATAGAGAAATGCCAGACAAGAATCACTACTTCGCTGCGGAACCCGATAAAATACCTTGGGGAAAATGATGCGTTTTCACTAAAAAGTGACTATTTTTGTCTGCGGAAAAACGACGTAACCAACCCCCGAAATCAATTATGTTAACTCAACTCATTAATGCTCGTATCCTTACCCCTCAAGGATGGCTGAAAGAAGGTTCTATCCTGATAGAGGATGAAAAAATCCTTGAGGTCACCAACTGCAACCTGGCAGTAAACGGAGCAGAAGTGGTAGACCTGAAAGGCATGTATGCATTGCCCGGCGGTATAGACATGCATGTACATGGAGGAGGCGGACACGACTTTATGGAAGGCACAGAAGAAGCATTCCGCACCGCAGTCAAAGCCCACATGAGACACGGCACCACGGGCATTTTCCCCACCTTAGGAGCATCGACTTTCCCCATGATGAACCAGGCAGCCGAAACATGCACCCGCCTCATGGCGGAAAAGGGAAGCCCCATATTAGGTCTGCACTTGGAAGGCCCGTACCTGAATGCAAGCATGGCGGGAGGACAAATACCTGAATACATAAAGATACCAGACCCGGACGAATACATTCCGTTTGCAGAAAAGTGGACTTGTATCAGGCGATGGGACGCAGCCCCCGAACTGCCGGGAGCCATACCGTTCGGCAAGTACATCACTGGCAAAGACATCGTAGCCTCGGTGGCCCACACGGTGGCCGAATACGAAGACATCCGCACCGCCTATCAGTCGGGCTACAGGCATGCCACCCACTTCTATAATGCTATGCCCGGTTTCCACAAAAGGCATGAATACAAATACGAAGGAACAGTGGAAAGCATTTATCTGCTGGACGACATGACGGTAGAAGTTATAGCCGACGGCATACATGTGCCGCCTACCATCTTACGCCTGGTCTACAAAATAAAAGGAGCAGAACGTACGTGCCTTGTGACCGACGCCATGGCGGCAGCCGCCAGTCAGTGCCCTACGATGTTCGACCCACGGGTCATCATTGAAGACGGTGTATGCAAACTGGCAGACCACTCGGCACTCGCCGGAAGCATTGCCACCATGGACCGCCTGATACGAACCATGGTGCAGAAAGCCGACATACCTTTGGCCGACGCAGCACGCATGGCCTCTGAAACGCCAGCCGGCATCATGGGAGTATCCCACCGCAAAGGCTCACTAGCAAAGGGCAAAGATGCCGACATCATCGTCATGGACAACAACCTGAATGTCCAAAGCGTGTGGGCAATGGGACAACCGGTATGTGAAGATACAACTCAAACATAAAAACAGACCTCCATAAAAATTCAACTTAATTTATTAACTTAATTATTAACTCTATGAAGACCAATTTAAGTTCTCAAATCACGCTTAACAGAGTGTCTCCCCGGTATTACAGGCCGGAGAATGCATTTGAACGCTCGGTATTGACACGCTTGGAAAAAATACCGACAGACATCTACGAGACCCCGGAAGAGGGTGCCAGCCAAATTGCACACGACATTGCCCAGCTGATACGCGAAAAGCAAAAGGCAGGACGCTTCTGTGTACTGGCACTGGCCGGTGGAAACTCACCACGGAATATCTATACAGCACTGGTACGCATGCATAAGGAAGAAGGGCTCAGCTTCCGCAATGTCATCATCTTCAACCTGTATGAATACTACCCCTTGGCCTCCGATGCAGTAACCAGCAACCTCAATGCACTCAAAGAAATGTTGCTGGACCAAGTAGACGTTGACCCCAAAAATGTATTCAGTCCCGATGGAAGCATTGCCAAAGACACCATACTGGAATACTGCAAGCTGTATGAACAACGCATAGAAAGTTTCGGAGGAATCGACATTGCTCTACTTGGCATAGGACGGGTAGGCAACATAGGATTCAACGAACCCGGTTCACGCCTGAATTCCACCACACGACTCATTTTGCTGGACAATGCTTCGCGCAATGAAGCCTCCAAAATGTTCGGTGGCATCGAAAACACCCCTATCAGCTCCATTACCATGGGAGTATCCACCATACTTGCAGCCAAAAGAGTCTACCTCATGGCATGGGGCGAAGAAAAAGCAGAAATGGTGAAAGCCTGTGTGGAAGGTCCGGTAACCGACACCATACCTGCCTCTTTCCTGCAAACCCACAACAATGCCCGGGTAGCCCTCGACCTCTCGGCTGCAGCCAATCTTACCAGAATACAACGCCCGTGGCTGGTGACCTCGTGCGAATGGAACGACAAACTCATCCGCAGTGCAATCGTATGGCTGTGCCAGCTTACAAACAAGCCCATTTTGAAGCTTACCAATAAAGACTATAACGAAAACGGACTCAGCGAACTGCTGGCCCTGTATGGCTCTGCCTACAACGTCAATATCAAAATATTCAACGACCTGCAACACACCATCACGGGCTGGCCGGGTGGCAAACCCAATGCCGATGACACTTACCGCCCCGAACGGGCCAAACCTTATCCGAAACGTGTCATTGTCTTCTCTCCCCACCCTGACGATGATGTCATCTCCATGGGAGGCACCATACGCAGGCTTGTGGAACAGAAACACGACGTCCACGTGGCCTACGAAACTTCGGGCAACATTGCCGTAGGCGACGAAGAAGTTATCCGTTTTCTGCATTTCATCAACGGGTTCAACCAACTGTTCAACGACAGCGCCGACCAGGTCATCAACGAAAAGTATGCGGAAATACGCCAATACCTCCGCCAAAAGAAAGACGGAGACATGGATACGCGCGACATACTTACCATAAAAGGCCTTATACGCCGTGGTGAAGCCCGGACGGCTTGCACGTACAACAACATTCCACTGGACCACGTACACTTCCTCGACCTTCCTTTCTACGAAACCGGGAAAATCCAGAAGAACCCGCTTGGTGAAGCCGATGTAGAAATTGTACGCCAACTGCTGCGCGACGTGCAACCTCACCAGATATTTGTTGCCGGAGACCTGGCCGACCCGCATGGTACCCACCGCGTATGTACCGATGCCGTCTTTGCAGCCATCGACCTCGAAAAGGAAGAAGGTGCCGAATGGCTCAAAGATTGCCGCATATGGATGTACCGTGGCGCATGGGCCGAATGGGAAATAGAGAATATCGAAATGGCCGTTCCCATCAGTCCGGAAGAACTCCGAGCCAAGCGCAACTCCATCCTCAAGCACCAAAGCCAGATGGAAAGCGCCCCATTCCTAGGCAATGACGAACGCCTCTTCTGGCAGCGCAGCGAAGACCGCAACCGTGCCACCGCAGCGCTCTACGACAGACTGGGACTGGCATCGTACGAAGCCATGGAGGCTTTTGTGGAATACATACCACTCTAAACTCCTGCCGTTCTTAGCGCAATGCTAAAAAAGGCGCGGATTCATGCAACGCTGTTTCAGCAACTGCATAATCCGCGCCTTTTCAGTTATAGTCATAAAGAGGCACATTAGCACGCTAAAGAGCCACTTTAGCATCCTAAAGAGGCACTTTACACCGGCAAAGTACATCTCTCCTGTCCGGATTTCACCACTAAAGGAATGCCTGCCGCAATGCACTTGTCGTAGCTTACAGACTCGTCACTCAATTCATTGTACGGACAAATATCGGGATGAACCATCCTTTTCTTATACTCCTTCCGCAAATCAGCATCTGCACGCATACTCTCCCATTCCGCAGAAGTGGGCTTGCGATAGCCCAACAACAGTTTCTCCACATTCCAACGGTTATGCTCCACTTTGGCCAGGCAATCTATCTGCCCGGCATCCAACTGCAGATTGTCATAGTCCGTAATGCCAAGCGAGCGAAGCTTAAACCGGATAGAATAGGCATTGTAAAGGTTAGACCACTGAAGTGCCACCGGAAGCCGGTTCCAGCACTCCACCAATACCTTCTCGTCGGGCAACGCCTCCGGCAGTGACTTATGCTGGTTGTAATACTCATATATATAGTTTACCGACTGTGCCAAGAGGATATTCCTATTGTCCAAATCGCAACAATTGCTAAGCATGCCGAAGGGAAATACATGCGAGTATTTATGGCCATCTTCTTCCGTCTTCTTACTATTCAGCATGGCCAACAAGGCTGCCGACGTTTCCTGCCGGATAAATACGGGGATATTCTTGTCATAAACATTATCGGGCAAATACAGTCCCATAGCCATGCTCTTCGGAGGATAATTCAGACAAATGGCAATGGTAAGCAATGCGTTCTCTTCGTCTGCCCAACTCCGGATCAAGCCTTGGATTGCCGGACTCTCGGCACGCCCTTTAATGAATTCGAACCTTACATCCAGGAAGTCGGCGTCTTTTCCCCGGAAACGGAGAGGCGGAATGAGTGTTTCCTTCAGCTCTCCCTCACCTGCCACTTCACAGTACGTTGTAGAAGCCACTTCAAAATAATGACGGTAGCGTCCGCGGAAGAAGTTCATTTCTTCATCGGCCACCTCATCGATGAAGGTTATGACAGTCTGATGGCGGGCATCCTTGCAGAAGTTAGGAAAGTGCAGCAACTGGGCAGCTTCAACCCCCAGCGCCACTCCCATCCGGCTCATGCCGATAATGGCCAGGTGCACGTGTTTGGTACTATCGGCCGTGACAGGTTCCCTGTCGGGCAACGGATACCTTATCACTTCATCTCCCAGCGCATAGCATCCTCTCACCAATATCTTTTTCGCCCACTCCTCATAGAAATTGAAGGGGCAGAAATTGATGTATTGGCGCCATTCCGACGAAAGGTCGGTAACCTGGAATGCTGCAAAGGTAGTCTGATGCTCAAACAGTACCGTAAAAGTCTTCTTGGCACAACCCTTGTATTGCTTATGAATGTCGACTATTTTCCTCAAACATTCTATATTCAAGGAATCATGGTCATGCTCACCCCTTTCGCCTATCAGAAAAGTTTCCCGGGCTTGCGGAGTATACAGCTTCTTCAAGTCTTCGGCCGAATCTCTGCGCGCATGGAGTATGACGACCCGCTTTTCATCTTCCGCGCCAAGCTCCGTATGTATTTTGCTCCTTACCTCCGGGGTAGGCAAACAACTCTGCACCAGTATGAAGCAATTGGCATAACGGCGGTCTTTACAAATCTGCCTGATGAGCATAGGTACCATGTCATCAAAACCGATAACCACGACGTGCCCCTGCATCGGATAGCTGATGTCGCCCTCGCGATACCGCTCTACCCTTCGCTCCAACATATTGGAAAGGACAGAAATAAGCAATCCGCAAAACAGAATCAGCCCCACCACCGATACCGTAACCGCCAGCCAGCGCGGTATGCCGGTCACACTCCACACACTGCCCGGGTCGATGAACAAACTGATGACCTGATACAGGAATCCATCGGAACCGGCCGCCAAGTCCAGAAAAGAACGACACACCAGATAACTGATTATAAAAACAAGGATAATGACGGCACAAAGCCACAACAATTGCCTCCAACTTTTTCCGGAAAAAGAACGGTCGAAATGAAAAACTAATATCCGGGTAAAAAAATCCATAAACCGATAGTATTAAGTTCTACACCCCATCACTTACCCGCCTTTTCCTCAACAATGCTGTAGCCCAACTTCAATATCAACTTCAAAGTCTGTACAGCAGTCTGGCGGTCATATTCACGTTCCGACTCGGGCAAATCTTCATAAGCTACCAGGCAAGGATGTGTTTTAGCCTCATCATTGCGCACAGGTCCATAGCTCCAGCCCTCTCTTATCCGGCCTTCCGCCCAGACTTCATGCACATTACGGGCCATCTTCTCAGTCAAACGCTCCAGATAATCGGGCAACGTTACATCGCCCGTATCCACCGGAGAAGGTAAATACTGCTTTCTCATAAACTTCTGTCGATAATATGTTTTTCATGGGCAATATTACAAAATATTACCGGAATAACCGAAGGAATGCGGAGATTAATGAAAATGGATATCCGCAATCGTCCTACTCAGTACGCCCTATGTTTGAAATCAGTCTTATAGGAACAAGCGCAAAGTTCAAGCCTCTCAAAAAGGCTGAATCCGAAACACCTTCGATTGAACTTGTAACAGAACTCGTTGAGGTATAGTTTACCAAAAGCATCTCCGTGGAAGCACGGGGTGCTTTCCTTATTTATGAGTTGTAACTTTTGCACCGCTTCCCGATTTTCTATACCTTCGCAACCCTAAAAACATGTATCGATGAACGACAATATCATTTCACTTCATTCCCATCCTGAATGGCGCATCTTGGCGGCACGCTGGTTTCAGGAGAAATGAGAAATTCCTTTGGAGGAATACCTGACAAGCATTGACGAGAGCATTCGGGAAACGGCGGCTGTCCCGCAATGGTATATTGCGGTGGATGGAGGACGAATTATTGCCGGAGCCGGTGTGATAGCGAACGATTTCCACGACCGCAAAGACCTGACGCCGAATGTCTGCGCCTTGTACGTCGAGCCGGAGCTACGCCGTCGTGGCATTGCCGGACACCTCTTGACACATATCTGCAAGGATATGGCGGCGAAAGGCATCGGCACGCTCTACCTCATCACGGAACATACCTCGTTCTACGAACGCTACGGCTGGGAATACCTGTGTATGGTGCAGGGTGACGACGGGGAGCAGATGCGGATGTATAAAAAAGACACTTCGCTATGAGACCGTTGAAACTATACATCGCCACCTCGCTTGGCGGTAACTGCCCGTTAACGGCTGAGTCGCCATTGCCATACCTACGGCACTTTATTTTCGCTCCATTTTCAGTTCCTGCTACACATCTATAAAAAAACAAGGACGAGTACTTGCCAGTTCCGAACAAAAGCATTACCTTCGCGCCGGATTTACAAAAAGACCGTTGCACCCTTAGCTCAGTTGGTAGAGCAACTGACTCTTAATCAGTGGGTCCAGGGTTCGAATCCCTGAGGGTGTACATCTTGTTTACAAACACATCACAAAGGCTGCTTCTAACATAATGGAAGTAGCCTTTATTGCTCTAATAAAACAAATAATCCTCCCATGAAGAATGATGAATTACTGCAATCCCTCTCGAAAGAAAAACTAATCCGCCTCATAAAAGACTACTCCAAAAACTGGCTGGCAATGGATGGCGTATGGTTTCAGTCGGTAGAACGCATGCGGGGTATGGACGAAGCAATGTATCACGATGCAGAAGCCTGGAAAAGATATACAGTGATAGAAGGCAAACGCATCAAGACTTTCCTGGAACTGCCCGAACATCCCGGGCTGGAAGGCCTTGCCCTTGCCTTGCAATTCCGCTTCTATGCCAACCTTAATGAAGCCGACATTGTATGGAACGAGGATAAATCAACCCTCACTTACCGCACATGCGAGTGCCGCGTACAACGGGCACGCGAACGCAAAGGCATGCCTTTTCATCCCTGCAAACCCGTAGGAGAAATAGAATATGCAGGCTTTGCCCATGCCATAGACGAACGCATAGCCTGCCAATGCCTCAGCTGCTTCCCCGATGTCACAGATTCCTCCTGCTGCTGTGCGTGGAAATTCTGGCTGGAGTAAAAAAACACGGATAAAATCGCCAGACAGATACCGAAACTAAGGGAAAGCATTGTAAGGACATAAACAGCAAACCGTGAGGCGAGACCGTTTATTAAGACAATGAAGCCCCGTAGCGGACATTACCGTTGCGGGGCTTTTTGTGAGCCTGTTGTGTACAATCCCGAACGATGAGCCACATTTGGGAATATTTTCAATATCCTTACAAAATAGAAATCGGTTAACCACTTGATTTATTGTGATTAACCGATTCATTGTTGAGGTACCTGGCGGATTCGAACCGCCGTACGCGGTTTTGCAGACCGCTGACTAAGCCACTCATCCAAGGTACCAATCACCCCTTTTTGCGGGTTGCGGGTGCAAAGGTAATGCTTTTTCCCGAACTTGCAACTATCCGCAGCAACTTTTCTTGTTTTTTTTCGTCAATGAAATCGGTTTGCCATTCCATTTTGCGCCTGATGAGTTCAGGCTGTGACAGCATCCGCCCCCGGGACAGGAGTCGCAAAGCGATTCCTTCCGCCTCATTTTACGGACAGAAGAATAAATCCTGCTCCCTATCCATAGGGCACACAGCACCAGCACCACCAGGACTATCCAATCTTGCCAACTGCTCATACCAGCCATCCTCCTATCTGATAAACCATAAAAGCCACTACCCAGGCCAATGCCGTAGTATAGAAAGCTGTAAACAAGGCCCACTTCCAACTGCCCGTCTCGCCCTTAATAGCCGCTATGGTGGCAATGCAGGGGAAGTATATCAAGACAAAGACCAAGTAAGTAAAGGCCACCAACGGGGTAATGGGAATGCGCTCGCCCAGAGTTGTCGTGTCCGTATCGGCATCGCCGGCATAGAGCACACCCAGCGTGCTCACCACCAATTCCTTGGCCCCTACGCCCGAGAGGATGCCCACACCCATTTTCCAGTCGAAGCCCAGCGGCTCGATAACCGGCTCCATGGCCTTGCCTATCCGCCCGATGTAGGAATTCTCTTGCTGGTCGTGCACATTGGTGTAGCTGTCATGATTGGGATAATAACCCAACGCCCAAATCACAATGGATGCTACCATGATGATGCCGCCCATCTTCTTCAAGTATTGGGCTCCTTTCTCCCACGTGTGGCGGAAAATGGTCTTCGAAGTAGGCAGGCGGTAGGGAGGCAGCTCCATGACGAAAGGCGTGTCGTCGCCCTTCACCAGGAAGCGGCAAAACAGGCGCGCCATGATGACGGCCAGCACAATGCCGATGGCGTAAATGGACAGCAGTACCAGGCTGGCACACCCGGGGAAGAAGGCACCCGTGAGCAACAAATAAATCGGAAGACGGGCGCTGCACGACATCAGTGGCGTGATGAGCATGGTGACCAGCCGGCTCTTGCGGTTCTCGATGGTGCGCGAAGCCATGATGGCCGGCACATTGCACCCAAAGCCCATGATGAGCGGAATGAACGACTTGCCGTGGAGCCCCATCTTATGCATAATCTTGTCCATGATGAAAGCCGCGCGTGCCATGTAGCCCGAATCTTCCATCAGCGAAATGAAGAAATACAATATCAGGATGTTGGGCAGGAAGACGATGACGCCTCCCACGCCTCCCACAATGCCGTCCACCAGCATGTCTTTCAGCGGGCCCTCGTCCATGTGGTTACGGATGAGGTCGCCCAAAGCGGCCACGCCCGTCTCTATCCACTCCTGCGGGTAAGCCCCTACGGTGAAGGTCACCTCGAACATGATGTACATAAAGAGGAAGAATATGGGGTAACCCCACAGGCGGTGGGTCACAATGGCGTCGATGATGTGGGTAGTGCGCGACTTCTCGGCATGATTGTCCACAAACGTCTCGCGCAGCGCCCCGGCAATGAAGCCGTATTTGGCATCGGTAATGGCCTGTTCCGACTCCTCGCCCAGCACCTGGCGTATGCGTTCCTCCTCCCTGTCGCGGGTGGCAAGTATTTCCTTCCCGTTGGGCAGGCGGGTGGCCACGTCCTCCAGGTCGCGGTCGTTTTCCAGCAGCTTGATGGCCAAGAAGCGGGTGGAGTACTTATGGCGTATGGCCTCGTTGCGGCTGATGACGGCCTTCACCGCGTCGATGCTGCGCTCCAGTTCCGCGCCATGGTTGATGTGGATGTGGTGGAAGAAGCGCCTGGGCTGATGGTCTTCGGCATCGGAGCCGAACGGATGGTCGGGCACATACTCGCGGTGCCAGTCGCGCAACTGGCCTTGCACGTCGGCCTGTATCTTTCCCTTCGCATCCACAAAGTCGCCTCCTTCGTAAAGGTTGATGATGACATGGAACAGGCGGTCGATGCCCTTGCCCGTGCGGCTCACCGTGGGCACCATGGGCACGCCGAGCAGCTGGCTCAGTGCCAGGTAGTCGAGCGTATTGCCGCTGGCCTCCAGTTCGTCGTACATGTTGAGGGCCACGACCATGCGCACGTTCATGTCGATGAGCTGGGTGGTGAGGTAAAGGTTGCGCTCCAGGTTGGACGAGTCGACCACGTTGATGATGATGTCGGGCGTCTCGTCGATGATGTGGCGGCGCACATACAGCTCCTCGGGCGAGTAGGCCGAGAGGGAGTACGTGCCGGGCAGGTCTACCAGCCGGAAGTGGTAGCCCTGGAAGTCGAAGAAGCCCTCCTTGGCATCGACCGTGACGCCGCTGTAGTTGCCCACATGCTCGTGCGCGCCGCTGGCTATGTTGAACAGCGAGGTCTTCCCGCAATTGGGGTTGCCCACCAGGGCCACGTTGATGGTGCGCCGCCGCCCCAGGGCCATGCGCTTCAGCGTCTCGTCGTCCAGGGGGATGTCTTCGTGCAGCCCCGGGGCAGGCTCTTCCTGGCTGAACAGGGTCTTGGCCTCCTGCTCGCTGATGATTTCTATCATTTCGGCCTCCTGCCGGCGCAAGGAAATCTCGTATCCCATCACCTTATACTTTATGGGGTCTTTCAGCGGGGCGTTGAGCAGCACCTCCACCGTCTTTCCCTTGATGAAACCCATCTCCACAATGCGCTTGCGGAAGCCGCCGTGGCCCAACACCTTGACGATGACGCCCTTCTGGCCTGTGCTAAGTTCGGATAATCGCATAAGTCTGTACTTAAGAAAAAAGAGTTCGTATGAATCGCGGGCAAAGGTAACAGTAATCTGCGTAGGGTGCAAGCAATTTAGAATGTTTTTAAATAACCTCCCCATTCCCGCCACCAAGGAAGGCTGCCTTGCCACCCTTACCCAAGCACTTTGGCGGTGCCGATGCACTACCAATGCAGGCGTGCCACTGCAGTGGCAGACGTGTGCCACTCCAGTGACAGATATCTGCCACTCCAGTGACAGGGTTCTGCCACTCCAGTGGCAGGGGTGGCAAGGTAGTACTTTCCGCCCGGCAATGTGCTTGCTTTCCCCCTGAAAGGCAGGCACTCCGCACCGGCTTGCCCCGGGCCACGGCAGGCATCGCAAGGGCGGACAGCCCGGGAGCGAAGCACATTTTGCATCGTTTGCCTCCGACGCAAGGTTTTTCCAAAGATTTGTTGTATTTTTGTGACCTGTAAGGACTGCGCGCGGCATCCGTGCCCACGCCGGTCCCGACACACATTTTAAGCAAAGGAAGACTATGGGACTTTTTAGTTTTTTTTCCAAAGAGAAGAAGGAGACCTTGGACAAAGGTCTGTCCAAGACCAAGGAGAACGTGTTCAACAAGATTGCCCGCGCCATTGCCGGAAAGTCGAAGGTGGACGACGAAGTGCTGGACAACCTGGAGGAGGTACTCATCACCTCGGACGTGGGGGTGGAGACTACGTTGAAAATCATTGAACGCATAGAGAAGCGCGCGGCGGCCGACAAGTACATGAACGCGCAGGAACTGAACACCATACTCCGCGACGAAATAGCCGCCCTGCTCACCGAAAACCATACGGACGACGCCGACGACTTCGAAGCTCCCATAGCCCGCAAACCCTACGTCATCATGGTGGTAGGCGTGAACGGCGTGGGCAAAACCACCACCATAGGCAAGCTGGCCTACCAGTACAAGAAGGCGGGCAAATCGGTATACCTCGGGGCGGCCGACACCTTCCGCGCCGCGGCCGTGGAGCAACTGATGATATGGGGCGAACGGGTGGGCGTGCCCGTCGTCAAGCAAAAGATGGGAGCCGACCCCGCGTCGGTGGCCTTCGACACGCTGAGCTCGGCGGTGGCCAACGGGGCCGACGTGGTCATCATCGACACCGCCGGACGCCTGCACAACAAAGTAGGACTGATGAACGAGCTGACCAAGATAAAGAACGTAATGAAGAAGGTGGTGCCCGATGCCCCCGACGAGGTGCTGCTCGTGCTGGACGGCTCTACGGGCCAGAACGCCTTCGAGCAGGCCAAGCAGTTCACCCTGGCCACCGAAGTCAATGCCATGGCCATTACCAAGCTCGACGGCACCGCCAAGGGGGGCGTGGTAATCGGCATATCCGACCAGTTCAAGATTCCCGTGAAGTACATCGGACTGGGCGAAGGCATGGAAGACCTCCAGGTGTTCCGCAAGAAAGAATTCGTTGACTCACTCTTCGGCGACA
>CALUIF010000187.1 GCA_944320635.1 uncultured Bacteroides sp. | reverse complement strand
GTAATTCAATTATTACGCCTATTCTTCTTTTCGAAATCATCGGTCGGGGAGCGCCCAGAGGCAAGGGGCGGGACCACCCGTCCCGACGAGCGACTTTAATCAGACTTTACAAACATAGTATCTTTCATTCTTTGGGGTTACAGGGGCACCCACCACCGCTACTTAGCCTAACCATCTATAGCAAGAGGTGGCCGGGTGTCCCTTCTAATCGGGTTTACATTCACATTACACACCATCTCCTTAGGGAAACAGTTACTTACATCTTATTCCAAACTGTGGCCAGAAAAAACGTATTTCACTTTCTCATAACTATAGGGACAATCCAAACACCCTTGCATAATGCAATGAGCAGAAACGCCGCCTTCACCGGCTGCCAAGGCCTCTACATTCATTTGCACTAAATCGCTTACCGGTTTACTTTGCCGTTGGGCATAATAGAAACTTGCACCGCCTATCAGCGCCAACATTGCTAACAAAAAGATTCTTTTTTTCATCTCAGAATTTTTAGTATAAAATAAAAAACATACACATCCTTCCTTCTCTCGCGAAAGGATGCACCAAAATTCTGAAAAAGACAGTTCAACTACAATTTTTTTCCCGGAAATCTCGTGACATAACCCCGAGAGGCACTTCTCGATGGCTTTGCATTACTTATTTTTCGCCTCATCCGCCGGATAATCTATCAGTTTCAGGCGGTAAATGCCTAATTCATTTTCGATGGTATAAGACGATACTTTGTGCAATTCTTTCCTTAAACGAGCGACAGCCTTCCGTAACTTTTCATCGTTTCCGCTATCGTCCGGCCACAATTCTTTAAACAATTTGGCCACCGACAAAGCGTTTCCCTCAGCCTCTATAAGGGCTACCAGCAGCAGGGTATTTTGCACTGACAAAACAGTCGTTTGGTTCCCTTTCCGTAAAATCCGCTGCTCCCTGTCGAAAAAAGTGCCATCTTCCAACTCATAGTAATGGACATGCGAATCGCTTACTACCCTTACCGGAACCCGCTCTATCAGTGAAAACTTTTTTCTCAACCTGGCAATAACAGCATCATGCTCCAGCCAAAGCATGCACAAAGTCCCAACCAACACTGCAAGGAATATTATCCATAACCAATCGTTCACGGAATAAACCTGCCAAGGAACAAGCGAAACCCAACCGGTCACTTTAATTTCGTCAACATACCCCATAGTATAGTAAGTAAGGCTGTCAGCCTTTGCCAATGCAGCAGGAGTGCCATAGCGAGAACTCATCACACTATCCGTGGCACCGGAAACCGCCATTTGCAAATACCCCGTGCCGGGGAAAAGACATTCCAACAGTCTGACAGTCCACGACTTTTCCAATGAATCGACACTAAGCAAGCCCTCCATATACAACACAGAATGAATAGCACGCAAAGATGAAGACTCCTCCACATTTTGCCCACCTTTTAATCTGAAGTGTGAATAAACATTCTTTTCTTTTTCTGTTTGAACAACGACATTGACAAACGAATCATCCTCTATTGAGTCAGTTCTCAAATAATGGGAATGTTCAAAATCCACTTTCTCAACCGGCTCATGTAACGCCTCTTTCAATTCTTTGCGTGCCACCTGCCGCCACTCGTCCACCCGGTGAGTATACAGTGCCCCACACACAAAGACCGCCGCCAGCAAGGCTACGACTAAGGTTATGATGATTTTTATTTCGCTTCTCATACGCTTGGTCTATGCTTTCGCCCGCAAAGTTAATAAAAAACAAACAGCTGCAACGCTTCCCCACGTCTCAAAGTAGTACCGTAGAGCCACTTTAAGAGAGAATGTATCCCTCCCCCGGCGACAAGTCATGCAAGGACAGAAATGTAAATATATCAAAATTCTCATGTTTTCTGCACCAAAATCCACAAATATTTACATGATAAATCTTGATTATTCTCATTTTCTTACAAAAAACGCCTTCCAAAAGACTCGTACTGCATTCTGCATCAATATATTACCACATAAAATCCACCTCAACATCGTACCTCCTACGACTCTCCTCCGATACAAGTCCGACTCAAGTCCGACAAAAGTTGGGCGTATAGGGTCGGAGGTGGAGCGTAGAAAATATGGACATGTATAGGAGGAAATAGGGAGGTGACGGCCTTTAAAACAGGCATTTTTGTAAGCATTTGTTTTCCACACTAATCTTCTGGAGGGGATGCTATCCCGAAGTGTATTTCATCAACGCAACCCGCCACGCTCCCCCAACGTTTACCATGCAGAGGCGTGCCGCGTCTTCCTATTCGTGCGAATGACTTAATGAGTAGTTGGTCATATTTAGCTTGTATTATAAATGGGAATTTATTTTAGGCGCGGATTTCACGGATATATTACTCACTCACATCCTATGCCATCTTACGTACACACCCTCTTTAGCTTTCTAAAGTCCCTCTTTAGACTCCTAAAATCCCTCTTTAGCCCGGCAAAGAGGGACTTTACGAGACCGGGAAACCGTTATTACTCCGCGCCCATCCCGGTGCTTCGCGGCAAGGCTGCGGCACGTTTCGTGAAGGAAACCGACCGCAATGCCAAGATAACCATCACAACTTATATCTTACAAAAACAGAATATCCGTCAAGGGCATTCCTAGCCGTGCCATACAGATATTCTTCTTTACTGTCTACGGAGATGGTCAACAGATGCTTATCCAAGTGATAAATACATTCCAAGGTACCATCATACTTCAGCTTAAACACATCTACCGGTTGAAGGGCTTCAGGCGAATAGCGGGTGTCTCCACTATAAATCAGATAAACATGTTCACGTGTCAGACAATAGTCTATATAGCCTCTATAAGACTGTTCCCCGGTAAAGCTGATGAAAGCAAACGGGGCATTCGATTTCACTTGGGTGTATTGGGGCTGCAGGTTGTCGGGACCAATCATCTCTTTCTGCAATTGAAGGGAATCGTTGTAGATGCTGATGCGGTCTTTGTGCAAATCCATTGCCCAGATTTCATGCCGGCGGTGGTTGTAGAAGATTCGGGCTCCATTGACCGACGCCACAAAGTACTCCATAAATCCCTCGTCCTTGGGAAGCTTGTTCTTCGCATAGCGTTGAAGGGGGGCTTCCACCCCGTTGGAAAATTCCGGGTCGTCTACATACCAAATGTTGTAGGCTACATAAGAGCTGTCGTCGACGACGCAAATGTCCGATTGAACGTGCGACAAGGAAGTGTATTGGAACTTATCAGTCGAGACAAATTTCTTATTCTGAAGAATCACGCCAATATCTGTCCGATAGTAGGTATTCGTCGAAGGGCTTTCTACATAGAACTCATCACTTTCATTGTTGTGAATAAGGCAACCGCACGATACCAAGTCGTTAGGACCGTTTCCTTTAGGTGCTATTCGCAACAAAGGTTTGTTCAGTTCGTTCAGTGAGTAAATCTCCATAAGGAACTCACACTCCGGCTGGTTGTTTACCACAATCAGGGTATCGCGCAGTAAATAAAAACTGGCCGGATAGAGCAGGCTGTCCATTGTCAATACCTGAGGATTGCTCAACTGCCGTTCTTCCTTAAAATCGGCATAAGTAAAATGGGTTGTAATGCTGCCTTTATCAGCAGTCTGGTTGCACCCCGAAAATGTAGTGGCAAGCATCAGGCAAAAGAATATAGCTCTTGATTTCATAATATTGGGAATTAATTATTCAATTTGTCACCATTCTTCCAACAGTTGGTTCTGGTGCATTGACAACACAGTATATTGTATCGTTTTCTCTCCCTCTTTATCTATTACAATGCCTGAATCTCTTCAGTGCTCAACCCCGTGGCTTGTGCAATGACTTCCACAGACACACCCAATTGCTTCAGGTTTCTGGCATTTCTCAATCGTTCGTCTGCACGGCCTTCCTCTATACCCTTAGCCATACCCTGCTCCATACCTTTCTTCAGGCCTCTTTTCATGCCTTCCTCCATGCCATCGCGCATCGCACTGCTCAGGTGCATCTTTGCCGTACTCACAATGTCCCAAAACTTCTCATACCCCAGCAACTGGGCCTCGCTGAAAGCCGACTCTTCAAGCTGGGTCACAGCCTTGCTTATCTCCGGGTTTTCCAACAATTCCTCGGGCACCTCACGGGTGTGCTCATTGATTTCCGTCAGATAACGCAACCACAGCACTTGCATTTTCTTGTCACCATAGTTCTTCGGGGTAAACTTCGGCAATTCAATAAAAATGAACCGCAGCCCTTCGATAACCTTTTTGGTTTCGGCATCCTCCACAATCTGGTAATCGTGGTAATAATTGTCACCTTCCGAAAAGGTGTCGTTCACCAGATTAAGCGAGTAAACCGGCTGCAGCAGATCGTAGTCGCCACCTTTGTCCAGCTGGCTGACGTAGGCCTTGGATGCATTGAACAACACACGCTGCTTGTAGGCCGAAGTCCACATCATCTGCATCTCCACCAAGAACTGGCGGCCCAGGCGGTCTTTGCAACGCACGTCCACAATGCTGTCTTTCCGCAAAGGATTATGGGGAACAAGTTCCGGATTCAGGTATTCCACCCACGTAATCTCTTCATCGGCTCCCTTAAAGGGAAGCAATGCATTAAGAAAACTGATGACAAGATCCGGATGCTCGCCGAACACTTTCTTAAAAGTCAAGTCGGCCTTAGGATTCAAGTATCTCATACGCTCCATTTTTTTACAAAGATAACGCAAAACGCACAATATGCCAAAAACCTCCATACGCTTTTTCCACCTGCACTCTTTGTTCCTCAGGTGTATATAGTCTGCGAATGGAAGAAATATTTCAACAGAAAGGCATTATCCTCATGGCTTCCAAGTCCGGTATTCCGTCGTAGCATGACTGAAGTCCCCCCTTATTTCGCCCCGGTTCATAACCGATATTCTACTATTTCTATTTCACCTTTACTTGCCATGCTGTAAAGCGTGCCATCATCGGGAGACACACAGATACGCTTAGAGGGATAATCCAGCTCCAGTTTGTAAAAGAAGCATCCCATGCCTCAAAGCCTGCCTTAGACTCATGGCAAGCACACAAAGTGAACAACAGGCAAGCTAAAATGCTTGCAAACAAAGATTTTTTTCGCATATCATCGAGCTTTTAAAAGAATGAGGCAAAATTCTGAAAAAAAGAAGCCAATTACAACTTTTTTATCGGAAATCCTGTGACATTGCGAAGAAATGTCTTTTCAGCAGCTTGCATCAAACAATGGAATATCTGCAAAATTCCGCTATCTTTGCAAAGTAAACATTGACCGTTGCCCATGGCTGCCATCTACCTGCACATTCCCTTCTGCAAGACGCGCTGCATCTATTGCGACTTCTGCTCCACCACCCGCACGGAGCTGAAGGAACGCTATATGGACGCCCTGTGCAAAGAGCTGGAGATGCGCCGCGACTACCTGAACGGCGAAACGGTGCGCACCGTGTACCTGGGCGGAGGCACACCCTCGCTGCTCAATGCGACGGATTTCCGCCGCCTTTTCCAAACATTGGATGCGGTGTTCGGGCTGCAAGCTGCCGAAGAAATCACCCTGGAGGTAAACCCCGACGACATCAGCGAGGCCTATGCAGACATGCTCGGAGCGCTGCCCTTCAACCGCATCAGCATGGGCATCCAGACCTTTGACGACACTACCCTGAAGCTGCTGAACCGTCGCCACAACGCCCGCCAGGCCATGGAGGCTGTGAGACGGCTGCGCCATGCGGGCTTCCGCAACCTTAGCATAGACCTTATCTACGGACTGCCCGGCGAAACGGACGACCGCTGGAAGCGCGACCTGGAGCAGGCCATTGCCCTCGACGTGGAGCACATATCGGCCTACCACCTCACTTATGAAGAAGGCACGCCGCTCTACCGCATGCTGCAGGAGCACCGCCTCAACGAAGTGGACGAAGACAGCAGCCTGCGCTTCTTCAACATGCTGATGGACTCCCTGGCCTCGGCAGGCTACGTGCACTACGAG
This sequence comes from uncultured Bacteroides sp., assembly GCA_944320635.1. Classification (GTDB taxonomy): domain Bacteria; phylum Bacteroidota; class Bacteroidia; order Bacteroidales; family Bacteroidaceae; genus Bacteroides. The sequence continues at coordinate 2,780 of CALUIF010000187.1, read as the reverse complement.
ATATCCAACTTCTGCAAGCCGGGACTGCATTCGCGCCACAACTCCTCTTACTGGCAAGGCATCCCCTACCTGGGATGCGGCCCTTCGGCACACTCCTTCGACATCCGCTCGCGACAGTGGAACGATGCCGACCCGGAGAGGTACATCGACGCCATGGAGCAAGGCATCTGCCCATTCCACACCGAACAACTGGACAATACCACTCGCTACAACGAGTACGTAATGACGCGCCTGCGCACCTGCCAAGGTGCCTGCATGGCCGAAGTTATCCGCCTGTTTGGCAACGCCCTGCACCGCTACCTTCAGCAGAACGCCACCCCTCACCTGCAAGCCGGACGACTGCAGGAAGAAAACGGATACCTGCGCCTGACACGCCAAGGCATCTTCGTGTCCGACGACATCATCAGCGACCTGATGTACGTAGAGGCATAGCCGCGCTTCTACATATCCTTACAGACACACTTACCAGGAGGCATTGCCTGTTCAATTTTCGGCTGTGCCCGCTTCTACTGGCCGGCATTACAAAATGCGGGCATCCCATAAGCTATCCGTAACGATTTTTACGCAAAGGGCGATATTTTCCTAACAGATTGAAAGCGCAATAAATCACTGAAAGACAAATGTAAGCCACACGCATAGAATCGCTACAGGACACCATCCCAAAGGCGTGTGTTAAATATAGTCTCTCACAGTTTTTTTTATCAATAATTATTTGTATATTATTAAGAGTTGTAATATTTTTGCAGCGCTCCAGCAGTGGATGGGAGAAAAATATTTGAATCGCAAACAAAACAAATGTTAAGACAGGCTTTTAGACGTACATACTTATTGACTTGTATGGCGATTGTTCCTTTATGGCTGACGTACGCCACAGAGTACAGCATCATCGCTTCGACGAGGCAAAATACAGCCTCCCACTCCCCATTCTATCCCACAGGAACTTCTCCGTTTGTCAATCCTGCCTGCCCTACAGACGACAATGATGCCCCCTTTAACTGCTGGCGACTGAAAACCAACCTGCTCTACGATGCCGCCCTGATGCCCTCGGTTGAAATAGAATACCGTTTTGGCCCGCAGTGGTCGGCTGCAGTGGAAGGCAACATGGCCTGGTGGCACAACGGCAACAAGCACAAGTACTACCAATTGGCTACCATCATCCCCGAAGCACGTTATTGGTTCAAAGCCCAAGGCAACCGCCGCGGGCACTACGTAGGTCTGTTGGCCGGAGGCGGATGGTACGACCTGCAAAACGGCGGACGCGGCTACAAGGGCGAAGGAGTGCTGGCAGGCATTGCCTACGGCTATCTCTTCCCGGTGGGTAAGCACTTTGCCTTCGAAGCAAGCATAGGTTTGGGCTACATACGTACATGGTACGAAGAATACCTCCCCATAGACCGCCATAACGTTTACCAGCAAAGCAGCAAGCTCGACTACTTCGGACCGGTGAAACTGCGCTTTGCCTGGGTATGGGCTATTGGGAAATGATGGATAAGAACTGAATGGATGGACTCAAGGCAAGAGCCCTCCCCGAATAAAGCAAACAAAACAAACAATACGGCAAATGAAAGACAACAAGAAACGAAGGCTGAAGAACGTCTCTCTCCCCGGCAACAGGGAAGGCGCAGCTTTTACATGGAGGAAACTGATGCCTTCTCACCGAAGGTATCAATTCTCCATTCTTCATTTCTCGCTCTTCATTTTATTGTTCTTATTGATCGGTTGCCGTAAAGACCTGTGCTACAACCACGACGAACACTCGCTGTCAGTAAAAGTGGATGCCAAGGTGACGTGGGAGCAAGAATGGGAACGCACCTACGACTACAATTGGGAGGAACTGTGGCAAGACCACTGGGCCTTGGACTACGACGAACTGCGTCCCGACATTGCCGAAGGCGTACGCGTGGTGGCCTATGACACCGATACAGACGGCAAACCTGTAAGCGAAACCAACCTTAGTGCCAACGGCGGACGCATACTGGCCTTACCCGAAGGCACACACGACCTGCTGCTATACAACAACGACACGGAATACATTGTGTTCAACGACCTGCACGCGGTAACCAGGGCTACGGCCACCACGCGCACAATGACGCGCGGCAACTTCTCGGCCCTGCATGCCGAAGAACGCACTGTCAACCAGCCCGACATACTCTACGGGCACTTCGAAGAAGAGCACTGGGCCGAACGCACGCTGCAACCGGTAACACTGGAAGTTACCCTGCGCCCACTGGTCTATACCTACCTGGTGCGCTACAAGTTCAACCACGGCTTGCAATACGTGGCGCTGGCACGCGGCGCACTGGCCGGCATGGCCGAAAGTGTCTACCTCAACGATGGGCATACGGGCGACGATGCCGCCACGGTGATGTTCGACTGCTCACTGACCGATTACGGCGCCGAGACCCGGCTACGCTCTTTTGGCGTGCCCAACTATCCCGGCCACCACTACACCCGCGCCGACGGCTCGCCTGCAACGTATCACCTCAACCTGGAGGTGCGCCTGAAGAACGGGAAATACAAGACATTCGAATTTGATATAACCGACCAGGTAGAAGGACAGCCACGCGGGGGAATCATCACCGTAACCGGTATTGAGGTGACCGACGAAGAAGGCTCGGGTGGCGGCGGGGGCTTCGATGTAGACGTGGACGGATGGGGCGATTACATAGATATTCCCTTACCCTTGTCGTAACAACAAAAAACTCTGCAAACAAAACAACTAACTATATTATGTATCATTAATCTATTTAAATTATGAAGAAAAGTATTTTTTTGCTTGG
>CALUIF010000186.1 GCA_944320635.1 uncultured Bacteroides sp. | reverse complement strand
CCTTGACATTTATGTCACCGTATTATAATCCCATGACTTTAGATATCTCTTCAAATTCAGGTCCCATTTGTAAGTTGTAATATACACGATACAAACCGTTACCCCATAACTCTTTTTGATCAGGTTTTAATTCTCTGGCCTTTTCGTAATAAGGTTTAGCTTTCTCATAGAAACTTTTCAGAGTAGCTTGGTCTTCTTGGTATTTAGGATTATTCACATCAGAAGTAGCCTTTTCAGAGAAATCTTGTGCTTGGAGGCAATAAATCAAACCGATGTTCGAGTAAGCTTCAGCATAAGTAGGATCTTTTGCTATGGTTTCATTATAAAATTTGAGAGCATTCTCATAATCTCCCATATTGTGATACAGATAACCCTTTACATAAAGATAGAAAGTATTATTAGGATCTTTAGCCAGCATATTGTCAGCAAATTGCATTGCCTCGTCATATTTATTGTTATTGCTGTAATAATCAATTAAATGGCCAAAGAAGAACTGATGATCAGGGTATTTTTGAATACCTTCTTGCAAAGATGCAATCCATTTGGCAGTATCGCCTTCAGCCTTGAGAGCTGTAGAAATGAATTCCATAGCAAATTTACCTACCTCTTTATCATCTTTTGCATAAGGAGCATACTTCAGTACACTAGGATAGTCTTCCATTTTTGCTGCAGCTAAACTTGCATAATATGCTATTTGGGGCAAAATGGTATCTGTTTCCAATAGATTTTCTTTCTCAAACATTGGATGCAATGCTATATCAACATAGGTGCCGAAGCAAGCTAATGCATCTTTGTTATCTTCTGTGTTAAAAAATTGAATACCTCCATTAATTAGATTTCCACGTTCTGCCAAAATAGCAGCAGAATTCGATTTACGATATTTGTTTTTAATTTTGCCTTTTTCATTCGGAATTTGTGCCAACTCATCACATTTAAAGTAATATTGGCACATCTTCAAAGCACTGTTATACACCTGAATAGTGTCATAAGGCTTTCTCAAATAAGCATTCTCCATTTCTTTTTCACTTCTTCTTTTTTGAATGAAGCCGGCTACATCCCAAGTTTCAGCCAAATCTTTTGTTTCAGGATTGGTCAAAGCTTGATTAATCAGTTCTTCAGCCTTGGCAAAATCGGGATTGGTGCCATTGGCAATTTTTTTGGCTTCTTTTACAGTCTTTTCTTGCGCAAAACTGATTGCGCATGCGGCAAACAATAAAGCCAATGAAAATAGTACTTTTTTCATGATTGTGAAAAGTTTAAATTAATATTATTATGTCTATTCTTTGTCGTTTTCTATTTGCCCCGTTGTCTCTCCATCTGTGTATTTATCCTCCCCTTCTGTATCAACATCTTCTTCACTTTCAGAGGTCACTTTGCACACAGAGGCAATTTCATCATTCCGTTTCTCCAGATTAATGAGACGAACTCCCTGAGTAGCACGTCCCATAATACGCACATCGGCTACTTTCAAACGAATGGTGATGCCGGATTTATTAATAATCATCAAGTCATTATCATCTGTTACAGACTTGATTGCTACCAGTTTACCTGTTTTTTCAGTAATGTTAATCGTCTTCACGCCCTTACCTCCACGGTTCGTTTTACGGTAATCCTCTAGATCAGAGCGTTTGCCATAACCTTGTTCAGATACTACCATGATAGTTTCAGTCTCATGGTCTTTAATACAAACCATGCCAACCACTTCGTCTTGCCCGTCTTCATCAAGCGTCATCCCGCGTACACCGGTGGCAGTACGTCCCATGACACGTACTGTACTTTCGTGGAAACGTATGGCACGCCCATTACGATTGGCCAAAATTATTTCATTGTCACCATTGGTCATACGCACGGCTATCACACGATCGTCTTCACGAATAGTTATAGCGATAACTCCGTTTTGGCGTGGCCGGGAATATTGCTCTAGCAGTGTTTTCTTAATAACACCTTGACGCGTACAGAAAAAGACGTAATGGCTATTGATGAAATCGGTGTCGTTAAGATTCTTTACACGCAAATAGGCTGTTACAGCATCATCGGCATCTATATTCAACAGATTTTGTATAGCTCGTCCTTTAGAATTCTTTGAACCTTCCGGAATTTCATATACCTTAAGCCAATAGCATTTACCTTTTTGGGTAAAGAACAGCATAGTATTGTGCATCGTAGCGGGATATATATGCTCTACGAAATCCTCATTGCGCGTATCAGATCCCTTGGAGCCTACCCCCCCGCGATTTTGTGCATGAAATTCGCTAAGCGGTGTACGCTTGATATAGCCTAAATGTGATATGGTAATAATCATTTCATCGTCGGCATAAAAGTCTTCTGGATTGAATTCTTCGGAAGAATAGATAATTTCCGAACGACGCACATCACCATATTTATTTTTTACTTCAAGCAATTCATCTTTTATAATTTTACGGCACAACTCGTCGTTAGATAAGATTTCCTCGAAGTATGCTATTTGTTTTTTGATTTCCTCATATTCGGCATGCAACTGGTCCTGCATTAATCCTGTCAATTGCCGCAAACGCATTTCTACAATGGCACGGGATTGAATTTCGGTCAGCCCAAAACGTTCCATCAGTCCATTTATAGCATCGTTAGGAGTCTGCGCAGCACGTATGATGCGAATCACTTCATCAATATTGTCCGAAGCTATGATCAAACCCTCCAAAATATGCGCACGTTCTTGAGCTTTACGCAAATCATATTGTGTACGGCGAATCACTACCTCATGACGGTGCTCGATGAAGTATTTTATAAGATCTTTTAAGTTGAGCAAGCGGGGACGTCCATGCACCAGTGCAACATTGTTCACACTAAACGCCGTTTGCAACTGTGTCATTTTATAGAGTTTATTCAGTATGATATTGGCGTTAGCATCACGCTTCACATCAATAACAATACGCATTCCCTCCCGGTCAGTTTCATCATTGGCGTTAGTTATGCCTTCTATTTTCTTTTCATTGGCGAGATTGGCAATATCCTTTACCAGTTCCGACTTGTTTACGCCATAAGGAATTTCGGTTACTATGATTTTGTCATGCGAATCGCCCGTTTCTATTTCAGCCTTGGCACGCATCACTACACGTCCACGTCCTGTCAGATAGGCTTCGCGCACACCACTCATACCATAAATATATCCTCCGGTCGGGAAATCGGGTGCCTTTACATACTCCATCAGTTTTTCTATACTGATATCGTTGTCATCCACATATGCTACGCAAGCATCCACTACTTCAGCCAAATTGTGCGTAGGCATGTTGGTAGCCATACCTACAGCAATACCCGAAGCGCCGTTCACCAAAAGGTTCGGAATACGAGTGGGAAGCACTGTAGGTTCATCGAGAGTATTATCGAAGTTACGATCCATGTCCACCGTTTCCTTATCGATGTCCTGCATCATATCCTCGCCTATTTTTCGCAAGCGGCACTCCGTGTATCGCATGGCAGCAGCGTTATCTCCATCCACCGATCCGAAATTTCCCTGTCCGTCCACCAATGTATACCTCAATGCCCAAGGCTGAGCCATGCGCACCAAAGCGCCATACACCGATGAATCGCCGTGTGGATGATATTTACCCAGTACGTCTCCTACTACTCTCGCTGATTTTTTATAAGGTTTGTCCGAGGTGTTCCCAAGTCCCATCATGCCATATAATATACGGCGTTGTACCGGCTTGAAACCATCTCTTACATCGGGAAGTGCACGTGATACAATAACCGACATTGAATAGTCAATGTACGATGACTTCATTTCTTCCTCGATGTTGACTTTTATAATTCTGTCTTGTTCAAGCATTTAATATCAATGATTAATTTAAAAGATATAACGTTTCTCAAAAACCACGCTAAGGTACGGTTTTTTTGCGATATACGAAAATATTTGCCAGCAAAAACAAGAAATAGTAACAGATTCTTTGCCCTCTCCCACTCTTTCAAAAGCTGTTTCTGCCCCTTCATTATGCCCGGCTACATTTTGACGTAAAAGTCCTTCGTCAAAGCGGTATATTCGGGAGTATACTGGCTGTTTTTATCTTCAATACAAAGAGTGTCCCGCTCAAACTTTTGAGGATACAATCCAAAAGAAAGAAGAAGCCTACGGCAAGGTTTGTCCGGCTTAGTGTAAACTTCCGTGCAACGTATGAGAGAAAGCCCATTTTTCCATGCTACATCTGTGACTATTTTTTCTGCCTCATATGGAATTATTACCGATATTTGCCCGTCCTTATCCAGCATGCAGATAGAGCGGCCAAACAGCATCTCATAGCTCAACCCGTCGGAATGACGTGCCAAATTGCGTTGCACATCAGGACATCGCAAAGCATCAACAAAATAAGGAGGATTGGAAACAATGAGGTCAAACATCCCGGCAGGAAGAAAATCTTTGAAGTCACAACATTCAACCTTTATCCTGTCCGGCCAAGGCGAATGCAGCACATTTTCCCTTGCTTGGGCGGAAGCTTCTTCGTCTATCTCAATAGCCGTAATGCAAGCTTCTGGGCACCTTTGAGCCAATTGCAACGCTATCAAGCCCGTACCTGTGCCTACATCCAAAATGCGTTTTACCCCCTTTGTCGGCGCCCATGCGCCCAACAGCACGCCATCGGTGCCGACCTTCATGGCACACCTGTCTTGCCAAATGGTAAACTGTTTTAACGAAAAGTAAGGATTTGACATCAAACCGGTTTATTAAGCTGGCGTTTCACTGCCGCAAAAGTAGGGCATGTTTTCCAAACGGCAAAATATCCGGATGTGTTTTTGCACCTATGCGCCCCGTACCTTCACCCTATTTGCTCCGCTCTTCCTCCGCTTCTATAGGAGCGGAGCGGAAGCGGAGCAAGAGCGGAGCAAAACCGTTCCGGGTACGACCAAGACAGGCATTTGCTTTTACATTTTTGGCACAGTTTTTGTTTTTTAATCGGGAAAGAATGCCTGATTCAGAGAAATACATTAAATTTGCACGCGCTTTATGGCGCCGCTCAACCCTGACTAAATAAAAATATAAGATGAAGAAAGAAAAATATTACGTGGACGAGGAAGAGAGAAGCGGAAATGGTTTTTCGGTAATTGCTGATTTTGAAGGAAATGAAGAACAATTGATGGACATCGAAGTCGATGACATTATACCTATATTGCCTTTAAGAAATATGGTGCTTTTCCCGGGCGTGTTTATGCCTGTAAATATAGGAAGGCATTCTTCCTTAAAATTGATTCGTGAGGCAGAGAAGAAAAAATCATTCCTTGGTGTGGTATGCCAAAAGGTGGCAGAAACGGAAGAACCCGCGCTGGAAGATTTGCATACTATTGGCACAATAGCCAAGATAGTCCGCATACTGGAAATGCCGGACCGCACAACAACTGTGATTCTTCAAGGTTCCAAGCGCATGGAACTGAAAGAAATAACCGAAACTACCCCATTTTTAAAAGGACATATCCTTCCATTGGAAGACAAGATACCTGATAGGACAGACAAAGAATTCCAAGCTTTGGTAGAAGCATGCAAGGACCTTACAGTGCGCTATATCAAGTCGTCCGACATGTTTCCGCAAGATTCGGCATTTGCGGTGAAGAATATAACAAACTCCATGTTCCTCGTAAACTTCATCTGTACTAATCTACCGCTGAAGAAAGATGAGAAAATAGAGTTGTTGAGCATGGATACCTTGCGCAACCGTACCTACAGATTGTTGGAAATATTGAACAGAGAAGTGCAACTGGCCGATATCAAAGCCTCCATCCAAATGCGTGCAAAGGAAGATATCGACCAACAGCAACGTGAATATTTCCTGCAACAACAAATCAAGACCATCCAAGACGAATTGGGGGGAAGCGTACAAGAGCAAGAAATACAAGAGATGCGCCACAAAGCTGAAACCATGAAGTGGAGCGATGACGTAAATGCCATCTTCCTTAAGGAAGTAGAAAAACTGGAGCGCACAAATCCCCAATCGCCCGACTATAGTGTACAGCTAAACTATTTACAAACCATGTTGAACCTGCCGTGGGGTACATATACAACAGATAACCTTAATATAGTCAATGCGAAAAAGGTATTAGACAAAGACCATTACGGTTTGGAGAAGGTGAAAGAACGCATCTTGGAGCACTTGGCGGTGCTACAACTTAAAAGAGACATGAAGTCACCCATTATCTGCTTATATGGCCCACCGGGGGTGGGAAAAACTTCGTTGGGCCGTTCTATCGCCACGGCTTTAAAGCGGAAGTACATCCGTATGTCGTTAGGTGGCGTACGTGATGAAGCTGAAATAAGAGGGCATCGTAAGACGTATATAGGCGCTATGCCCGGACGAATCATCAAAGGACTGATTAAAGCCGGCTCATCAAACCCTATATTTATTTTGGACGAAATAGACAAAATAGGCGCCGACCATCAAGGAGACCCGGCATCGGCATTGCTGGAGGTACTTGACCCTGAACAAAACAGTACTTTCCATGATAATTACCTTGATGTAGACTATGACTTATCGAAAGTAATGTTCATAGCTACCGCCAACAATCTCAATACTATTCCTGGTCCCTTATTGGACCGTATGGAATTGATAGAAGTAAACGGATATATCACAGAAGAAAAAGTAGAAATAGCCCGCCGGCATCTGGTTCCTAAAGAGCTGGAAGCTAATGGTATAAAGAAGCATGAAATCAAGTTGCCCAAAAGTACACTTGAGGCTATCATAGAATCATACACACGTGAGAGTGGCGTACGTGAATTGGAAAAGAAAATCGGGAAAATTCTTCGCAAATCAGCTCTTCAATATACTATCAAAGGGTATTTCCCCAAGACGGAAATAAAGCCAGCCGATTTGTACGACTTCTTAGGAGTGCCTGAATACACGCGTGACAAATACCAAGGCAATCAATATGCAGGTGTCGTTACAGGACTGGCATGGACAGCCGTAGGTGGCGAAATATTGTTTGTAGAGACCAGTCTAAGCCGTGGCAAGGGAGGAAAATTGACTTTAACCGGCAATTTAGGCGATGTAATGAAAGAATCAGCTATGCTGGCTTTGGAATACATTAAGGCACACGCCTCTCTATTGGATTTGGATGAAGAGATTTTCGACAATTGGAATATACATATTCACGTGCCCGAAGGTGCCATACCTAAAGATGGGCCATCGGCAGGCATCACCATGGCCACTTCACTGGCCTCGGCATTGACTCAACGTAAAGTAAAAGCCAACCTTGCCATGACAGGAGAAATAACCTTGCGCGGAAGAGTGCTGCCCGTAGGTGGAATTAAGGAAAAGATTCTTGCAGCCAAACGGGCCGGCATCAAAGAAATTATCTTGAGCGATGAAAATCGTAAAAATATTGAGGAAATACAAGAGCTCTACTTGAAGGGGCTTACATTTCACTATGTAAAAGACGTAAAAGAAGTTTTTGCCATCGCACTGACCAATGAAAAAGTGGCCGATGCCATAGACTTGTCTGCCAAGACAAAAAAGGAAAAGGACAAGAATGACATTTGAATTACAATATACAGATAGCAAAAGCAATGCCCGTGCAGGCTTGATTACAACCGACCATGGGCAAATAACAACCCCTATTTTCATGCCCGTTGGCACGGTAGGCACGGTGAAAGGGGTTCATCTGTCCGAACTGAAGGAAGACATCAAGGCACAAATCATTTTGGGAAATACCTACCACTTGTATTTGCGTCCGGGGCTGGACGTAATAGAACAGGCTGGAGGACTACATAAATTCAATGGTTTTGACCGGCCTATGCTGACCGATAGTGGGGGATTCCAAGTATTTTCCCTGTCGGGCATCCGCAAACTCAGAGAGGAAGGGGCAGAATTCCGTTCGCATATTGACGGGAGCAAGCATATCTTTACTCCGGAAAAAGTGATGGACATTGAACGTACTATCGGAGCAGATATCATGATGGCTTTTGATGAATGCCCTCCCGGGAATTCAGATTATGAATATGCCAAGAAGTCGTTGGGACTGACTCAACGATGGCTGGATCGTTGCATAAAGCGTTTCAATGAGACCGAACCGAAATACGGATACCAACAATCGCTTTTCCCTATCGTGCAAGGTTGCGTGTACCGCGACCTGCGGACACAAGCTGCCGAATATGTAGCCTCCAAAGAGGCAGACGGCAATGCCATAGGCGGGCTGGCCGTTGGTGAGCCTGTAGAGAAGATGTACGAAATGATAGAACTGGTAAACGATATCCTGCCGCGGAACAAGCCTCGCTATCTGATGGGAGTAGGCACACCTGTCAACATATTGGAAGGCATTGAACGTGGCGTGGATATGTTCGACTGTGTAATGCCTACACGAAACGGGCGCAACGGGATGTTGTTTACCAAAGACGGCATCATCAACATGCGCAACAAGAAATGGGAAACCGACTTCTCGCCTATTGAAGCCGACGGTGCTTCGTATGTGGACACGCTATACAGCAAGGCATACCTGCGCCACCTCTTCCATGCACAAGAGCTGTTGGCTATGCAGATTGCATCCATACACAACCTGGCTTTCTACTTGTGGCTGGTGGGCGAAGCGCGCAAGCACATCATTGCCGGCGACTTCTCTACGTGGAAACCCATGATGGTAAAACGAGTATCGACAAGGCTATGAAAAAGATTCCCGGGAACAACATATTGCGCAAAGTCAAGGGCTTCAAGTTGCCTACGTCGAAGTATCTGAAGACGTTGGATTGGTATATCATCAAGAAGTTTTTGGGCACGTACGTGTTTGCCATCGCCTTGATTATATCTATCGCCGTAGTGTTTGACTTCAATGAGCGGCAAGACCGCTTTATGTCGCACAACGCGCCATGGGATGCCATTATCTTCGACTATTACCTGAACTTCATCCCCTACTTCGCCAATTTGTTCAGCCCGCTGTTCGTGTTCATTGCGGTCATCTTCTTCACCTCGAAGCTGGCCGAGAATTCCGAAATCATCGCCATGTTCTCTGCCGGCATGAGCTTCAAGCGCATGCTGCGCCCCTACATGGTGTCGGCGGCCATCATCGCGGTGGCCACTTTCTGGCTGGGGGCGTTTATCATCCCTAAGGGCAGCGAGACGCGTATCGACTTTGAAGACAAGTACTACAAGCCGCGCAAGACGAACACGGCGCAGAACATACAGCTGGAAATCGACTCGGGCGTCATTGCCTACATCGACCGCTTCGAAAACTACAGTAAGACGGGCTACCGCTTTTCGCTGGACAAGTTCAAAGGCAAGCAGCTGGTGTCGCACCTCACGGCACGCTCCATTGTGTACGACACAACGGCGGTGCACAAGTGGACGCTGCGCGACTATATGATCCGCGAAATGGAGGGCATGACGGAACACATCGACAAGGGGGCGCGCATGGACACGGTACTGCAAATGGATCCGTCGGACCTCATCATCATGAAGCACCAACAGGAGATGATGACCAGCCCCGAACTGCGCGAATACATCCGCAAGCAAAGGCAGCGGGGCTTTGCCAATGTCAAGGAGTTTGAGCTGGAGTATCATAAGCGCATCGCCACGTCGTTCGCGTCGTTTATCCTCACGCTGATAGGCGTGTCGCTGTCCTCGCGCAAAAGCAAGGGGGGCATGGGGCTGCACTTGGGCATCGGGCTGGCACTGAGCTTCTCGTACATCATGTTCCAGACGGTGGCCTCCACCTTTGCCGTCAACGGCAATGTGCCGCCCATGATAGCCATCTGGATTCCTAACGTGCTCTACGCTTTCATCGCCTTCTTCCTGTACAAAAGGGCACCGAAATAGGCGGACATCTTTCCCTGCCCTCGCGGAATATCACAGTTGTCTTTTTCAGACCGGGCAACTGGAGGGAAAAGAAAAAAAGAACCGGAGACGGACTACTATCAGTCCTTCCCCGGCTTTTTCATATTATGCCGGACTGAGCCGGCGCTAACGAGCTATTTGCGGTTCTTCCACAGGTTGGTCATGTCTTCCAGCGTTTTGCCCTTAGTCTCTGGCACGAGCTTCCATACAAACAAGGCTGCAAGGATGCAGATGACGCCATACAGCCCGTAGGCAAACATGTGCCCGAACTTGTCGCCCATGTCGCCCACGCTCATGTTGTACATCGGCAAGAAGGTGGACGAAACGATGAAGTTGAATATCCACTGGAAGGCTACGGCCACGGCCACGGCAGCCCCGCGGATGGTGTTGGGGAATATCTCCGCAATGAGCACCCAGCAGATGGGTCCCCAGCTGAACATGAACGAGGCACTGTACACCATGATGCTGACCACCGGCACCAGTGCGGGCATGCCAGCTACGGCATTGCTCACGGCCACCCCGAAGGCGCCCACGGCCATGCCTATGGAGCCGCATATCAGCAGCGGCTTGCGTCCCAGTTTCTCCACGGTGAGCACGGCCAAGAGGGTGAACAGCAGGTTCACGATGCCCATGAACACCGTCTGCACCATCGGGTCGCCCATACCCATCGACTCGAATATGCGTGGGGCGAAGTACAGCACGGCATTAATGCCCACCGCCTGCTGGAACACGCTCAGCATGATGCCTACGAAGATAACCAGCCAGCCGTAAGTGAACAGCCTTTCCGTCTTCTCCTCGGCCGTAGCCTTGATGTCGGCCAGGATGCCCTTGGCGGCTGCCACACCGTTGATGCGGGTCAGTACATGCAACGCCTTTTCATCCTGCCCGTTCATGGCCAGGTAGCGGGGTGTTTCGGGCACCAGACATACCAGGATGGAGAAGATTACCGAAGGCACTACCGCGCTGAGGAACATCAGCCGCCAGCCCGTTTCGATGGTCCAGGCTGCAGCTTCGGGATTCAGAATCTGATTGACTCCTTCCACCGCCTTGATTACCGGGTTCACGTTATCGCCCAAGATGAGGAAGTTTACGATATACACTATCAACTGTCCCGAAATGATGGCAAACTGGTTCCACGACACCAGTGTGCCCCTGATGTTGCTCGGAGCTACCTCGGCAATGTACATCGGGCAGATGGCCGAAGCCAGCCCCACGCCTATGCCGCCGATGATGCGGTACAGATTGAAAGCAATGAGCAACCCGAACGTGGGCTTGCCTGCCTCGAAGAACAGGAATTCGGGATGATAGGTGCCCAACGCCGCAATCATGAACAGCACGCCGGCCAGGAACAACGACTTCTTGCGTCCCAGGCGGGTGGCGAAAAGTCCCGACAATGCGCTGCCTATGATGCAGCCCAGCAATGCGCTGGACGACGTGATACCATGCACCGTGTCGGTGTAGGCAAAGTCCTGCGCTCCCATGAAGAAGGCCTGCAACCCCTTCTCCGCGCCCGAGATGACCGCCGTGTCGTAGCCAAACAACAGCCCGCCGATGACGGCCACCAGGACGATGGAAAAGAGATAGGCCTTACTGCCTTTGTCTGCAGTATTTCCCATGATATATCAATATATATAATATGGTATAGGGGAATCAGCAGTACATGTTCACAATGGCCTCGTAAAGCTCTTGCTTGCCGCTCGTCTGCTTGGGTTCGCCTTTGGTCTTGGCGTAGTCCACCACTTGCTCCAGGGTCAGCTTGCCGTCCTCGAAGTCCTTGCCCATGCCGCTGTCGAAGGATGCGTAGCGGTCGGCCAGCATCTGCTTGTAGGGAGACTCTTCGAGCAACCTTGCGGCGTTCTCCAAGGCGCGTGCCATGGCGTCCATGCCGGCAATGTGGGCAATGAAGATGTCCTCCAGGTCGGTAGAGTTGCGGCGGGTCTTGGCATCGAAGTTCGAGCCGCCGTTACCCAGGCCGCCGTTGCGGATTATCTGCATCATGGCCTGCGTCAGTTCGTAGATGTCGATGGGGAACTGGTCGGTGTCCCAGCCATTCTGGTAGTCGCCTCGGTTGGCGTCGATGCTGCCCAGCATACCGTTGTCCACGGCCACGGCCAGTTCGTGCTCAAAGGTATGTCCGGCCAGCGTGGCGTGGTTCACCTCGATGTTCACCTTGAAGTCCTTGTCCAGTCCGTGGGCTTTCAGGAAGCCGATGACGGTCTCCGTGTCCACGTCATACTGGTGCTTGGTGGGTTCCATGGGTTTCGGCTCGATGAGGAAGGTGCCGGTGAAGCCGTGGGCGCGTGCATAGTCGCGGGCCATGCGGAGCATCGTGGCGAGGTGTTCCTTTTCGCGTTTCTGGTCGGTGTTGAGCAGCGACATGTAGCCTTCGCGGCCGCCCCAGAACACGTAGTTCGTGCCGCCCAGTGCGATGGTGGCGTCGATGGCGTTCTTAATCTGCACCATGGCGCGGGCCACTACGTCGAAGTCGGGATTGGTGGCAGCGCCGTTCATGTAGCGCTTGTGGCCGAATACGTTGGCCGTGCCCCACAGCAGTTTGATGCCTGTCTCTGCCTGTTTCTCCTTCAGGTAGGCCACGATTTCTTTCAGGTTTTTCTCGTACTCCTCGATGGTGTCTGCTTCCTGGCAGAGGTCCACGTCGTGGAAGCAGTAGTACTCAATGCCCAGCTTCTGCATGATTTCGAAGCCTGCGTCGGCCTTGTGCTTGGCTGCCTCTACGGCATCTGCGCTGTCGTTCCACGGAAAGGTCTTGGTACCGCCGCCAAACTGGTCGCTGCCTTCGGCGCAGAGGGTGTGCCACCAGGCCATGGAGAATTTCAGCCAATCCTTCATCTTCTTGCCCATGATTTCCTTCTCGGCGTCATAATAATGGTAGGCCAGCGGGTTCTTGCTTTCTTTGCCTTCGTACTTGATTTTTCCAATCTCAGGGAAATACTCTTTTGTTGCCATAAGTTTAAAATGTTTTGTGCGTCCCGGGGGACGCGGGTTAATACTGATTGTTTAGATTGATTACTTTCTGGTTTTCTTTGCCCATCCTGCCCGTTTTTCCTCCACCCCCCCTTCAGAAGCCTTGTAGAGGGGATTCTGGAGGGGCATTGATACTTAGCACAAGTATCGGCGATACTTAGCACAGGTGTCGGTGATACTTAGCACAAGTGTCGGCCACCCTCAAGGGAGGTACGACGGATGGTGCTGTTTTGTAAGGCAATTTCTTACCTTTTCCCGTTTCACCGTGCCAGCACAGCCTCCAGCCGCTGCTTCCACAGGGCGTATGCGTCGAAGTATTGCTGGCGCTTGGTGGTGTCGGGCTCGATGACGTCGAGCTTCTCCAGCGTGGCGAAGGCTTCGTTGTTGTCCTTATAGATGCCTGCGCCCATGCCTGCGCCCTTGGCTGCACCTACCGAGCCGTCGGTGTCGTACAGTTCGATGGTGGCGCCCGTCACCCCTGCCAGCATGTCGCGGAACACGGGGCTGAGGAACATGTTGGCCCGCCCGGCATGTATCTTCCTGACGGCGATGCCCATCTGCTCCATCACCTCGATGCCGTACTTGAAGGAGAACACGATGCCCTCCTGTGCGGCACGGATAAGGTGGGGCTTGCCGTGCACGTTGAAGTTCACGCCGTGTATGGAGCAGCCCGTCTCGCGGTTCTCCAGCATGCGCTCGGCCCCGTTGCCGAAGGGCAGTATGCTGACTCCCGCGCTGCCTATGGGCACGTCCTTTGCCAAGTCGTTCATGCCGTTGTAGGAGATGTCCTCGGGTGCCACCGTGCGGCGTATCCATGAGTTGAGGATGCCCGTCCCGTTGATGCAGAGCAGTACCCCCAGTCGCGTCTGCCCTGTCGTGTGATTGACGTGCGCAAAGGTGTTGACACGGCTCTTGGGGTCGTAGGCCACCTGCCCGTTTACGCCATACACCACACCGCTTGTGCCTGCGGTCGAAGCTATTTCGCCCGGGTTGAACACGTTGAGCGAAAGGGCATTGTTGGGCTGGTCGCCTGCACGGTATGTCACCGGCGTACCCGGCTTCAACCCCAACTCGGCAGCCACCGCGGCCTCTACCCTGCCCTGCTCGGCAAAGGTGGGCACAACATCGGGCAACAGCTTCGCGTCGATGCCATAGTATTGCAGCAGGAAGTCGGCCACACGGTTCTCCTTGAAGTCCCAGAACATACCTTCCGACAGGCCTGACACCGTGGTGCAAAGTTCGCCCGTCAGCCGCATGGCGATGTAGTCGCCCGGTAGCATAACCTTATGGATGCGGGCAAAAGTTTCCGGCTCGTTCTCGCGCACCCACGCCAGTTTGGAGGCCGTGAAATTGCCGGGAGAGTTCAGCAGATGCGCTAGGCAGCGCTCTTCGCCCAGCGCCTCAAACGCCCGCTGCCCGTAGGGCACTGCACGCGAATCGCACCATATGATGGCCGGACGCAGCACTTGTCCGTATTCATCCACACACACCAACCCATGCATCTGGTAAGAGATGCCTATGGCCTCTACTCCTTCCCCTCCGCGGATGCCTGCCGCTTGGAGTACGGCATGAGTAGCCAGTTTCAGATTGCTCCACCAATTTTGCGGGTCTTGCTCCGCCCATCCGGGCTTCACGGCGAGGATTTCCGCCTCCGTTTTCGGGTAAAAGGCCGATGCCACGCATTTGCCCGTATCGGCGTTCACCAGACTTGCTTTGACAGACGAACTGCCAATGTCATAACCTAATAAATACATAGCTATTATTCTATATCGTTTATTGTTGATTCAAATCTTCACGCTATCCCCCCTACACGTTTCATCGCCTCAATTTATTGTATATTTTCTTGTCGAATCGGTAATAACGGGCAGCCCGGTGAGCAACTCCCTGCTCTCTTTCATCCAAAGGCATCACATAGCCCATGAGTGCGATTTTCTTATGGAAATTGCGCACATCTATGGGGTTGCCATACACCAGTTCATAAAGCCGGCGCAATTGAAGGGCGGTAAACTTACGGGGCAACAAGTCGAACAGGGCAGCCGGATTGGCATCCACATACTGACGGATAAAAGCCATCGCCTCGCGGATGATAAGGTTATGGTCGAAGGCCAAAGCTTTGACGTCAGGCAAAGCTACCCATTCGGCCTGATATTCTTCCAGTCCCCGGTTCAGGGCACGGTCTATCTTTACCAACGAGAGGTATGCCACGGTGACAATACGCTCTACTTTCATGCTCATGGCCCGCTCCAACCAATGCACGTCTTTGGGGTCTTTGGTCCTGTCTTTCGAGCCGAATGCCTTGAATTGTGTCAGATGCACGTTTTTCAATCCCGTCAGTTCAAACAAGACACGTTTGGCCGCCTCGTCCAAATCCTCATCCATATAGATAAGGCTGCCCGGCAACTTCATGTCGTGAAATATTTCGCCATTTTCTTCACCGGCACGTTTTATGAGCAAGACTTTCAGCCGCTCTCCATCGAAGCCGATGACTACGCAATCTACGGAAATATGATTGTTGGCCAATTGTTGTTTTTCATTCATGTTTCGCATGATATCTCGTTAAAACGTGGCAAAGATAAGCATCATTTTCAGAAATACAAAGGGCGAAAACTGTTTTTAAATATGTTATAAAGCATTATTCCACAAACAAATACATATCATACATGCTACAATATCACCCCGTATGTTATCATAAAAAGTACAATAAGTATTCCACAGCAGGCGAGAGGGCTTGGCAGGTAAAATATCACGTCTGCAATGCAAAAACATCGCAGTGTGCCAATTTTGTATTAACTTTGCACCGATTTCCAGGAATCAAGGATAACATTAACAAAACATCAAGAGATGAACAATCCGCATGTATTAGGAACAGAAAGCATTGGAAAGTTGTTGGTGCAATTTTCCATTCCTGCCATCATCAGTATGACCATTGTTTCATTGTATAACATTATCGACAGTGTCTTTATCGGGCATGGCGTGGGGCCCATGGCCATTGCAGGCCTTGCCATTACCTTCCCGATGATGAACCTCATGGCGGCATTCGGCAACCTTGTAGCGGCAGGAGGAGCTACCATTTCGTCCATCAAACTGGGGCAGAAGGATATGCAGGGAGCTACCGATGTCTTGGGAAACACGTTGATGCTGTGCTGGATAAATGCTGTATTGTTTGGCGGAATAGCCTTTCTCTTTCTCGACAATATCCTGCGCTTCTTTGGCGCCAGCCCCGAAACATTGCCCTATGCCCGCGACTTTATGCAAGTGCTGCTGCTGGGCACCCCCATAACCTACACCATGATAGGCTTGAACAACGTGATGCGCGCCACCGGTTATCCGAAGATGGCGATGATTATCTCGCTCTCGTCCGTATTCTGCAACCTGGCGTTGGCACCCATCTTCATCTTCCACTTTGAGTGGGGCATACGGGGAGCGGCATTGGCCACGGTGCTGTCGCAGGTGCTCGGCGCGGCACTGGTGCTGTGGCACTTCACGCGCAAAGGCACATCGGTGCGCCTGCAACATGGCTTCTGGAAGCTGAAGCAGCGCATCGTCAACAGCATACTTTCCATTGGCTTGTCGCCTTTCCTGATGAACGTGACTGCCTGCGTTGTGGTGATTTTCATCAACAACAGCCTGCAGCGCCACGGAGGCGACCTGGCTATTGGTGCATACGGCATCACCAACCGGTTGCTCATGCTATATGTCATGGTTGTCATGGGGCTGACCATGGGCATGCAGCCTATTGTAGGCTACAACTTTGGGGCGCAGAAGCTGGACCGCGTGAAGCATGTGCTTTGGCTGAGCATCATCAGCGGGGCATGCATCACGACCACAGGGTTCATCATCTGCGAACTGTTTCCGCATGCCGTAGTCGCCATCTTTACCGACGATGCCGAGCTCATCGACATTGCCGTGCGCAGCGTGCGTATCTGCGTGGTGGTATTTCCCATCGTAGGGGCACAGATTGTGATAGGCAACTTCTTCCAAAGCATTGGCATGGCCAAGATGAGCATCTTCCTGTCCCTCACCCGACAGCTTATTTTCCTGCTGCCCGGACTGTTCATCTTCTCCCACTTCTTCGGGCTGGACGGCGTGTGGATTTGCCAGCCCGTCAGCGACTTCCTGGCCTTCGTCACGGCAGCCGTCGCCCTGTGGTGGTACATCAAGAAGCAAAAGGCACGGGTGGCCGCTTGATAAAGCATTTGATCTTTATTTACAAAAAGACATCCCATTCCTATTTTGGAACGGGATAGACCAAGTTCGTACCATGTTCGTACCAACTTCGTACCATGTTCGTTCTTCTCTTGGCGCTATAGGAACGAACATGGTACGACCTTGTATGGTAATAAATCCTTATCGTATACCCTTCTCCGAGGCTTGGCGTGGCACGCCATGGACAGCACCGGGCATCATTCGTTCTTGATGCTGAGCACGGGGTTCTCGTTGGCTATGTGCCAAGCCCTGACCACTACTGCAAGCACGATGAGCGCCAAAAGCAAGATAGCCAACAACACAAACCACAGGGGTGATAGCAGCGTGCTGTCGGCAAACTGCTGCATCCATACACCGGACACGTACCATGACAGCACGACTCCCAGCAACACGGAAAGAACGGCTACCTTCAGAATGTCCGTAGAGAGCAGACGGAGGATGTCGCCCGCCCCGGCACCGTTTACCTTGCGGATGGCTATCTCCTTGCTGCGCCGTTCGGTTTCGTCGCTCACATAGCCTATCAGGCCCATCAGCACAATAAGCACGATACACAGGGTGGTGACCCACACGATGTTGCGGAAGTGGGACACGCTTTGGTTCTGCTCCTCGCGGATGGTCTGGTACAGAGAGAACTCCAACGCCAGGTCTGGATAGGTAGCCTTGGCAAAGGCGTTCAGTTTGCGCAGGTTATCGTCGACCGGCGCCTTGAGGCGGACGTTGAAGGCACGCAGGCGGTTGCCCATGATGAAGGCCGTGCACGTCTGTTCGTCGAAGAAACCCATGTTGCGCACGTCGTCCACCATGCCCACGATGACGGGCGGCTCTTCCAGCCCCGCCCACTGGGGAATGATGGGCAGCTGCAGCCCGATGCCGTTGTCGGCCCACTTCATGGTCTCCACCGTCTTCTTGCCTACCACCGCCTCGCCCTCGTGCTTGGGCCAGGAGCCTGCCAGCAGTTTCATGCCGGTCACTTGGGGAAAGTCCTTGTCCACCACCATGAAGTGCAGGGGGCAGATGAAGTTGCCCTGATTGTCCGTCAGGCGGTTGGTGCTGTAGTGTGCCAGCAGGTTCTGACTGCCGGTAGCCACTGCCTCCACGTAGGGTTCGCGGCGGATGGCATCGGCTATGCCTTCCGCACGCTCTATAGCACCGCTTACCTGCCCTACTGCCAGTCCTTCGGTGCGGAAGCCCACGCTGCGCTTCATCAAGTCGTGGTATTGCCATGCGGTGGTGAGCAGCATGCCGCCAATGAAGGCCACGCCCACAAACTGCACGAACAGCAGCCCGCGTTTCCACCCGCGCTTGCCCTCGGTGTAGCGGCGGAATACCTGCGTGACGGGTATCCGTGCATAGATGCGCCCCGGCAACACGCCTGCAAAGAGCAAGAGCAACAGTACCAGCGACAGCGGGACATAGACCGTGTGCCACGTAAACAGGTCGGCCAGGCGGCTGCCAAGAAGGTCGCCTATCTGCTCGCGCAGCAGGTACATCAGCACGCAGGCCAGGGTCATGGAGGCTGCAACCAGCACACCGGTTTCCCACAGGAACATGGAGAGGATGTCCCACCCCGTCGCCCCGTTGCACTTGTGCACGCCTATGGCCTTGGCACGGCGGCTCATGGAGGCCACGGCGCCGAGCACGTAGTTCATAGCCGACACGAAGAAGATAGAGAAGCCCAGCACACCCAGTATGACGAGGCGCCGCGTGGTGTCGGGCAAGGAGCGGTACACTCGGTACAAGGGCAGCACGCTGTACTCCGTTACCACGTCGTCGCCCAGGTGGGTGTCGGTGTACTGCTCCACGGCTTTCTGCACCATTTGGTTCATCTTCTCCACATCGCCGGGGTGGTAGAGGCGGAACAAGACGGTATACATGTTGTTCGTTCCCCACGTCCCCTTGCCGAAGCCCCAGTCTATCACGGCAGTGGAGAGCAGGAGCTCATGGGGCATGATGGTGTTGGACGGCACATCGGCATAGACACCGCGTATGGTGACGTCGAACAGCTTCTCCACCGAGAGTTCCTTTCCCACGGGGTCTTCATCGCCGAAGAGCTCACGGGCTTTCGATTGCGAGATGAAGGCCGTGCCCTGCAGGGAGAGGTCGTGCGGGTCGCCGCGCAGCACCTGCAGGCCTGTGGTGTGGAAGTAGAGCGTGTCGGCACAAACCACGGGGAAGGCCTCGAGCTTCTTGTCGTTGAGGTAGAGCACGGGCTGCCAGAAGTTGCTGGCCAGGCTGGCGCTCTCTACGAGCTGGGGCATGGCTTCCCACAAGTCGGCAGCGGCCGGGCGATAAGTGGTGTAGTTGTATTCGGCATCGGGAACGCCCTGCCTCACCTCGCGCATGCGCAGGGTCACCAGCGTCTCGGGGTCGGGATAGAATCGGTCGAAGCTCAGCTCGTAGGCTATCTGCGCGAAGAGCAGCACGCCTACCAGCAGTCCCAGCGTGAGCGAAGTGAGCTTCACCACGATGCCGCTACGGCCGTGCAACAGGGTCTGAAGGGTAAAGTGTAATTGTTTCATTGATATGGAATGAATATGTTTGCATTATGTTATCTTCCCCCCCGGCCGGGGGGGGTATTAGCCTTGAGGGTATGAGGGGCTACTACCCCGCCTTACAGCTGGTTGTTCCTCATGCTTGCCACGATGCTGCCGTCGAACAAATGCACGGTGCGGTGGGCAAAGGAGGCGTCGTGCTGGGAGTGCGTCACCATGACGATGGTGGTGCCTTCCGAGTTCAGCTCGCTGAGCAGCTTGATGACTTCTGCGCCGTTCTTCGAGTCGAGGTTACCGGTCGGCTCGTCGGCAAGGATGAGCTTGGGGTTGGTCACCACGGCACGGGCTATGGCCACGCGTTGCTGCTGTCCGCCGCTGAGCTGTTGGGGGAAGTGCTTGGCGCGGTGGCTGATGGCCATGCGCTTCAGTATGCTCATCACCCGCTCCTTGCGCTCGGAGGCTTTCACGCCCAGGTAGGTCAGGGGCAGTTCCACGTTCTCAAAGACATTCAGTTCGTCGATGAGGTTGAAGCTCTGGAACACGAAGCCTATCTTGCCCTTGCGCACGCGGGTGCGCTCCTTTTCCTTCAGGTCGGCCACCTCCTGCCCCAGCAGCTTGTAGCTGCCCTCGGTAGGATTGTCGAGCAGGCCGAGGATGTTGAGCAAGGTGGACTTGCCGCAGCCCGAGGGACCCATGATGGCCACGAATTCGCCTTCTTTCACTTCCAGGTTCACTTGGTTCAATGCCACGGTTTCTACTTCCGATGTACGGAATACTTTGCTAAGGTTGTTAATCTGAATCATAATGTATAGTTTTTATCGTTTATATATTTTATTGATTTACATCTGGTTAATATTCCCAGCTTTTCCCAAAGGCTGGGAAAGCTGTTCCCAAGCTGTGGGAATCCTGTTCCCCGGCTGTGGGAATTCCGTTCCCCAAGGCTGGGAACATCGTTCCCAAGCACTGGGAACTTCATCCTCGTCCGGAGGACATGCATCGGGAAGCGCCTCCCTACTCGCTCTTGATGCTGAGCACGGGGTTTTCGTTGGCAATCTTCCACGAACGCCCCAGCACGCAGGCCAGGATAATCGCCACGTTGGCAATGCCTGTCAGCACATAGAGCGGCCAGCCCACAGGCACTTGCGCAGCGAAAGCCGAGAGCCACAGGTGGTTGACGTAGGCCGATGCCAAGACGCCTACAACCACGGCGGGAAGGGCGATGCAAAGGACGTCGCGCCCCAGCAGTTCGAGGATGGAGGATACTTCGGCGCCGTTCACCTTGCGGATGGCTATCTCCTTGCTCCGCCTTTGCACCTCGTCGGCCGTGTAGCCCAGCAAGCCCATCAGCATGATGAAAAGCAGCACTACGGACGCGAAGATGCAGGCGTTGC
>CALUIF010000185.1 GCA_944320635.1 uncultured Bacteroides sp. | reverse complement strand
TGAAATAACAAAAGATATTTAATGATATTTAGTAATATTGCTTATCTGTAATAAGTTGATTATTATCAGCATATTGCATTCTCATGAATTTTCTCGATTGTATAAGTTCGAGTCCCGTCCGCACCGCTTAAGAAGAAAAAAACAGAAATAAGAAAGTATAAGAAAATATCCTCAAAATCAGCAACTTTGGGGATGTTTTTTTGTACCATTTTTGAGGAAGAAGATGAAAAAAAGTATGAAACCAACTAAGGCAAACGGAACACCCGATAAGGCTGGATATCGGTAGCCTTCGACCACAGCGAGTCCACCTACATAAGCGCCGACGGCATTGCCTAAGTTGAAAGCCATCTGTACGCAGGCACCACCAAGCATCTCCCCACCCGGTGCAACTCGGATAATGAGAACCTGCTCGGGACTCGATACGGCAAACAGGCCAGCTGTACACAACGTCATCAAAAGGGCCGAGCACCAAGGGTTGGGCGACAAGAAGAAAATGAGCAGCAGCACCAAGCAAAGTGTGCCTTGCACCACCATACCTACACGAGCGGGTGTATAGCGGTCAGACATGCGTCCACTTACCAAGTTGCCCACTACCATACCGAAGCCAGCCAACATCATCAATGCCGTAACGCTATCTGTGCTGAACCCAGATACTTGGGTGAGCAACGGGGTGATGTAACTGTACCAGCAAAATACTCCTCCGTTGCCTAAGGCTGTTGCTCCCAAAATAAGCCACGGAGCGGGCTTCTTCAAGAACTGAAACTGCCCCTTGAAGCCGGTATCCTGCAAACCTTCTACGTGGGGCACCCACCGGGCAATGTAGTAAAGTACAATTACCCCCCAACATCCTACCAACAAGAAGGTTATTCTCCATGACAGCAGGTGACTTAACGACGTGCCTAGCGGGACACCAAACAAGTTGGCCACCGTCATGCCTGCGATCATAATAGACACGGCTTCTGCCCCCTTGCCTTCATCGGCCAGTTTCCTCGCCACAATAGAGCCAACTCCGAAATAGGCTCCATGAGGTAAGCCCGATATGAATCTGGCTGCGAGTAACATCCAATAATCGGTAGCTATAGCTGCCAATAGGTTACCTACCATCATCAACGTCATCAAGGCTAACAGAATATGCTTTAACGGACGCCGACGCGCCAATATCAATGTCGGAGCTCCGCAACACACTCCCAGTGCATAGGCCGAAATAAAATGTCCTGCCACCGGGATACTTACCTTCAAATCATTAGCCACATAGGGCAGGATACCCATCATGGTAAACTCGGCGATGCCCAGTCCGAGCGTACCGAAAGCCAGTGCTATCAAACTTTTTTTCATAATGGAACCATATCTCAACAAAAAAGCGCTTCATTTTAAAGCGCGCAAAAATAATGATTCGTCTTTTTATAAGAAACGCGGAGAGGCCTAATCTTGGACATCTCCGCGTTTTATTAACATATATCAATTATATTTTTTACTAAACGAGTTTTGTATCGGAATTCGTTTTTGAGGTAAACATGTCATCTATTCCATATTCCTTGGCTAATCCTCCCTCGCTCGTTTCTTTGTACAGGGAAGGCAAGTCATTGCCTGTTTCTTTCATAACAGCTACTGCTTTGTCGAATGACACACGGTGCATGCCATCGGTAAACGAGGCATAAAGGTTGGCATCGAGAGCACGGGCGGCTGCATACGCATTGCGCTCTATGCAAGGTATCTGCACCAGACCGCACACAGGATCGCACGTCATGCCCAAGTGATGTTCGAGCCCCATTTCGGCCGCATATTCTATCTGCGTGGGGCTTCCGCCGAACAGCTGGTTGGCAGCAGCCGAAGCCATGGAGCATGCCGTGCCTACTTCGGCCTGGCATCCGGCCTCTGCACCCGATATTGAAGCATTATGTTTCACGACATTCCCTATCAGACCCGCTGTGGCCAGAGCGCGAAGTATGCGGATGTCGCTAAAGTCACGGCTATGCTGCAAGTGATAAAGCACGGCAGGTACTACACCGCACGACCCACATGTCGGTGCAGTGACGATTGTGCCTCCCGATGCATTTTCCTCACTTACGGCCAAGGCATATGCAAATACTAGGCCGCGCGATTGTAATGACGATTTATATCCGCTTGCCTTGATGTAGTAAGTAGATGCTTTACGGCGCAGGTTTAACGGCCCTGGTAATACGCCTTCATTATCAAGCCCGCGATGAATGGCTTGCTTCATTGTATTCCAAACTTCGGCAAGGTAATCCCAGATGTCACTCTCTTCACATTGTTTTACATACTCCCAATAGCTGCGGCCCGTGCGTTCGCACCATTCAAGAATTTGGCTGAGGTGGTTCATTTCATATATCTCCGGTGTCTGCACAATCCCGGTGCCCTCACCGTCTTCTGCCAATGCTCCTCCACCGATGCTGAACACTGTCCATTCGCCACAAATACTCCCATCATTGGAAATAGCCGTAAACTTCATGCCATTGGGATGAAAAGGCAGAAAGATTTTGGGCTCCCATGTTATCGTAACCGGAGCCTTATGCCGCAGCACTTCGGTAATAGCAATATCTGTCAAGTGCCCTTTTCCTGTAGCGGCAAGGCTGCCATATAGTACTACTTTGTAGGCTGCTGCATCTGGATAACGCTCTAAAAAGATTTCAGCAGCCTTACGTGGCCCCATAGTATGACTACTGGAAGGTCCTTTGCCTATGCGATAGATTTCTTTGATGGATTTCATTATGCTATATTTTTTATTATTCAAGGTCTACTACAGTAATGCCGGCTCCTCCGAATTGCACATGTTCGTCGGCAAAATGGCTCACTCCTGGCACCGTTTGCAGATATTGGCGGATTTGTGTACGTAAAGCTCCAGTCCCAGTGCCATGCAAGATACGCACGCGGGAAACACCCAGCAGAATGGCATCATCAATAAAATAAGTTACCGCTTGTATAGCTTCTGCTGCACGCATGCCGCGCACATCAATGTCTTGCTTGAAGTTCAACTTCCGCTCATGCATGCTGTCTTGTGTCTGTTGGCTGATGAAACCGTGGCTCACATCTTCGGTCATCGTACGAGGACGGGAAGCCGTAGGTTCTAAGCGTTCGATGTCTACAGTTGTTTTAAAATTACCGAAAGCAACGGTTGCTTTTTTCCCATTGATGTCCAATATTTCCCCCACACCATTTTGCCCTTTCAATTTCACAGCTGCACCCACGCGAATCTGAGACATGCGGGCTGCCTCTTGGCGGGCAAGAGTTGCGGCTTTGCTGGTGGTATCGGAAGCGCCTGAAGCATCTTTTTTCTTTTGTAGCTTGCGTTGTTGTCTTTGCTTGAGCTGCTCCATTTTCCTGGCTATCCTGTCTTCTTGCTTTTGATCGGCCATCGCTTCAACCGAAGTTGTGAATTGGGCCATCTCTTTTCGAGCCTGGCGAGTCTTCTCTTTTTCTGCCTGGGCTTCTTTAATGGCACGAATGGTATTTTCAATCTGAGCGTTGGCATTCTGTACCAGTTGGAGCGCTTCTTCCTGGGCTTTGCGCAGAATCTCTTTACGCGATTTCTGTACGTCCTCCAGTTCTTTCCGGTACTGTTCTATGGTTTCTTCCATCTGCTTTTCACGTTGGCGGATGGCCTGCCGCTTATTCTCCCAATAGCGTTTATCGCGCACAATGTCCTGCAAATATTTATCGGCATTGATGTATTCGTGACCCACTATTTGTGAGGCATCGGCTATCACATCTTCCGGGAGACCTATTTTGCGGGCAATCTCTACGGCAAAAGAACTGCCTGGATTACCTATTTGTAATTGGAAAAGTGGTTGCATCAGATGACGGTCGTACAACATTGCGCCATTTACCACTCCTTCATGCTCGTCGGCATAATGCTTAAGATTTTGATAATGGGTTGTTATTATTCCAAAAGTTCCCCGTGCATTGAAGCGGCGTAACACTGCTTCGGCTATGGCTCCGCCTATCTGTGGTTCAGTACCTCCTCCGAATTCATCGATAAGGATAAGGCTGAAAGGATTACAATACTTCAACATATTCTTCATGTTGGTGAGATGCGAAGAATAGGTACTTAGTTCATCCTCAATAGATTGTTCATCGCCTATGTCGATAAAGATATTGTTGAAAATGCCCACGTGGCTGCTTTCGTGCATAGGCACAAGCAAACCGCATTGCAGCATGTATTGCAGCAATCCTACGGTCTTGAGGCATACGGATTTTCCTCCAGCATTAGGACCGGATATGAGAAGGATGCGGCGTGAGGAATCGAGGTGGATGTCCAACGGCACTACTTTCTTGCCATGCTTTGCCAAAGATAATTGCAACAACGGATGTACGGCCATTGCCCAATCTATGACTTGATTGTTTTCAAAGGATGGCTTTACAGCATTGATTTTCAATGCAAATAGTGCTTTGGAGCGAATAAAGTCGATTTCTGCCAAAAAATCGTATGAAAGCAATATTGCAGATATTTCCGGTCGGACCCGGGCTGAAAACTCCATTAATATATGAATGATTTCACGGCGTTCTTCGGCCTCCAACTCGCGGATGTGGTTATTGGCTTCCACCACTTCTGCCGGTTCAATAAATACCGTCTTTCCGCTAGCTGACTCATCATGGACAATTCCTTTAATCCTACGCTTCAATGCCGGTGCAACCGGGATAACCAATCGGCCGTCGCGCATAGTAGGCGATGCATCCTTATCGACTACGCCCTCCGATTGAGCATTGCGCAAGATGCTGTTCAGGATGCGTGATATACTTCCCACCGTATCTGCCAGTTCACGCCTGATTTTTGTCAGTTCGGGCGATGCACTATCCTTGATTTTTCCATAAGGCGAAAGAATGCGGTCTATCTGCCGGATAAATTCAGGAAAAACATCTACGTCGCCTGCCAACTTCCGAAGGCAAGGATAAAGCGTGACTTCTCCCGATTCTTCATCGTCACTTCTCTGTAAAAAACGCACTATCTGCCAGATAGTTTCCAGTGACCTGCGAAAATCAAATAATTCCTGCTCATCCAAATATAAACCTTCCACCCTGATCCGTTTCAATGACTCCCGGACATCGAAATAATATTGAGTAGGAAAATCATCTTTTCCTTGTAGGATGCGAACTAACTCTGTGACTTGGTCCAGACTTTCATTCACCATTTGGTAATTGTCTGAAAAAGATATGCTTTCCACCTTCTCTTTGCCCAATGTGCTAAGGCACAGGTTTTGCAATAGAAGGCGTATCTGGTCGAAACCTATTTTCTGTTCAAAATTCTGTGGATATATCATGCGGCAAAGATAGTACAAGTTAAAAGCATAAACAAACTATTCAGCACGATATCTGTGCGATATCTTTGCAAACTTCTGTTGAGATGAATACAGCCCATGCGGAGGGGAATTACTTTAACTCTGTAAAAGTATTGCTTTGACATTAGCAAAGTATT
>CALUIF010000184.1 GCA_944320635.1 uncultured Bacteroides sp. | reverse complement strand
GAAGGTATTGTGAAGGGAGATGTCACGGTGCTGAGCCAAGCTGTGACGCTGGTGGAGAGAGTGAGGTCCGAGCACCAGGTCGTGGCGCAGGAGGTGATAGAAAAGTGCCTGCCCTATTCGGGAAACTCCGTCCGGGTGGGCATCAGCGGTGTGCCGGGCGCAGGCAAGAGCACCAGCATCGACGTGTTCGGGCTGCATGTGCTCGAGCAGTATGGCGGCAAGCTGGCCGTGCTGGCCATCGACCCCAGCAGCGAGCGCAGTAAAGGCAGCATCTTGGGCGACAAGACGCGCATGGAGAAGCTGTCCGTGCACCCTAAATCGTTCATCCGTCCCAGCCCTTCGGCAGGTTCGCTTGGCGGAGTAGCCCGTAAGACGCGGGAAACCATTGTGCTTTGCGAGGCGGCAGGCTTCGACAAGATTTTCGTGGAAACCGTGGGCGTGGGGCAGAGCGAGACGGCCGTGCATAGCATGGTGGATTTCTTCCTGCTTATCCAGCTGGCGGGCACGGGCGATGAGCTTCAGGGCATTAAGCGTGGCATTATGGAGATGGCGGACGGCATTGTCATCAACAAGGCCGATGGCGACAATCTGGAGCCTGCGAAGCTGGCGGCTACGCAGTTCCGCAACGCTTTGCACCTGTTTCCTGCTCCCGAAAGCGGGTGGACGCCTCAGGTGCTCACTTATTCGGGCTTCTACAATCGGGGCGTGAAGGAGATATGGGACATGATATACCAGTATGTCGACTTTGTGAAGAAGAACGGCTACTTTGAGTACCGTCGCAACGAGCAGAGCAAGTACTGGATGTATGAAACCATCAACGAGCACCTGCGCGACAGTTTTTACCATAACCCGCACATTGAGGAGATGCTGGCTGGCAAGGAGCGGCAGGTGCTGGCTGGCAATTTGTCGTCGTTTGTGGCAGCCAAGGACTTGCTGGATACTTACTTTGCCGAAATGCAGAAAGGCTGATTATACCTCTTTGCCGGCTTTCTCGAAATCTTTGCGCGACTTGCTTTGGGTGACGAAGTAAACGCCCAGGAATACCAGCACTACGGCAATGCCTTTCTGTACATTGAAGGTGGCCATCCCTATGGCTATGGCCACAATGGAGGCTACTGTAGGCTGCATGTAGTTGTACATGCTGACCACGGTGGGGCGCAGTCGTTTCTGTGCGGCCATCAGGCAGATATAGGCCAGGAAGGTGCCTCCCAGTACCACGTAGCCTACTTGCAGCAGGGCATCGACAGGAACTGTTGCCCACTGGATAGAGGCGACATCGCGATAAGAGAACGGAATGTAGCACATGGAGGCGTAGACGAACATCCATTTGTTCAGCGTGACGGGCGAATACCTTTGCGACAGTCCTTTGAATACTGTGAGGTAAACAGAGAAACTGATTTGTGCCAGCAGGCAAAGCATGTCGCCCAAGACGCTGCCTCCGCCGTTTGCGGCGTGTTGACTGCTGAGTATGAGAATCAAGGCACCCATGGCTCCCGAGAAGATGCCAAGCACTTTTTTGCCGGTAACCGGTTCTTTAAGGTAGAGCGCGGCTATTATCATGGTGACGATGGGCAGTGTGGTGGTGACGATGGAGGCATCGACAGGCGAGGTGAGCGACAGCCCGAAGATGTATACCCCTTGGTTGAACACCAGTGCGAACAGGGCGGCGAAAAACAAGGTAAGCAGGTCGCGGTGGTTGACGTGTTCTTTCTTGCAGAACATGGAGAGCAGCCAAAAGCAGACTGCCCCGCCTACCATGCGGAATGTAGTGACCGCCAGAGGAGAAAATTCGGCGAGTGCCGATTTGCCGATAGGAGCCATCAGGCCCCACAGCATGTTGGCAAAGAGGGCAAGCAGGTGCCCTTGCAGG
Organism: uncultured Bacteroides sp.; assembly: GCA_944320635.1. Classification (GTDB taxonomy): domain Bacteria; phylum Bacteroidota; class Bacteroidia; order Bacteroidales; family Bacteroidaceae; genus Bacteroides. The sequence continues at coordinate 640 of CALUIF010000184.1, read as the reverse complement.
TTTTTGTTCATGTTTCTATAAATCCTGAAAACGACTTGTTTCTTTTAAAAACAGGCGCAAAGGTAGTGCTTTTCTCATTTCGTTTATCTATTTTTGCCTTGAAAAATGAAAGTAAGCCGGATATGGAAGTACAAGCCAATTACATAAAGCGCATAGAGATACACGGCCTGTGGCACCGTTATGACATTGCTTGGGACCTGCGTCCCGATGTCAACATCCTGGCAGGCATCAACGGGGTGGGGAAGACTACCATCCTGAACCGTTCGGTGAACTACCTGGAGCAGACTTCGGGCGAGGTGAAGACCGATGAACGGAACGGAGTGCGGGTGTGTTTCGACAAACCGGAGGCAACCTATATACCTTACGACGTAATCCGCAGTTACGATCGTCCGCTGGTGACGGGTGACTTTACGGCGCGTATGGCCGACCCCGAGGTGAAGTCGGAACTGGACTGGCAACTGTACCTGTTGCAACGCCGCTATCTGGACTATCAGGTGAACGTGGGCAATAAAATGATAGAACTGTTGAACGGTAATGATGAGCAGCGCGCCCAGGCACCTTCGCTCTCTTTGCCCAAACGCAAGTTTCAGGACATGATAGACAGCCTGTTCAGCTATACGGGAAAGACAATTGACCGCAA
>CALUIF010000183.1 GCA_944320635.1 uncultured Bacteroides sp. | reverse complement strand
GGAGGTCAAAGTGGAATTTACGAACCGTTTTGGTGAGGTATATGTGCAAACCATCCGGTTGAAGGATTGATAACCGGGCACTCATACTTTGTGCGGTATTAACATGTGCATTTTAGCGGGTACTTGGCATTGAGACCTTGTATTAGGTTAATAATCATTCGATTAACAGTTTATCACAATTTATTTTCAGTAAACTGCCAGTTTATCCGTACTAAACTGTGAGTTTATCCGTAGTAAACTGCGAGTTTATCCGTAGTAAACTGCGAGTTTATCCGTAGTAAACTGCGAGTTTATCCGTAGTAAACTGTCTGTTTATTCACGATAAACTGTGAGTTTATCCATATTAAACTGCGGGATGGTGTCTGCTTACTCCCACTCCTTGGTCAAAGAACTATTCGCATACTATCTCATTTTGCACAAATAGATGCCGCGTAAAGTATAACTGCTTTCATCAGGCAGGCAGGTCAAGAAGTCCCTTCTTCTTGCATATTCCAAAAAAGTCCGTTACCTTTGCCGGAACAAATACAGAAGACATGAACTACATCCAGACAGAGATAGACGGCGTGTGGGTCATCGAGCCAAAGGTGTATGGTGACGCACGCGGATATTTTATGGAAACTTTCAAGGAAGAGGAGTTTCAGAAAGAAATCGGCCCCGTGCATTTTGTGCAAGACAACGAGTCGCGCTCGCGTTTCGGCGTACTACGCGGCCTGCACTACCAACGCGGAGCCATGAGCCAAGCCAAGCTGGTGAGAGTACTGGAAGGGCGGGTGCTTGATGTGGCGGTAGACTTGCGCCGGCAATCGCCCACCTTTGGCCACCACGTCAGCGTAGAACTGAGCGGAGAAAACAAGCGCCAACTATTCATTCCCCGCGGCATGGCACACGGCTTCCTGGTGTTGAGCGATGAAGCCGTTTTCACCTATAAAGTGGACAACGTGTACGCCCCTCAGGCCGAAGCTTCCATCCGTTTCGATGACCCTGACCTCGGCATTGACTGGCCTGTGGCACCAGAACAGCTGCTCCTGTCGGACAAAGACCGGGGCGGCACCGCATTTAAGAACGCAGAATATTTTGACTGATCATTAGATATGAAGATAGCAATAGTAGGAACAGGATACGTAGGCCTGGTGACGGGCACCTGCTTCGCCGAAATTGGCGTGAACGTGACTTGCGTAGATACCAACCGTGAAAAGATTGAAGCCCTACGCCAAGGCATAATCCCCATCTACGAGAACGGGCTGGAAGAAATGGTGCACCGCAACACCAAAGCCGGACGGCTGGACTTTACCACCAGCCTGGAAGAATGCCTGAACGAGGTAGACGTAGTATTCAGTGCCGTAGGCACCCCTCCCGACGAAGACGGCAGCGCCGACCTGAGCTATGTGCTCCAAGTGGCACGTACCATCGGTCAGAATATGCAGAAGTACCTGCTGGTCGTCACCAAGAGCACTGTGCCCGTAGGTACGGCCCAACTTGTCAAGGCAACCATACAGGAGGAATTGGACAAACGAGGTTCCACCCTTAGCTTCGACGTGGCCTCGAACCCCGAATTCCTCAAAGAAGGTAATGCCGTGGCCGACTTCATGAGCCCCGACCGCGTAGTGGTGGGTGTAGATTCGGAACGTGCCAAGGAACTTATGACCAAACTCTACAAGCCTTTCTTATTGAACAACTTCCGTGTCATCTTCATGGACATCCCATCTGCCGAAATGACCAAGTATGCCGCCAACTCCATGTTGGCCACCCGCATCAGCTTCATGAACGACATAGCCAATTTGTGTGAACGGATGGGGGCAGACGTCAACATGGTGCGCGCCGGTATAGGAGCCGATACACGCATCGGGCGTAAGTTCCTCTATCCGGGCATCGGCTACGGTGGATCGTGCTTCCCGAAAGACGTAAAAGCCCTCATCAAGACCGCCCAGCAGAATGGTTACCGCATGCGTGTACTAGAGGCCGTGGAGGAGGTGAACGAACGGCAGAAGTCTGTCCTGTTCGACAAACTATCCGCTCATTTCAATGGAGACTTACAGGGTAAAACAGTGGCTTTGTGGGGATTGTCATTCAAGCCAGAAACGGATGATATGCGCGAAGCACCTGCTTTAGTATTGATAGACCTGCTGCTCAAGGCCGGTTGTTCCGTCCGTGCCTACGACCCCGCTGCTATGACAGAATGCCGTAGGCGGCTGGGCGATAGCATCCGATATGCGACAGATATGTACGACGCTGTACTAGAGGCCGACGCTTTGCTGTTGCTTACAGAATGGAAAGAGTTCCGCCTTCCTTCGTGGGCTGTAGTAAAGAAAGCCATGCGCCACCCCTTGGTACTCGACGGACGCAACATTTACGGGAAGAAAGATTTGGAAGAATTGGGCTTTACCTACTCGTGCATCGGACAACGGTGAGAGGCTACTTACGCCACCGCCGTTTTCCTGCAGGCTTTCCGCCCTTCTTGCCGGAGCGACTGCCCTTGGAGGAACCGGGGGCATATGCAGGCGCTTCGCCCAATTCGGCCGGCACGGGAATCTTGTAGATGTCCTTCTCAAGAAAGCGCTCAATACAACGGAAACGACCTTGTTCTTTCTCACTGACAAAGGTCAGTGCCACGCCATCGTTATTGGCCCGGGCGGTGCGGCCTATGCGGTGCACGTAGTCTTCATTGTCGTGCGGCACGTCGTAGTTGATGACCAAGCGGATATCATCTATATCAATGCCACGAGCCACAATGTCCGTCGCCACCAGGATATTGACTTGCCCTGCTTTGAAGCGGTACATGATGTCTTCACGCTCGGCCTGCTCCAAATCGCTGTGCATTTCCCCAACATTCAGCTTCATCTGTTTGAGAGCCTTGGTCACTTCCTTTACCTTCAGTTTGGACGAGGCAAAAATGATGACCCGTTCCGGCACCTCGTCGACAAACAGCGAGCGAATGATGCCCAGCTTCTGGTTCTCATAGCACACGTAAGCAGCTTGAATAATCTTATCTGCCGGCTTCGAAACGGCCAGCTTTACCTCGGCAGGATTGTTTAGAATATTCTTGGCTAGTTGTTGTATCTTGTCCGGCATGGTGGCAGAGAACATGATAGTCTGCCTTTCCTTTGGCAAGTACTTCACAATCTGCATGATGTCGTCGTAGAAACCCATATCGAGCATGCGGTCTGCCTCGTCTAAAATGAAGAACGACACACGCGAAAGATCCACATATCCGAGGCTGAGATGGGCGATAAGCCGCCCTGGAGTGGCAATAACCACATCGGCTCCCAACGTGAGGCCTTTCTTCTGCTGCTCGAACAGAATGCCGTCGTTGCCGCCATACACTGCCACGCTCGACACCGGCATGAAGTAAGAAAAACCCTCCATCTGCTGGTCAATCTGTTGCGCCAATTCTCTTGTCGGAGCCATGACAATGCAGTTGATGGCGTCTTCGGGATATCCGCCTTCCGACAGTTTGTTCAATACAGGTAGCAGATAGGCGGCTGTTTTACCCGTTCCGGTCTGTGCCACAGCTATGAGGTCACGGCCTTCGAGTATGACGGGGATGGCTTGTTCTTGGACGGGGGTGCATTCTTCAAAGCGCATGGCGTCGAGCGCCTCCAGCACTTGTTCGTTCAGGTTCAATTCGGAAAACTTCATGCTATATCTCTCTAATTCGCCCGCAAAGATAATGAAAGTGCGGGAAAGTTTCTTACTACTTAGTGGTAAAAATGCAGGCAAGGGTAGGGCTGTCACCGCGGACGCATGACCGACCTTACAGACGGGGTGCGTCGATGTACGAGTCTTTAAAGCCCAGGAAGTAGAGCACGCCATCCAGCCCGATGGTGTTGATGGATTGCTTGGCATTGGCCACCACCTTGGGCTTGGCATGGAAGGCTATGCCCAACCCGGCTACACCCAGCATGGGGAGGTCGTTGGCACCGTCGCCTACGGCAATGGTCTGGGCAATATCCACCTTTTCAACCTGGGCAATGAGACGGAGCAACTCGGCTTTACGTTTGCCGTCGACCACGTCGCCCACGTAACGGCCAGTCAGCTTGCCGTCTTCTATCTCAAGCTCGTTGGCGTAGACATAATCAATACCATACTTTTTCTGGAGATACTCGCCAAAGTAGGTGAATCCACCGGATAATATAGCTATCTTGTAACCATACTTCTTAAGCACAAACATCAGTCTGTCCACTCCCTCGGTGATAGGGAGATGTTCCGCAATATCCTGCATCACACTTACGTCCAGTCCCTTAAGAAGAGCTACGCGGCGGGTAAAGCTTTCAGTGAAGTCAATCTCACCCCGCATGGCGCTCTCGGTAATGGCTTTCACCTCATCGCCCACACCGGCACGCATGGCCAGTTCGTCAATAACCTCGGTCTCAATAAGTGTAGAGTCCATATCGAAACATATCAGGCGTCGCATCCGGCGATACATATTGTCCAGCTGAAAAGAGAAATCCATTTCCAACTCGGTAGCCAACTTCATCAGTTGTGCCTGCATCTGCGTGCGATCCCTAGGCGTACCGCGGACGGAAAACTCTATGCAAGCCCTAGTGCGGGAGGTGCACTCATCCAGCGGAATGCGGCCGGTCAGTCGCTTGATGGCATCGATGTTCAGCCCCTGCTCGGCCAGTATGCGTGTGGCAGCAGAGATTTGCTTGGCCGACAATTTACGTCCCAGCAGGGTAAGTATATATCGGTTTTTCCCCTGCATGCTCACCCATTCCTCGTACTCCTTGGTTGTGACAGGATAGAAACGCACTGTAACGCCCAGCGACGAAGCCTTGAACAGCAGTTCTTTCATGATAAAGCCCGAATGTTGTTCTTCGGTCTTACACAAGATGCCGAGCGACAAGGTGTTGTGAATGTCGGCCTGGCCAATGTCGAGAATGGTAGCATCGTATTGTGCAAGGATTTCAGTGACAGAAGCGGTGAGTCCCGGACGGTCTTCACCGGTAATGCGTATCAGAATGAGTTCGGTGGCGTTGGTTTGTTTCATGTTGGGTAAAGTTTGAGATTGTTTTCGGTTGCAAAAGTAAGAAAAATCCGCCTATTTATGCTAAACAACATAAAAAAGTGAGGCAAAAAAGTAAGAAAAATGTTTGTTTATTTGGAACTTGCTTTGAGAAATGCTTACCTTTGCGCCCGATTTCAAATGAAAGGTTTTGGCTATCAACCCCTTTAAGGTATTCCAAAGCTTCAGGATAACCCCGGCGACGAGAGATCAGAATAAGAACAGCCGGGCAGTATTAATTAAAACCGTAACGCATGAGATATGCCAAATGGATTTTCTTAGTTGTATTACTGACTGTGTTGACGTCTTTCATGGGGAAAGACAAGGCAACCCAAGGACTTAACGTGGGCAACATTGCCCCCGACTTCAACCTGACCTCTGTAGGAACTGAGGAAGGAAAACTCTCCAGTTATAAGGGGAAATATGTATTGCTGAGCTTTTGGGCCAGCTACGATGCTCCCTCGAGATTGATGAATGCCACACTGAACCACACTTTGCAGACTTCCTCCGCAGCTACGGATGTGGCTATGGTCTCCGTTTCGTTTGACAAATATGCTTCCGTCTTTCAGGAAACCGTCCGGAGAGACAAGATAAAAGGTGCCGCCTGCCTGGTGGATACCGAGGGGGAGGCTTCCAGCTTGTTCCGGACGTATCATTTAAACCGTGGCTTTGCCAACTATCTGCTGGACGACAACGGAGTTATTGTGGCCAAGAATCTCAATGCCGACCAATTGGCAAACTTACTGAACAGCCTGTCTTGACTTTAAACGAAGTGACCATAACGTCAGCCTTTTACCAAGTGATTTTCAGTATTTTCACTCCATATCCCGGTACGCTGGTCTCCGTGGCGCGGTAGGGCACGAAACTGATAGTTTCGTCTCTACCCGTTATTAAGTCAGTAACCTTATGACTTTCAAGCTGGGGCATATCCAGGAAGCTGAAGGCATGTGCAGGCAGGTTGACAGCAACTCCCGTCATGGCAGCATCGAAATTAGCCACGATGAGCAAGGCTTCTTTCCCCAATTTGCGTAAGAAAGCAAACTGGCGATGTTCGTTGAAGCGCCATCCGCCCAGATTAGCATACATCAGGTCAAAGAACTGTCCGCTGGCGATGGCAGGCTCTTCGTTGCAAAGGGTCAATATCCGGCGGTACGTGGTTTGCAGACGTTTCTCAGCCTCCGTCAACAACTTTCCATCAAACTTCCCGCCATTCCGCCAGCGTCGTACCGTGTCTACACTCCAGTAGTCGAAGATAGTGGTTCGCCCGTCCCTTCCACTGAAACCTTCACAATCCATGCCTCGTTCGCCCAGTTCCTGACCGAAATACACCATCATAGGATTGACGTTCATACAAGCAGCTACAGCCAATGCAGGAATGGCCTTTGCAGGATCTCCGGCGAAGTAATCGGAAGCGATACGTTGCTCGTCGTGGTTCTCCAAGAAGTTCAACATATGTGTTTCGATGCCCGAAAGGCATTGCCAACAACGGGTAATGGCTGTGGCCGACTCTTGCCCACAAATGATGGCACGCAAAGTGTCATACAGACCCACTTTGTCATACAAGTAGTCAAACTTACCTCGCTGCAGGTAGTTACGGTATTCATTAGGGTTATATACCTCGGCTATAAACAGTATGCCGGGGAATTGTTCCTTGACTTGAGGAATTGCCCACTCCCAAAACTCTACAGGAACCATCTCCGCCATGTCACAACGGAACCCGTCGATGTCTTTAGCAGCCCAAAAGAGCAAGATACCGAGCATCTTATGCCAGGTGTCGGGCACAGGATCGAAATACTTGATACCCCCGTGGAAATAGTCTACACCATAATTCAATTTTATCGTTTCATACCAATCATTCACATTGGGGTAGGCGTCGAAACGATTATTGCCTGTGGCTCGTGCCGGATATTCGTAATAGGGTTCTGCTGCAGCTGCCTGCATGTCAAACTGGCCTTGTAATGCCTTGTCAGGGATATAATAGAAGTTGTTATGAACACTGAAGGCCAGATTCGTATCATCGTCTTCACCCAACTGGGAACCTTGAGCCTGTACATCTGAATGGTATTGCCGCGCTACGTGGTTGGGTACAAAATCGATTATAACCTTCAAGCCTGCACGATGTGTCCGCTTTACCAATAGTTCAAACTCCTTCATGCGCTCGGGTACATCCTTTGCAAGGTCGGGATCTACATCGTAATAATCTTTGATGGCATAAGGCGAACCGGCCTTCCCCTTTACCACAGCAGGATGATCGGGACGAATGCCATAGCGCCTGTAATCGGTCTGCGTGGCATGCTCAATAATTCCGGTGTACCAGATGTGAGTCGCTCCCAATTGCTTGATTTCATTCAAAGCCTTCCCTGTAAAATCGGCCATGCGTCCGCACCCATTCTCTACGAAACTTCCATGGGGAATGCAGTGCTCGTTGTTATTGCCAAACAGTCTTGTAAATACTTGGTAAATGATAAGTTTATGATTTGTTTCCATGTCGTATTTTCTAATCAAATTTTGCCTGACAAACATACAGAAAAAAAATGAAACAGGAAATATTACAGGTAACCATAAAGTCCGAAAAAGCAGATTATTTCGTTTTATTAAAGATAGATTGGTAGGAAAATTGTATCTTCGCACCAAAACATTATCTGTTATGAAAAGATTAAGTTACTCTTTTTTACGTGCCATTTGCGCACTTGTCATCGGCTTGATTCTGGTGTTGTTTCCCAATGAAGCCGGCGACTATTTTGTCATCACCATCGGTGTGGTATTCCTAATTCCTTCGCTCATCAGTATTGTAGCCTATTTTACTGAGAAAGCCGAATACCGCATATCTTTCCCCTTGCTAGCCATCGGAAGTCTGCTTTTTGGCTTGTGGCTAATTATAATGCCCGGTTTTTTTGCTGACTTTCTGACTTATGTTTTGGGATTTATTTTGGTAATGGGCGGAGTACAACAGGTTGCAACCCTCATGTCGGCACGTCGCTGGATGCCTGTACCTGCAGGATTTTATATAGTGCCCGTACTCATTCTGCTGGCAGGATTGTTCTCTTTGTTCAACCCCGTTGGTGTACGCTCCACTATATTTATAATTATAGGAGCAAGCTCCATTGTCTACGCTTGCTCCGAACTGCTCAACTGGGTGAAGTTTACCAGATGCCGCCCAAAGGCTCCATCCCCAGTTGGTAAAAACTCCGATATTTCCGATGCCGAAGTGATAGAATAGCATTAAGGGGGATTTCGCATCCCCCTTAATTTTGACTTACGCCTTATGTCGTTTCGTTCAACTTACGTTCTACCTGCTATTGGTTAACGCAGAATATCCAATGCCTTAAAGCACTTGGTCAGTTTCTCAACGGCAAAATCCACTTGTTCCTTTGTGTGCGTTGCCATGAGAGCCACGCGGACCAATGTATCTTGCGGAGCGCATGCAGGCGGTATGACGGGATTGATGAAGATACCTTCATCAAAAGCCAACTTGGTAACGGTAAATGTCTTTTCCGTATCGCGTACGTAAAGCGGAATAATAGGAGACTGAGTATCTCCGATTTCGAACCCTGCTTCACGGAAGCTTTTCAAGGCATAGTTCGTAATATCCCATAGGCGTTGTATGCGTTCGGGTTCCGTGCGGATGATGTGTAGCGCTTCGCGAGCAGCTGCTGTAGCCGCCGGTGTATTGCTCGCTTGGAATATGTAGGAGCGGGCATTATGGCGCAGCCAATTGATGACCTCTTTGTCTCCTGCAACGAATCCGCCTATGGATGCCAGCGACTTGCTGAACGTACCCATTATTAAGTCCACATCATCGCTCACACCAAAATAGTCACAAACTCCCCGGCCTTCCTTGCCAAATACGCCCAAACCATGAGCTTCATCCACATAAATGCTTGCGTTATATTTCTTCTTTAAACGGACAATTTCCGGCAGGTTAGCCAAATCTCCTTCCATTGAGAATACGCCATCTACCACAATCAGCTTGACCGCATCGGGTGCACATTTCTGAAGCTCTTTCTCCAAGGCTTCCATATCGTTGTGCTTGTACTTCAATTGTGTGGCAAATGAAAGACGGCGTCCATCTACAATGGAAGCATGATCGCGATCATCGCAAATGATATAATCGCCTCGACCAACCACTTGGGGAATGACACCTTCATTTACTGTAAATCCTGTAGAGAAACATAAGGCTTCATCTTTTCCGACAAATTCAGCCAGTTCTTTCTCCAACTCCACATGGATGTCAAGGGTTCCGTTCAATAGGCGGGAGCCTGCACATCCCGTACCATATTTATCTGTCGCGGCTTTGGCGGCTTCTATGATGCGTCTATCATAGGTCAGTCCCATGTAAGCGTTTGAACCGAACATTAAAACTTTTCTGCCATCCATCATCACCTCTGTGTCTTGATGGCTATCAATCGTACGGAAATAAGGATATACGCCTTTTGCCATGAATTGTTGAGGCACGTCGTATTTCGCGAATTTGTCTTGTAGTAAACCCATTGAACGTATCTATATTTTAGAAATAATGAATACCTAAAATTCGGCTAAAAAACATGTTCTTAAAAACAGGGGGCAAAGATAAGAAATTAAGTTATTATCTGCTTCATTTACGATGAAAAAAACTGCCATTTCCTGTTTTTATACTTCGTGCGGTATCAAAATGTGCATTTTAGCGGGTACTTGGGGTTCAAGTTTGATGTCTTTTATCAGGCTGATAATTACCCGATTAACAGTTTATCACAATTTATCAAGAATAAACTGTCAGTTTACTCGGACTAAACTGCGGGGTAGTGCCTGCTTACTCCACTCTTTGTCCAAAGAACTATTCGCACCTTATCTCATTTTGCACAAACGGAATATTTATGCTACATTTGCAACATTGTCGATTATTCCCCGGTCAATTATGATGAAAAACCGAAAACAAATAGCATTTATTGTCAATCCCAAGTCGGGCACCCATGGCAAAGCGCATATTTTGAATTGCATTGACGAATGCATAGACAAGGACAAGTATGGAGTCGAAATCATTTATACACAATATTCTGGACATGCCGTAGAAATTGCCGCGCAAAAAGCGCAAGACAACGCATATGCCGTTGTGGCGGTTGGGGGAGACGGCACCGTCAATGAAATAGCCCGTTCCTTAGTACATACCCAAACCGCTTTAGGTATCATACCATGTGGTTCAGGCAATGGTCTTGCACGGCATTTGCAAATACCTATGGATCCCCAAGGAGCAATTGAGGTAATTAATGAAGGATGGGAAGATATTATTGATTATGGGAAAATCAATGGCGTGCCATTCTTCTGTACTTGCGGTGTAGGATTTGACGCATTTGTCAGTTTGAAATTTTCGCAAGCCGGGAAAAGAGGTCCATTGACTTACCTGGAGCAAACATTGCGCGAAAGCCTTAACTACCGCCCCGAAACTTACGAATTGGATATGGACGGAAGCACAGCTCATTATAAGGCTTTTTTGATAGCGTGCGGAAATGCCTCGCAATATGGAAATAATGCTTACATTACTCCGCAGGCCACATTGAACGACGGTTTGCTGGATGTAACTATTGTAGAGCCTTTTACCATGCTCGATGTACCGGCTTTGGCTTTCCAATTATTCAATAAAACCATTGACCAGAACAGCCGGATTAAAACTTTCAGATGCCAAACTTTGCACATCCATAGGGCCAAACCAGGATTAGTGCATTATGACGGTGACCCCATGATGACGGAAAAGGACATTAATGTCGCAATTGTGAAAAAGGGTATACGGGTTATCGTTCAGAAAAATGCCCCGGCAAATCCTGTCAGTGTACTGCAAAGAGCACAAGATTATATCAATGGGCTGAAGCAAATCAATGAATCTATTGTATCAGATATAGCTCTCCGGAACAAACAGATATTAGACAAAGGAAAAAGGCAATTCAAGCTTCTCACGAAAAAAAACGGAACCAGTCATTGAAAATATTTCCAGATTTGGCTTTCCTTCAGTTTGATTTGTGTATTTTTGCACGCCTATTCATGTGTAGAGCGGGTATAGCCCGAACGAATTTATTTGCAAAATCTATAATTCATATATTATATAAAAATGTATAGGACACATACTTGTGGAGAATTACGCATCTCCGACATTAATAAGCAAGTGACGCTGGCCGGATGGGTGCAGCGTAGCCGTAAGATGGGAGGAATGACTTTCATCGACCTGCGTGACCGTTATGGAATAACCCAATTGGTTTTCAATGAGGAAGTAAATGCCTCACTTTGCGAGCAGGCCAACCATTTAGGGCGCGAATATGTCATTCAAGTAACAGGCATGGTGAACGAGCGTTTTAGTAAGAACGCCAATATCCCTACCGGAGATATTGAAATTGCCGTTTCTGAATTGAATGTGCTTAACACTGCTTTAACTCCTCCGTTTACCATAGAAGACAACACGGATGGAGGTGATGACATCCGCATGAAGTACCGCTATTTGGACTTACGCCGCAATGCGGTACGCAAGAACTTGGAATTGCGCCATAAAATGACCATAGAAGTGCGCAAATATTTGGACAGCAAAGGATTCATTGAGGTAGAGACACCATTACTTATAGGCTCTACGCCTGAAGGTGCGCGCGACTTTGTAGTACCTTCACGCATGAACCCCGGACAATTTTATGCCCTGCCCCAAAGCCCGCAAACGTTAAAACAATTGCTCATGGTTTCAGGCTTTGACCGTTACTTTCAGATTGCTAAGTGCTTCCGCGACGAAGACTTGCGTGCTGACCGTCAACCCGAGTTTACTCAAATAGATTGCGAGATGTCTTTTGTGAAACAGGACGATATTATTGAGCTATTTGAAGGCATGGCAAAATATTTGTTTAAGGAAATTCGTGGGGTGGAATTGTCCGAACCATTCATGAGAATGCCGTGGGCAGATGCCATGAAATATTATGGAAGCGATAAACCCGACCTGCGCTTTGACATGAAGTTCGTAGAATTGATGGACATCATGAAAGGGCATGGTTTCTCTGTATTCGACAATGCCGCATATATTGGCGGCATCTGCGCCGAAGGCGCCGCCCACTATACACGCAAGCAACTGGATGCTTTGACAGACTTCGTGAAACGTCCACAAATAGGAGCCAAAGGCTTGGTTTATGCACGAGTAGAAGCCGATGGAAATGTCAAATCAAGTGTAGACAAGTTCTATACACAAGAAGTGCTTCAGGAAATGAAAGCAGCCTTCCAAGCCAAACCTGGCGATTTGATCCTGATTTTGAGTGGGGATGATGCCATGAAGACTCGCAAGCAGTTGAGTGAACTTCGTTTGGAAATGGGCAATCAATTGGGATTGCGAGACAAGAACAAGTTTGCCTTGTTATGGGTAGTAGACTTCCCCATGTTCGAATGGAGTGAAGAAGAAGGCCGCCTGATGGCCATGCACCACCCCTTTACACATCCTAAAGAAGAAGACATTCCATTATTGGATACCGACCCGGCTTCTGTCCGCGCCGATGCCTACGACATGGTATGTAATGGCATTGAAGTCGGTGGTGGATCTATTCGTATTCATGATGCACAATTACAAGGGAAGATGTTCGAAATTTTAGGATTTACACCCGAAAAAGCACAAGAACAATTTGGCTTTTTGATGAATGCCTTTAAGTACGGCGCTCCTCCCCATGGAGGATTGGCATATGGTTTGGATCGTTGGGTCAGCATTTTCGCCGGGCTCGACAGCATTAGAGACTGTATTGCTTTCCCGAAGAACAACAGTGGGCGTGATGTTATGCTGGATGCTCCGGGCTATTTGGATCAAAAACAATTGGATGAATTAAACCTGATTGTGGACGTAAAGTCGTGAAAGTAAAATCTGTCTGAAAGAGTGAAAGAATCCATACGCATTTTCCGTTTTGGCGTTATCGGTACGTTGAATGCCCTTATCATGGCCGTCACCGTATGGGTAATGATGGATGTGCTGGACATCAATTACATGCTTTCCAATGTGTCAGCTTACATTTTGGCACAAATCCACAATTTTGTGTGGTGCAAATATTGGGTATTCCCGACTGAAAACAAAAAGAGCAACACTTGGCAACAAGTGCTGCTCTTTTCCATTGCCTTTGGGATGGCATACGCCTCTCAATTCTTATTTCTTATAGCCATGGTAGAAGGGATAGGACTCAATGAATATCTTGCTCAATTTTTAGGCCTGTTCATATACGGAAGTGTCAACTTCGTGATGAATAGACGGGTGACTTTTAAATGAAGCCACATCTTATACACAAAAGTTCCGTTAGTCTATATAGCGTTTCGTTAAGTTTTCATAAGCATCAATTCTGCGGTCACGCAAGAAAGGCCACCAACGACGCACATTTTCGCTTCTTTCCATGTCTATCTCTACAACCAAGTTATCCGGAGCATTATTCCCTGCTTGTGCCAAAAGTTCACCTTGAGCCCCTGCTATGAAGCTATTACCCCAAAATAGAATACCACTTGTTTGCCCGGAAGGATCTGGCTCGTGTCCCACACGGTTTACAGAGATGACTGGAATCCCGTTGGCTACAGCATGCCCCCGTTGCGAAATAATCCAAGCATTAAGCTGACGCATTTGTTCTTCTTTAGAGTCATTCAAATCCCAACCGATAGCAGTAGGATATATCAACATTTCTGCCCCTTTCAACGACATTAAGCGAGCAGCTTCAGGATACCACTGATCCCAGCACACCAGTACCCCAAGCTTGCCTAGAGAGGTTTGAATGGGTTCAAAGCCTATGTCTCCCGGTGTAAAATAGAACTTTTCGTAAAAGCCCGGGTCATCGGGTATATGCATTTTCCGGTATTTACCGGCAATGCTTCCATCCCGGTCGAACACCACCGCCGTATTGTGGTAAAGACCAGTAGCCCGTTTTTCAAATAAAGAAGTTACCAATATCACTTTGTTGGCAGCCGCCAATTCCGAGAAGAATCCAGTGGAAGGTCCAGGAATTGGCTCAGCCAAATCAAAGAATTGCGTATTTTCCGTTTGACAAAAGTAAAGCGTGTTATGCAATTCTTGCAACACGATCAGTTGAGCCCCATGCATGGCACAGGCTTCAATGTTTCGGGCTAAATTCATCAAATTTGTCCGAATGTCGGCTGTATTGGCTTGTTGAACAATGCCTACTCTTATTTTTTTCATCAGATATATGATTATAATTTATTGTACAAAAATATCAGAATGTTACTAACGATGTAGTAAATCATTATTTTATTACTCCCACAGGATATTGCATCGTGACACAATGTAATGAACCGTGTTGACGAATTAGGACCTGACAATCAATACCGACGATTTCATATTTGGGAAATGCAGTTTGTAACACCTCGCGGGCACGTGCATCGTTCATTGGCTGACCGTAAGTGGGATAAAGCACCGTTTCGTTCATTATCAAAAAATTGGCATACGTAGCAGGAAGACGTTCGCCATCAATGACAATTGCATCGGGCATAGGCAAGGGGAGAAGGCGATAGGGGGCACCTTTCAATGTGCAGAAAGTCTTCAGTTGCTCCTCCATCAAGCGCAAAGCTTCGTAGTGTTCATCGTTCGTATCGGTGCATTGCACATAAGCAATAGTGTCGGGCGAACAGAAGCGCGCCAAGGTATCTATGTGGCTATCCGTATCATCTCCTGCCAGATAACCATGATCCAGCCACAACACGCGTTGCAAACAGAAGGTTGAACGCAAGTATTCGTCAATGTCCGCCTTGTTCAACTGATCATTTCGATTGCGAGAAAGGAGACACTTGGAGGTTGTAAGCAACGTGCCCATGCCATCACTTTCAATGCTTCCTCCTTCTAAAACAAAACTCAAACGATTGACATAACGCCCGCTCAGGACACCCAATTCGACCAAATGGCGAGTGATTTGATTATCCATGTCAGCTGCAAACTTTAATCCCCATCCGTTGAATGTGAAATCAAGCAAGGTAACTGCTCCATCAGCATCAAGCATGGTAATGGCTCCATGGTCGCGAGCCCATGTATCGTTACTGTCACATGTAGCAAAACAAACATTTTCCATATTCACCTTTCCGGCAATTTGTTTTCTTACATTTTCCGGTTCGGGAGTAACAATAAGCAACTTCTCATGTGCAGCAATTTCTCGTGCAATATTGGTGAAGCAATGTACCACTTCATCCAGTAAATATGCCCAATCGGTTTTGGCATGAGGCCAAGTGAGCTGCACTCCGCTTTGCAAAGCCCACTCTGCAGGCAGATGGGGAGCACGCACTTCTATTTCATCCGTATATTCCATATTGCTTATATTTAAAATTGATTGCGAAGATAAAATGATTGATGCGGATTATGCTTGTGCTAATTCTTAAAATAATAAAAAAACAAACCAGCCGGTTGGTTTTCATGCTTAATAGCTTCTTTTTTTACGCTATCTTTGCACAAAATTTCCCTACATAATGAAAATTAAGGAGATTGTGGACGCCCTTGAACAGTTCGCGCCTCTGCCATTGCAAGACGGATTTGATAATGCCGGCCTGCAAATAGGACTAACAGATGCGGAAGTTACAGGGGCTTTATTGTGTCTTGACGTAACCGAGGCCGTGCTCGACGAAGCCATAGGTCAGGGGTATAATCTGGTGATTTCACATCATCCGCTTATATTCAAAGGATATAAATCCATTACAGGAAAGGACTATGTGGAAAGATGTATCCTAAAGGCAATAAAAAATGGCATAGTCATCTATTCCGCCCACACCAATCTGGACAATGCGCAAGGTGGGGTAAACTATAAGATTGCCGAAAAGATAGGCCTGAAGAATGTCCGGATATTAGAACCAAAGGATGATGGCGTACAGGCAGGGGCGGGTGCCATCGGCGAATTGGAAAAAGAAGAAGATGAAAAGAAATTTTTGGAGCGCATAAAACAGACGTTTGAAGTGAAATGCCTGCGCCACAACAGATGGAACCAACGCCTTATAAAGACCGTGGCTTTGTGTGGAGGAGCGGGCGCCTTCCTCATAACAAGTGCTATCCGTCAGCACGCCGATGTATTCATTACCGGCGAAATAAAGTATCACGATTATTTCAATTATGATTCGGAAATCCTGCTAGCCGAAATAGGACACTATGAAAGCGAGCAATATACACAAGAAATTTTCTATCAATTAATCAGGGATTTGTTTCCAAACCTAGCTGTTAAGCAAACCAAGGTGAACACAAACCCCATAAACTATTTGTAAAAATGGCTAAAGAAGCAAAGAAAAATCCACAAGAACTGACCGTAGAACAAAAATTGAAGACTTTGTATCAGTTGCAAACCATGCTTTCCAAAATTGATGAAATCAAAACATTGAGGGGCGAATTGCCTTTGGAAGTACAAGACTTGGAAGATGAAATAGCAGGTTTGACAACACGCATTGAAAGAATCAAAAGCGAAATTTCCGAACTCAAGACCTCCATCGCAGGGAAAAAAGTGGAAATTGAAACGGCTAAGGCTTCTGTAGCGAAATACAAGGAGCAGCAAGATAATGTACGTAATAACCGTGAATACGACTTTTTGAGCAAAGAAATCGAATTCCAAACGCTGGAAATCGAATTGTGTGAGAAACGTATTCGCGAATTTACCGAACAACAGAACGAAAAAACGAAAGAAGTAGAAAAGAGCAGCACTTTGTTGGAAGAACGCCAAAAGGACCTCGAAGTGAAGAAAAACGAGCTGGATGAAATTGTTTCAGAAACCAAGCAAGAGGAAGAAAAACTGAGAGACAAGGCCAAGGAACTGGAAACAAAAATAGAGCCACGTCTGCTTCAATCATTCAAACGAATTCGCAAAAACTCTCGAAATGGACTTGGCATTGTATATGTGCAACGTGATGCATGCGGCGGATGCTTCAACAAAATTCCGCCCCAACGACAATTGGACATACGGTCGCGTAAGAAAATTATCGTTTGCGAATATTGCGGACGTATTATGATTGACCCTGAATTGGCAGGAATTACGACCGAACCTAAGGTCACCACTCCTAAAGAAAAGCCTGCGAGAACCCGCAAAAAACTAACTGAAATGGATTAATCTTGATATTCCCCTTTAAAAGAAAGGCGAGGAGGTGTTCATATACCTTCCCGCCTTTCTTATTTAGAGTAAACAGTATTCAGGAATATCGGAAAGAAATGCATAGCGATTTCGTTCATAATCCATTTTGCAACAATAATGTTGTATTCCATTGCTGACAATCAGATAATCTACTTTCATTACCATATTATAACGGGTTATTTGGTCGAACACGTTTTGTTTGATAGACACAGTAGGAGCCTTATATTCCATAATCATCCGTGCCGTTAAATCACGCCGATATAGTACGGTATCACAACGTTTCTGAGTGCCATTAAGACGTATTTGCACCTCATTGGCCATAAGAACAGAAGGGTATCTTTTATAATTTATGAGAAAATGCACGAAATGTTGACGCACCCATTCTTCGGGCGTCAAAGCTACATAACGGTGTCGTAGAATATCAAAAATAAAGTTTTTTCCCTCCTTTTCCGCAATTTTTGCATCAAATGCGGGTAAGTTTAACGATAACATTGCTACATTTGTAAGTTAAATAACGATTCTATCCTTTACAAGCAAAGGCAAAATTACAGATTTCTATGGAAAGCAAGATAAGAATCGTCACAAATCAGCTCTTTTGAGTATGATTATTAGCTAAAATTGATTAATCAGATATACTATTATAATATGGCTAAACAAGAAATAACCTGTGATGATGTATTGAAAGAATTGCGCGCCAAGCAATATCGCCCCATCTATTATCTCATGGGAGAGGAATCTTATTATATAGACTTAATAGCCGATTATATAGCGGATCATATATTATCCGATTCGGAGAAAGAGTTTAATTTGACCATCGTATATGGAGCAGATACAGATATTGTTTCTGTTATTAATGCTGCTAAACGATACCCTATGATGGCTGAGCATCAAATCATTATTGTCAAAGAAGCACAGAATATCCGAAATATGAACGAACTGTTTTATTACTTACAAAAGCCACAACCGTCCACCATATTAGTAATCTGTCATAAACACGGCCTTATTGACCGTCGGAAAAAACTTGCTGTAGAAATCGAGAAAAAAGGAATTCTTTTTGAATCAAAAAAAGTAAAAGAAAATCAGTTACCTGCCTTTATCGGCACATATATGAAGCAAAAGGGATTAGATATAGAACCTAAAGCAATTGCAATGTTGGCTGATTTTGTAGGTACCGACCTTAGTCGTTTAAGTGGAGAATTGGACAAACTGACTTTGATAATTCCAAAAAATCAGACACGCGTTACTCCCGAATTAATAGAGCATAATATTGGAATCAGCAAAGATTATAATAATTTTGAACTTCGCAGTGCTCTTATTGAAAAAGACATTTTAAAAGCCAATAAGATAATAAAATATTTTGAAGAAAATCCGAAAACAAATCCTATTCAAATGACTTTATCTTTACTTTTTGGATTTTTTTCAAACCTTATGCTCGCATATTATGCTCCTGAAAAGTCAGAGCAAGGTATTGCTACATTCTTAGGTCTTAAGTCTGTTTGGCAGTCTCGCGAATACAAAAATGCAATGTGCCGATATAG
>CALUIF010000182.1 GCA_944320635.1 uncultured Bacteroides sp. | reverse complement strand
CGCGCCAGGAAGCGGCTGCCCGTGCCTTCGGTGAGGCTGAGGTGGAAGAAGTCCGTGTCGATGCGGTAGTCGGTGTCGATGAGTGGCAGGCTTCCGGCACCGCGCATGGTTTTCAGGCGCGGGCGCAACTGGTCGACGGCCTTGCGCACCTCGACCACAGGTGTGCCCGGCGGCAGGCTGACGTGCAGGCGTCCGTCGCGCATGCGGAAGGTCAGCCGGCGGGCGCGCGCGTCGGGGCGCAGGACGATGCTGCCCAGCTCGGGGTCGTGGAGTGTGGATAGGGCGGGCATGGGCCGGAGGCTACTCTTCTGCCGCCTTGTGGAAACGGGGACTTCCTTCCAAGCAGGGGAATTGAACCAGTTCGTCGTCCATGAATACGAAACGCTGCTTGAAGGGGTAGTCTTCATCCCAAAGGTGAATTACTACTTCATCGTCCGATGTCCCCCAGGTGTAGCCGTCGGTTTTAACGCCGCCAATCCTCCATACGACGGTCATGTCCGCATTGAATTGATACCAGTCGCCGTTATCATTTACCCATCTGCCGACGGCGGCTTCTATTACTTGCGTGTCGTTGATTACGGGGTCGGGATTCTTCCTTTTAAGTGTGATGTTCGGTAGTTCAATGGTGTTGTCATCTACCAACCGGCCTTGTTCGGAGTATTCTACAGACTCTTGTCCCGGAATCACAGCAGTACCTCGCAGTGTTATGGTTGTGCCTTGTATGTCCCATGCCGCTGAGGTAGGCAAGGTAAGCACTTCCGGGTAATAGCGTGCTTCAAGTGCGGAGGTGAATCCGTGTCTATCTTGGAGAACGAGTAGCCGTGCATATTCCTTGTTATTGTCTATCCCTTCCCAGCTTCCTATCAGCTTTTTGACGGCATTCTGTTTGTCAATGATGAGGTAGATGTCGTTTTTGTTGTCTGTTATTTTGCGTAGGGTGACGTATGTGAATGGCTCTGCCAGCCTGGTATTCATTTGTATTTTGTTGTCGGATACCATGTGCCCGTAGTAATAATCGGCTATGAAAAACTCTCCATCCGTAAGGTCCCAGTTGCTTGTAAAGTCCATCCTTACCATTATTTGACCGTATGCATCATAAAGATAGTTGGTCAGTCGGGCCGTCATGTTTTCGTAAAAAGTTACTCTCCAGTAGCCGCCGGAACCTTGAAGTTTACCTTCCCATGTGCCGATAAATGGTTTTATGGCTTCCGGGTCGTTGACTGCGTTTTCTGTAGTGCAAGTAGTGAACATTATGCTGCAACACAATAGCAGCGACAGTGTTCTTAAGTAGTCTATAAAACGTCTCATGATTATTGTTTTTTAGGTTAATAAGCGCAAATATAGACAAGTTTTTGCCTAATGGCATATTTTTCAAGAAAAAAAGCGGCGGATCGTGCAACTTTTCGTGCCCGCGCCCCGTCTAACAGGTAAAAACAACATTTAAAGCAGAAACACAATGAAGAAACTGACTACACTCTTTGCCGCCGTCGTGGCGGCGCTCGGCCTGATGTCTTGCGGACAAAGCACGTACAACTCAGGCGATTGGTTTGGCCGGAAGACCGTTAAGGCAAGCAAGACTTATGTGACCAAGGATATCCGCGTGGACAACTTTACCCGGGTAGAAGTGGCAGGCTCGTTCGACGTGACCTATGCCCAGAAGTCCGGCCGCCCCACGGTGGAGGTCTATACGTCGGACAACATCGTGGACTTGCTCGACATCTATGTGAAGGGTGGCACGCTGCACTTGGGGTTCAAGAAGAACGTGCGTGTGTCTTATGACAAACTGCAGGTGCGCATCTCGTCGGAACAGCTGGACGGCGTGGACTTGTCTGGCTCCGGCTCCTTCCTGTTGCCCGGCGAGCTGAAGACGGGCGACTTGAAGCTGGCCATCACGGGCTCGGGCAATGTGAATGTGAACCGTGTGGTGTGTACCGCCCTTAAAGCCACGGTCACTGGCTCCGGCAACCTGGACGGCCAAGACGTGGTGTGCGGCTCCATGAAGGGCAACATCACCGGTTCGGGCGACGTAGAGTTCAGCCATCTGCTGGCAAGCGACGCAGTGAAGGTGGAGGTGACAGGCTCGGGTACGTTCAAGATAAATGGCGGGAAGGCACAGCAGGCCGATTATGGCGTCACTGGTTCGGGCGACATTCTGGCTGCCGGTCTCGAAGTCTCCAGGGTCGATACCCACATCTCCGGTTCGGGCGACATAGAATGCCATGCCGTGGACTTCCTGAAGGTGCGTGTCAGTGGCAGCGGTGACGTGGGCTATAAGGGCAACCCCGAGCTCGATGTGCCCAAGCGCCATCTGCATAAGCTATAAGAAATCTCTCTCAATCAACTACATTAACTACATCTGCTTGTTCCCCGGTATGGGGAAAATAAAAGGGACGCTGCATCACGCAGAGTCCCTTTTATCTTAGTTAGTTTTCACAAGTGTTGAGAGATATTGAAACTTCACAGCCTCAGGTTTCTTAATAAAGCACACTAACTATAATCTTATGTTTAAAGCAAATGAAAATGTCTGTTTATTTGGTCGTCACCTTCCCGGTGGGCGGCAGCTCGGTAGGCGGAATGCTGTCGGGCAGCTGCTTTTCGGGAGTATTGGCGGCTTCTTGCGATAAGGCCACCGACGGCGCGGTTATCTGTTCGCCAATGGTGTCGGAAGCTACTTCCGGTGCATTGTCTGCAAAGAACGAGCGTTGCATCAGGTTGCCCAGGCCCACCACAATGGCTATTACCGCAGCGGCTTTCAGCAAGGGGGTGAGGCGTACGGTCGACGATACCCGTCTGGCCTTTACCACCATCGGTTCAGAGGCTTTAATCCGTTCGGTCAGGCGTGCGTCGAAGTCATCGCTTACTTGTAGTTGCTGTTGGCCTTTCTGGTACTCGAACAAGCTTTTGTAGCGCAACAAGTGGGCAGGCACTTCTTCTTGGGTGAAAAAATGCCTCAGCTGTGCTTCTTCCTCAACCGAGGTTTCGCATTGCCAGTAGCGTTCCAGTAGTTGTTCGATATTGTTATAATCCATAATTCTCTATCTCCAGTAATTTTTGCCTTATCTTTTGCCTGGCGCGGAAGATGTTTACCTTCACTTGTTCTTCCGTTTGCTCCAAGGCCATCGCTATTTCTTTATAGTTCTTTCCTTCGATATCCCTCAGTTGCATGGCAAGCCGCTGCTTTTCGGGCAGGCTGCTCATCAGGCGTTCTATCCATGCCATCCGTTCTTCGTGAACCAACTGTTCGTGCGGTCCTGCCGTTCCGTCGGGTTGTTCCATGTCGTCCGTCAGTTCCACGGATTGGGTTGCCTTCCTTTCACTGTGGTCGATAGCGAGGTTGCGTGTCACTGCCAGGCAGTAGGCTTCTACCGATTCGAGTTGCTTCCACTCATTGCGTTTGCTCCACACCTTTATCAAGGCCTCCTGCACCACGTCTTCTGCTTCTGCCCTGTCAAGGGTTATCCGCAAGGCCAGTCGGAAGAGTTGGTTCTTCAGCGGGAGTATGTCGTTGAGAAAGCTGAGTTCTTGCATCTCTAATTAGTTGACGGTTGAGCCAGTGAAAAGTTACAATAGGAAGTGTGCTTTTTGCTTTTTTTAGAATTTCAGCCGTATGCGTGTGCCCTCCCCTTTGCCGATGGCCGAGGCTTGCGTGATGACGACTTCGGAGACTCCAGTCTTGAGTGCGTCGAACGAGTTTTCCAGCTTGGGGATCATGCCGCCCTGCACCACGCCGTCGGCCACCAGCTGGTCAAACAGTCCGGGGGTGATTTCGGCGATGAGGCTGCTGTCATCATTTTCGTCGCGTAGCACCCCCGGCTTTTCAAAACAGTACATCAGGGTCACGTCGAAACGTCGGGCAAGGGCTTTGGCTGTTTCCCCCGCTATGGTGTCGGCATTGGTGTTCAGCAGGTTGCCTTGTCCGTCGTGGGTAAGGGGTGCCATGACGGGCACCACACCTTTATAGATAAGGTCGGCAAGCAGGTCTACGTTCACCTGGCGCACATCGCCTACAAATCCGTAGTCCACCTCTTGCACGGGGCGTTTCACCGAACGTATAACGTCCATGTCGGCTCCTGTCATTCCCAGTGCGTTCACACCACGGGCTTGCAGGCCGGCCACGATGTTCTTGTTTACCAGCCCGGCATATACCATGGTCACTACCTGCAAGGTCTCGGCATCCGTAATACGTCGCCCGTTCACCATGTGGCTCTCTATGCCCAAGCGGGTAGCCAGGCGGGTAGCCGACCGTCCGCCGCCATGTGTCAACACTTTGTAACCGCTTATCTTGGCAAAGTCGTCCAGCAGTTGTTGCAGGGTGTCGTGTTCTTCCACGATTTTCCCCCCTACTTTGATGACTGTAAGTTTGTCCATCTCCCTCCTGTGTTTATGTGTCTAGATTATTCCAAATAAGTGTATCCGTACAGGCCGGAGCGATAGTTGGTGAGGAATTCCTTGCCTTCCTCCAGCGTTATTTTGCCTTCTTTGACCGACTGGCTGACCCAAGTCTCCAGTTTGCTTACCAGCCGTTTGGGGTTGTATTGCACGTAGTCCAGTACTTCGGCCACTGTTTCACCATCTATTTGCTGGTCGATGGAGTAACCCTTGCTGTTCACCGAGATGTGTACGGCATTGGTGTCGCCAAAGAGGTTGTGCATGTCGCCCAGTATCTCCTGGTAGGCACCTACGAGGAACACCGCCAGGTAATATGGTTCCTTGTCGCGCAGCGAGTGCAAGGGCAAGGTGGTGGCATCGGCCCGTGAGCTGACGAAGTTGGCTATCTTTCCGTCCGAGTCGCAAGTCATGTCCTGCAGGGTGGCTTCCCGATCGGGCTTCTCGTCCAGGCGCTGGATGGGCATGATGGGGAACATCTGGTCGATGGCCCAAGAGTCGGGTAGTGACTGGAACAGCGAGAAGTTGCAGAAGTATTTGTCGGCAAGCAGCTTGCTCAGTTTCCGGAATTCTTCCGGGCAGTGCTTCATGCCTGCGGCAATGGAGCTTATTTCGCGGCAGATGCTCCAATACAGCTTTTCTATTTGCGCCCGTGTGTTCAGGTCTACAATGCCGTGGCTGAAGAGGTCGAGAGCCTCCTCGCGTATCTGCTGGGCGTCGTGCCAAGGCTCAAGCATACTGCGTTGGTTCAGGTTGTCCCATATCTGGTACAGTTCTTTCACCAGTTCGTGGGCATTCTCGTCGGGTTCCCAGTTGTCGTCCATTTCGGGCAGGGAGGCCGTCTCCAGCACTTCGATGATGAGCACGGAATGGTGTGCCGTCAGGCTGCGTCCGGTTTCGGTGATGATGTTGGGGTGGGGAAAACCGTGCTTGTCGGCGGCATCGACGAAGGTCGACACCACGTCGTTCACGTACTCCTGTATGGAGTAGTTCACCGAACTTTCGCTGTTGCTCGAGCGGGTGCCGTCATAGTCCACGCCCATGCCTCCGCCGGTGTCCACAAACTCCAGGTCGAAGCCCATCTTCTTGAGCTGTACGTAGAACTGTGATGCTTCGCGCAAGGCGTTCTTTATGCGGCGTATCTTGGTTATTTGGCTGCCTATGTGGAAGTGTATCAGCTTCAGGCAGTCTTTCAGGTCTTTCTTTTCCAGGAAGTCCAGCGCCTCGAGCAGTTCACTCGATGTCAGCCCGAACTTGCTGGCGTCGCCCCCGCTTTCCTCCCACTTGCCGCTGCCGCTGCTGGCCAGTTTGATGCGGATGCCTATGTTGGGGCGCACCTTCAGCCGGCGGGCTATTTTGGCAATGAGGTTCAGCTCGTTCAGCTTCTCCACCACGAGGAAGATGCGTTTGCCCATCTTCTGCGTCAGCAAGGCCAGTTCTATAAAGCTCTCGTCCTTGTAGCCGTTGCACACCACCAGTGAGTCGGGGTCGGTATTAATGCCGATTACGGCGTGCAGTTCAGGTTTCGACCCTGCCTCCAGCCCCAGGTTGAATTTCTTGCCGTGGGTTATCATTTCCTCTACCACAGGGCGCATCTGGTTGGCCTTGATGGGGTAGATAATGAAGTTTTCGCCTTTGTAGCCATACTCCTCAGCCGCCAGCTTGAAGCAACAGGATATTTTCTCGATGCGGTTGTCCAGTATATCGGGAAAGCGCAGCAGCATAGGTGCGGTTACGTCGCGCAGTTGCAACTCGTCCACCACTTCTTTCAGGTCGACGGCTACCCCGTCTTTGCGCGGTGTTACAACAACATGTCCTTTCTCGTTGATACCGAAGTAGGAAGTGCCCCATCCGGTGATGTTGTACAACTCCTCGGAGTCTTCAATACGCCATTTTCTCATCTATCAGATACGTGTTTACGGGTGAATGTTTGGGTACTACATTGTTTAGTGGGACAAAAGTAAGCATAAATCCTTAATCTGCCGCGTTTCGGGCTGAAAAATACCATTCTGTGCAGATTGGCAAGCGGGCTATGGGTCGCAGGCCTCCATGTGGTTGCCTGCATTCCATAGCCCGCTGTCGGTACTTGCCGGCGTTTATCCGAGCTGCTGGTTGCCGTCGTCGTCACCTTCGTCCGGCTCCGTGCTTGCTGCGTCGTTCTTCAGGCAGATGCTGTTGGATGCCCGCCTGTCCTCGCTGCAGAAAGCGAAGTACACAGCCAGCGCCTCACCGTCCCAGCTCGTTGGCAGGGTCAACTCGGCCGCGCCATCCGCACGGGTGGCAGCCGACACGTTGCACACAGCCTCTCCCCTGTCCTTATTATAAGCCAGCACCATGGCCGCATCTTCGCCTGCCGCGTCGCCCGTGCCGCTGTTGTCCGTCCAGCTGAAGGTAGCTTTGCTTCCTGCCACGTCCACCGTCGCATCCATGGCCGCCGTCAGGCTGCCCTGGCTCACGCGCACCTTGCTGAAGTCCAGTGTCGCGTCCTCCGCACAGCCCTCCACGGCGTAGCGCAGCAAGTACGACATCGCCGCATTCACAGGCGTTTGCTTGAACGCATACTCCCTGAAACCATTCTGAATAACCGGTTTGGCTGCCTTGCAGAATTGCGCCGCCGTCCGGAACTTACCCCGTTGGCATTGCTGCTTCACGGTGTTTGGATTGTGTACACTTACGGCCAAAGCCCGCATGTAGTTGATAGATTTCCACGTACTGCCTACCACAGTACCCACTTTTCCCGAGAATCCGCCCAGGATGCCTTGATTAATTTTTCCCATAATCGTAATAAAAGTTTAGTTAATAAATAATTTTGTTTTTGTGAATATAGCAAGCGTTTCCATGGTAACCTTTGCTCGGTACTCACCAGCCGGGAAAATGAAACCAATTGCTTTCGTTCTCCGTTTGCAAATATAAGTAGTGTTTATAAAACTGCAAAAATTTTAATCGAAAAAATATAGGTTATTTTGAAAATAATTCCATTTAAATTGTGAATCAATTACTTAAATTGTGAACATTTCTCTTTATAATAAGCCTCCACCCGTACCCGGATGTTCTCGCGCAGGCATTCTTCGTAGAGCCACGGTTCGGCGCTGTGGAAGTCGCCCACATTGAGGAAGCCCAGGATAGGCTGGTATTCCGAGCCGCTGTAGCCCTTCACTACCAACACATGGTGCTCGGGCGAGACGCTGACGGTGATGGTGTCGTGCAGCGTGGCGGGCGTGGCATCGGTGCGCCAGTTCACGGGGTTGATGCACATCGCGCAGGGGGCTGCCACCACGGGCTGGATGTAGCGCACGTCGGACACGGAGTTGTAGCAGATGGTCACGCCCGTGTCCGTGGCTCCCCG
>CALUIF010000181.1 GCA_944320635.1 uncultured Bacteroides sp. | reverse complement strand
GGAGAGTAGGTCGCCGCCGTTTTCCAGATGGGTCCCTTCCCCGCGTGATGAGCGGGGAGGGGATTCTTGTTTTGGATGTGTCTGTCTGTTTTGTACAGCCTGTCTGTTTGTTTTTTATTAACGGAATATAGAAAAAAGTTCGGGTTCCATGCCTTTTGGGGTGTGGGACCCGAATTTTGTTTATAGGGATGCGGGGACTGTGAGAGGGATGTCCTTCTTGCCTAAAGATTTTTATGGCAAATGATTAATTAATGTAATAGAAGTGAAATGTATATGAATGTTTTGGTTGGTTAAGTATATTCTTATCAAATTCTTTTTTTTATATCAAATGTATTTTTGTATTTTTGGAGCGTATTTTTTGAAAAAAAGAATAGCAGATTGTTGTATAATCAAAAAAATAATATCATAATTCCTTTTTATTATGGAAAACAAGATTCAAGAGTTGACCGATAGGATTTATCGTGAAGGGGTAGAGAAGGGAAATGAGGAGGCACAAAAAATAATTGTGCAATCTCAGGAGGAAGCTAAAAAAATAGTAGATGATGCACAAGAAAAAGCTAATGCGCTTCTTGCTGCAGCTCAGAAATCTGCAAAAGAATTGGAAGAGAATACGAAATCAGAGTTAAAATTATTTGCAGCACAGGCAGTAAATGCTTTGAAATCGGAAATTGCCTCTTTGATTACCGAAAAAGTGGTTGCAAATAGTGTTGACAATTTTGTAAAAGATAAGAATTTTTTTAATGCATTTGTCGTTTCTTTGGCTTCAAAATGGAGTGCTGATGAGCCTATTGTAATTTCAACATCCGATGCAGAAAATTTGAAAAAATATTTTGAGAAAAAAGCTAAGGATTTGTTGAATAAGGGAGTTGAGATAAAGCAGGTTAATGGTATTAAGGCTTTGTTCTCTATTTCGCCTGCTAATGGCTCTTATAAGGTAAATTTTGGTGAAGAAGAATTCATGAATTATTTCAAAGAATTCTTGCGTCCACAAATTGTGGAAATGCTCTTTTAATGGTTCGTGGTGATTATGGGTAAGTATTATTACTTAATAGCCGGACTACCCGAATTGGCTTTGGAAGACAATAAGTTGTATTGTACTTTGGCTGATTTTAAGAGAGAGTATTATCCTTTCCTATCTAAACCGGATCGTGGGTTATTAGATTTGTTTTATCTGCAATATGATAATCAAAATTTGTTGAAGCTATTAAAGAATAAAGATGCTTCGATAGACTTGAGGGGAATTTACTCAAAAGATGATTTGCTGGAAGGTATCTCTTTGATGAAAGATGGTGCTGAACTGTCAGAGTCACAACTCCCTTCATATATTTCTATTTTCTTGACAGAGTATTTTAAAGATTCTTTTGAGACAACAGCTTTATGGGATGATCGTTTGTCTTCACTTTACTATGCATTTGCTTTAAAGTGTAAGAATCGTTTTATGGTAGATTGGTTTAATTTCAATCTTACGATAAATAATATCTTAATAGCTTTGACTGCTCGTAAGTACAAGTTAGATATATCTTCACGAATTGTAGGGGACACGGCTATATGTGATGCTTTGCGGACGTCTAATGCGCGTGACTTTGGGCTTTCGGGGAGTCTTGATTATTGGGAACAGTTGGTTAAGGCAAGTGAGACGGACGATTTGGTAGAACGGGAGAAAAAAATAGACCAGTTACGTTGGAATTGGTTGGATGAACATTCTGTATTTGAGTATTTTACAATTGAACGTATTATTGTCTTTTTTCAGCAATTAAGCATGATTGAACGCTGGATTCCATTGGATAAAGAAAAAGGTAGTAGGATGTTTCGTAGTATTATTGCCGCGTTGAAAGATGAAGTCCGAATACCTGAAGAATTTAGATAAAAATATTAATGAGATATGGCAACAAAAGGAACGGTTAGTGGCGTAATAGCCAATATGGTGACCCTTGTCGTAGATGGCCCGGTAGCACAAAATGAAATCTGTTATATCTTGACAGGCGGAGATAGGCTAATGGCAGAGGTTATTAAGGTGGTAGGTACACAGGTATATGTGCAGGTTTTTGAAAGTACTCGTGGACTGAAAGTCGGTGCTGAAGCAGAATTTACAGGACATATGCTTGAAGTGACATTGGGACCGGGAATGCTTTCTAAAAACTATGATGGCTTGCAGAATGATCTTGAAAAAATGGAGGGCGTTTTTTTGAAACGCGGTCAATATACTTATCCTTTGGATAAAGAGAAAAAGTGGCATTTTATTCCTTTGGTAAAAGCCGGCGAGAAAGTAGAAGCTTCTGCGTGGCTGGGACAGGTAGAAGAAAATCATCAGCCACTGAAAATTATGACTCCCTTTACACAAAAAGGTGTTTGCATTGTCAAAAAAATAGTGGATGAAGGGGATTATTGCATAGAAGATACAATAGCCGTTTTAGCAGATGAGGAAGGGAATGAGATAAAAGTCAATATGATTCAGAAATGGCCGGTGAAGCGTGCCATGACTAATTATAGTGAGAAACCACGTCCTTTCAAGTTGTTGGAAACAGGAGTGCGAGTCATTGATACCTTGAATCCTATAGTGGAAGGGGGAACTGGATTCATTCCGGGACCTTTCGGTACTGGAAAAACAGTGCTTCAACATGCTATTTCCA
The DNA here is from genome assembly GCA_944320635.1 of uncultured Bacteroides sp. Classification (GTDB taxonomy): domain Bacteria; phylum Bacteroidota; class Bacteroidia; order Bacteroidales; family Bacteroidaceae; genus Bacteroides. The sequence goes on along the minus strand of CALUIF010000181.1, from coordinate 14,624 downwards.
AGCAAGCGGAAGCTGATATTGTAATTATAGCAGCATGTGGAGAACGTGCCAATGAGGTTGTGGAAATTTTTACAGAATTTCCTGAATTGGTTGATCCGCATACAGGGCGTAAATTGATGGAACGTACTATAATTATTGCTAATACATCTAACATGCCTGTGGCAGCTCGTGAAGCTTCTGTATATACGGCAATGACGATTGCCGAATATTACCGCAGTATGGGGCTGAAAGTTTTGCTGATGGCAGACTCTACTTCCCGTTGGGCGCAGGCATTGCGTGAAATGTCAAACCGTATGGAGGAATTGCCAGGTCCGGATGCTTTTCCTATGGATTTGTCTTCTATCATATCCAACTTTTACGGACGTGCAGGGTATGTGGTATTGAATAATGGGAAAACAGGCTCTATTACTTTTATCGGTACTGTTTCGCCGGCTGGTGGAAACCTGAAAGAGCCTGTAACGGAGAATACAAAGAAAGTGGCGCGCTGTTTTTATGCACTTGAACAAGATCGTGCTGATAAAAAGCGTTATCCGGCGGTTAATCCAATAGATTCATATTCCAAATATATAGAATATCCGGAGTTCGAATCTTACATAAGCCAGCGCATTAATAGTGAGTGGATAAGTAAGGTGAATGAGATCAAGACCCGTTTGCAGCGTGGAAAAGAAATTGCAGAGCAGATTAACATCTTGGGTGATGATGGGGTACCGGTTGAATATCACGTTATTTTTTGGAAATCGGAATTGATAGATTTTGTAGTTCTTCAGCAAGATGCTTTTGATGAAATAGATTCGGTGACTTCTATGGAGCGCCAAGAGGAAATCTTGAATATGGTGATAGATATTTGCCATACGGAATTCCAGTTTGAAAATTTCAATGAGGTAATGGACTATTTCAAGAAAATGATTAATATATGCAAGCAGATGAATTACTCGAAATTCAAGTCTGAGCAATATGAGAATTTCCGTCTGCAATTGAAAGCTTTGCTTGAAGAGCATAAACAAGGCTAAAATAACAAATTCGTTTTTTTAAAAGGATATAAAGAGATGGCAGCAAAAGCATTTCAAAAGATATATACCAAAATTACTCAGATAACAAAGGCCACGTGTTCGTTGAAAGCGACAGGGGTAGGTTATGATGAGTTGGCTACCGTGAATGGCAAATTGGCGCAGGTCGTAAAAATTGCGGGTGATGATATCACTTTGCAGGTTTTTGAGGGAACGGAAGGCATCCCTACTAATGCGGAGGTAGTGTTTTTAGGAAAAGCACCTACTTTGAAAGTCAGCAATCAGTTAGCGGGCCGCTTTTTTGATGCTTTCGGTCATCCTATAGATGGCGGACCGGAAATAGAAGGAAAGGAAGTGGAAATTGGCGGGCCTTCGGTGAATCCCGTACGTCGTAAACAGCCTTCTGAATTGATAGCCACGGGTATTGCGGGTATTGATTTGAATAATACCTTGGTGTCCGGGCAGAAAATTCCGTTCTTTGCGGATCCCGACCAGCCGTTCAATCAAGTCATGGCAACTGTTGCCTTGCGCGCAGAAACCGATAAGATTATTTTGGGTGGTATGGGTATGACGAATGATGACTATCTGTATTTTAAAAATGTCTTCTCGAATGCAGGAGCATTGGACCGTATTGTTTGCTTCATGAATACTACGGAAAATCCTCCGGTAGAACGTCTGCTGATTCCTGATATGGCACTGACTGCTGCTGAATATTTTGCAGTAGAGCATAATGAAAAAGTATTGGTATTGCTTACTGATATGACTTCGTATGCTGATGCGCTTGCTATTGTGTCTAACCGTATGGATCAGATTCCCTCGAAAGACTCTATGCCGGGGTCGTTGTACTCAGATTTAGCAAAGATATATGAAAAGGCTGTGCAATTCCCCATGGGAGGCTCAATCACTATTATTGCGGTTACTACCCTTTCGGGCGGCGATATTACGCATGCCGTGCCTGACAACACGGGCTATATCACTGAAGGCCAGTTGTTCCTTCGTCGGGATAGTGATATTGGTAAGGTTATTATTGACCCGTTCCGTTCATTGTCTCGTTTGAAGCAATTGGTTACAGGGAAGAAAACCCGTCGTGATCATCCTCAGGTAATGAATGCTGCCGTACGTCTGTATGCTGATGCTGCCAATGCAAAGACCAAGCAGGAGAATGGATTTGATTTGACAAATTATGATGAGCGTACTCTTGCTTTTGCTAAGGATTATTCCAACCAACTGCTTGCCATCGATGTAAACCTGAATACTACGGAAATGCTGGATGTGGCATGGAGCTTGTTTGGTAAATATTTTAAGCCTGAAGAAGTCAATATCAAGAAAGATTTGGTAGATGAATTCTGGCCTAAAAAATGAACAATGAGGAGATGATTATCTTATGATAAAATTTCAGTATAATAAGACTTCGCTCCAGCAACTCGAAAAGCAGTTGAAGGTTCGCTTGCGTACGCTTCCTATCATTAAAAATAAGGAGAGTGCCTTGCGTATGGAGGTAAAGCGTTGCAAAAATGATGCTGCGATGCTTGAAGCCAAGCTGGAAAAAGAAATCCAGGCCTATGAGGCTATGTTTGCCTTGTGGAGCGAATTTGACGCATCGTTGATAAAGTTGGGTGATGTGCATTTGGGGGTAAGAAAAATTGCCGGTGTACGTGTCCCTATGATGGAGAATGTGGAGTTTGAAGTGCGTCCTTTTAGTATGTTCAATTCGCCCAAGTGGTATACGGATGGCATTTATGTGCTGAAAGAATTGGCACGGACAGCCATAGAGCGTGAGTTTACATTGGCGAAGTTGAATTTGCTTGAACATGCGCGCAAGAAGACAACCCAAAAGGTGAATCTTTTTGAGAAAGTGCAGATTCCCGGTTATCAAGATGCTTTGCGTAAGATAAAGCGGTTTATGGAAGATGAAGAAAATCTGTCCAAATCATCGCAGAAAATCATGAAGTCCCATCAAGAACAACGAAAGGAGGCGGAAGCATGATTGCCAAAATGAAGAAATTGTCGTTCCTTATTTATCATAAGGAATACGAAGCGTTTCTCGAGCAACTTCGGGCACTGGGCGTAGTGCATGTAGTAGAGAAGCAACGCGGTGAAATGGATGAATCTTTGCAATAGGCTTTGCAACGCCATTCATCCAACACGGCCATGTTTCAAGAGATGCAAGGTCTGGCCGATGGCAAAGCCGAGGCAAATGTCTACGGCGATATCTCTGCCGAACAAGTCGTGGCAGGGTATGAGGAACGCAAAGAGCATATTCAGGAACTCAACCAGCAGTTGCCCGTCATAGATAAAGACATTGCCCAGATGGAAGTTTGGGGTAATTTCGATTGGGATACTGTCAAACGTTTGGACAATGCCGGCTGGCATATCCGCTTCTATACATGCCCATCGAAAGAATACGATGCCGAGTGGGGCGAGCAGCACAATGCCATTGTGGTGAAAGAAGAAAATGCCCATCTTTATTTCATTACCGTGACTGCAGGAAATACCCAAGGTGAGGAAGATGCATTGGAACCTTTGCGTTTGCCCTCATTGAGCTTGAGCGGATTGAAACAGAAACGGCAGAATACAGAAAAACTCATTGCTCAGGCAACGGATGACTTGCAAGCATATTGCCGGCGCTTTTGCAAAACTTTGGGGGAGGCAAACCTTCGGCTTCAAGAAGATATAGACCTGATGCAAGTGCGTCTTAATAGCGAGTGGATGGCAGATGGCGCGGTAATTTTATTGGAAGGTTGGATACCTGAAGAAAACGAAGCCGAAGTCCGTAAATTCCTTGATGCCTCTGACGTATACTATCAGATAAGGAAAGCCACCAAGGAAGACAACGCGCCCATTAAGTTGAAGAACAATGCTTTTGTGCGCTTGTATGAGGTGCTGACCAAGATGTATGGCATGCCCGACTATGCGGAGTTCGACCCAACGCCTATCATTGCGCCGTTCTTCACTCTGTTTTTTGCTTTCTGTATGGGCGATGCAGGTTATGGACTGGTGCTGATAGCATTGGGGTTTATACTGAAACGCAAATTGTCCAAGTCTTTGGCAGGCATGATGAACTTAGTCATTTCGTTGGGTGTAGGTACCACTATTGTGGGAGCCATTTTCGGTACATTCTTTGGCATATCTTTGTTCGATGCAGACTTGCCGGGCGGTATCAAGCAATTCATGATAGCCGGAAAGATAGGCGATACGGCTTACGATAAGCAGATGTTGCTGGCTCTCATCATCGGTGTAGTGCATATTTGCCTTGCCATGACCATAAAGGCCATTGTGCAGACCGTGCGCTATGGCTTTAAGGAAGCTATCAGCAATTGGGGCTGGCTCTTGCTGGTAGTCGGCTTCATTTGCACGGGCGGATTGTCTTTCTTCGAATTGATATCGAAGGATGTCACCCAGTGGGCGTTCATTATCATAGGCAGTGTGGCCGGCATAGGCATTTACCTGCTGAACAACCTGCACAGGAATGTTTTTCTGAATATAGGTGCCGGCTTGTGGGATACTTACAATATGGCTACAGGGCTTGGCGGCGACGTGTTGTCCTACATCCGTCTGTATGCCTTAGGCTTGGCCGGCGGTATGCTTGGCGGCGTGTTCAACCAGCTTGCTTTTATGGTAAACGATGCGGTAGGCCCTGCTTTGGGTTGGCTGTTCTGCGGGTTGATTCTGGTGTTCGGGCATGCGTTGAATATAGCCATGTCTTGCTTGAGTGCGTTTGTGCATCCTTTGCGTCTTACCTTTGTGGAGTATTTCAAGAACTCCGGTTACGAAGGCAAGGGCGAGGCCTATAAACCTTTTGCTGCTGTGAAAGAATGATTTTCCGGCAAAGAATGAAATAGCTATTACTAATTAAAAAACAAATAAATAGAAGCATTATGAATGAAATTTTAGGTTATATCGGTTTAGGCTTGGTATTGGGTTTGGCCGGTATTGGTAGTTGTTTTGGTACCACGATTGCAGGTAATGCGGCCGAAGGTGCCTTGAAGAAAGACCCGTCGAAATCTGCAAGCTACATGCTGCTTTCTGCCATTCCGGCCACGCAGGGACTCTATGGCTTTGTGGCCTTCTTGATGTCCCGTACGCGTGACTTTACTACCGATGGCCCGTTGATGTTGGGCATCGGTTTGGGAGTAGGTCTGGTGTGCTTGTTCTCTGCTATTCGTCAGGGGCAGATTTGCGCCAATGGTATTGCCAACATTGCCCAAGGGCACGATGTGCTGACCAATACCATGATTTATGCAGCTCTTCCGGAATTTTATGCCATCCTTGGTCTGGTAGCCGCTTTGATGGTATAACGCCTGTCGGCTATTTTATCCTTTTATAGAATGTTGTCGGGATTGCCCGATGCCGCTCCTCATAAAGGCAGGCATCGGGCAATCTTGTTTTGCCGGCGGGGGCATGGCATGTGGCGCGCATGGCTGTGGGGAGGGAGGCTTCATAAGAGTTCTGTTGTAAGCATTTATTCCCTGTCGAGGACGTACCAAATACGTTCTTTGTTCGTTCCTATAGCGGGCTTTCTGGAACGAACATGGTACGAAGTTGGAACGAACATGGTACGACCCTGGTCTATCCCGTCCCCTTGGCCGGTAAAGTGTTGTGTTTTGTAATGAAATATTATCTTTTCTCAGCCATGTGCGGATGCGCGGTGTCCTCGGAGTTTCTGCCGCTTCCTGGCTTTTTTTTCGGGAGGGCTTTTATTTTTTGCGGGTTAGAGTCCTATTTTTCAAAGAATAATGCGTACTTTTGCAGCCATTAATGAAAGTGTGTGTATGATTGATGACTTACTGACCCCCGATTATATCTTTGAAGCCAGTTGGGAAGTTTGTAATAAAGTGGGTGGCATTTACACTGTTTTGTCCACTCGTGCCAATACTTTACAGGCTAAATTCCGCGATAGAATCATTTTTGTAGGTCCCGACATTTGGCAGGGAAAGGAAAATCCCATGTTCACGGAGTCGGACAATCTTTGTGCTGCATGGAAGGAGCGGGCCATTGGGAACGAGCATTTGCAGGTGCGCGTGGGGCGTTGGAACATTCCGGGCGAGCCTATTGTGATTCTGGTGGATTTCCGGCCTTTCTTCGCTCAGAAGAACGAGATTTATACCGATATGTGGAACCGTTATCAGGTGGACTCCCTCCATGCGTATGGCGATTACGATGAGTCGTGCATGTTTGCCTATGCTGCCGGAAAGGTGGTAGAGAGTTTCTATCGCTATAATCTGACTGAGACGGATAAGGTGGTTTTCCAGGCCCATGAGTGGATGACAGGCATGGGGGCGCTGTATTTGCAGACTGCCGTACCGGAAATCGCTACCATTTTTACTACTCATGCCACGTCTATCGGGCGCTCTATAGCGAGCAATAACAAGCCGTTGTACGACTACCTGTTTGCCTACAATGGTGACCAGATGGCAGAGGAGCTGAACATGCAGTCCAAGCATTCCATAGAGAAGCAGACGGCTCATTATGTGGATTGCTTTACTACGGTGAGCGAGATAACCAACAATGAGTGCAAAGAGTTGCTTGACAAGCCTGCCGATGTGGTTTTGATGAACGGTTTTGAGGACGATTTTGTGCCCAAGGGCATTACTTTCGGCGGTAAGCGGAAGCGTGCCCGTACGGCTATGTTGCGTGTGGCCAATTGCTTGTTTGGCACCGACCTGGGCGAGGATACGTTGATTGTGGGCACGAGCGGGCGCTATGAGTTCAAGAATAAGGGGCTGGATGTTTTCTTGGAAGCAATGAACCGGCTGAACCGCAATAAGGACTTGAAAAAGAATGTGCTGGCTTTTGTCAGTGTGCCCGGATGGGTAGGCGATGTGCGCGATGATTTGCGCGAGCGCCTCAAGAGCCGCGGAAAGTTTGCTACGCCTTTGCAGTGTCCTTTCATTACCCATTGGCTGCACAATATGACGCACGACCAAGTGCTGGACATGCTGAAATACCTCGGTATGAACAATGCCCCCGAAGATAAGGTTAAAGTAATGTTTGTGCCTTGCTACCTGGATGGTAAAGATGGCATCTTCAACAAGAATTATTATGACTTGGTATTGGGCGAGGATCTCAGTGTCTATGCATCATATTATGAGCCGTGGGGATATACTCCGTTGGAGAGCGTGGCTTTCCATGTGCCTACCATTACTACCGATTTGGCCGGTTTTGGCTTGTGGGTAAATAGCCTGAAAAACCAGCATGGCATTGAAGACGGGGTGGAGGTGCTGCATCGTTCGGATTACAACTACTCGGAGGTGGCCGATGGTATTAAGGACACCATCGCTTCATTCTCGGACAAGACGCCGCGTGAGGTGCAGACCATACGCCAGCGTGCCGCGAAGGTTGCCGAGCAGGCTTTATGGAAGCATTTTATTCAATATTATTATGAGGCTTACGACTTGGCTTTGCGCAAGTCGGTAGAACGATTGAAAAGGGGATGACCTGTAAAGGTGGTTCCCTTTTTGGATAAGAAGTAAGAACTTAATTAATGGATCAAAGTTTTTAAGACATGAAGATTAAAGTGAGTAATGTGAATGCTCCCAACTGGAGGGACGTGAATGTAAAGTCCCACATCCCGGTTGAATTGGAGAAATTGTCTGAACTGGCGCGTAATATCTGGTGGGCTTGGAACTATGAAGCCACTGAGCTGTTCAGAGACTTGGACCCCTCTCTCTGGAAGGAAGTAGGACAAAACCCCGTACTTCTGCTCGAACGTATGAGCTACGCTAAACTCGAAGCGTTGGCAAAAGATAAGGTGATTCTGCGGAGAATGGAGGATGTGTACTCCAAGTTCCGCAATTATATGGACGTGAAGCCCGACAGCAAGCGTCCCTCTGTGGCATATTTCAGCATGGAATATGGCTTGAACAATGTTTTGAAAATCTATTCGGGAGGTCTTGGCATTTTGGCCGGTGACTACTTGAAGGAGGCTTCGGACAGCAATGTGGACATGTGTGGTGTAGGTTTCCTGTATCGTTACGGGTATTTTACGCAGACACTTTCCATGGACGGGCAGCAGATTGCCAACTATGAGGCGCAGAATTTCGGGCAGCTGCCGCTGGACCGCGTGTTGGATGAGAACGGTAATCAGGTCATTGTCGATGTGCCTTATCTGGACTACTATGTGCATGCCTTGGTGTGGCGTGTCAATGTCGGTCGTGTCCCCTTGTACTTGCTCGATACGGACAATGAGATGAACAGTGAGTTCGACCGTCCCATCACCCACTTGCTCTATGGTGGCGACTGGGAGAACCGCTTGAAGCAGGAAATCCTTTTGGGTATTGGTGGTATCTTGATGTTGAAGAAACTTGGCATAAAGAAGGATATTTATCATTGCAACGAAGGCCATGCCGCGCTGATTAATGTGCAGCGCATCTGCGACTATGTGGCCGAGGGTTTGAGCTACGACCAAGCCATTGAGCTGGTGCGTGCTTCGTCGTTGTACACTGTGCATACGCCTGTGCCTGCCGGTCACGACTATTTCGATGAAGGCTTGTTTGGCAAGTATATGGGCGGTTACCCTGCACGGATGGGTATCAGCTGGGATGACTTGATGGACTTGGGCCGTAACAATCCGGGCGACAAGGGCGAACGTTTCTGCATGTCTGTCTTTGCCTGCAACACTTCGCAGGAAGTGAATGGCGTAAGCTGGTTGCATGGAAAAGTTTCGCAAGAGATGTTCTCGTCCATTTGGAAAGGCTATTTCCCCGAAGAAAACCACGTAGGTTACGTCACCAATGGCGTGCATTTCCCCACTTGGAGCGCTACGGAGTGGAAGCAACTCTATGCCGCTCACTTCGATGAAAACTTCTGGTATGATCAGTCCAATCCGAAGATATGGGAGGCTATCTATAATGTGCCCGATGAGGAGATTTGGAAGACGCGCCTGAAGTTGAAGAACAAACTGATAGACTACATCCGCCGCCAGTTTAGCGAGTCGTGGCTGAAGAATCAGGGAGACCCCTCGCGCATCGTTTCGTTGCTGGAGAAAATCAATCCCAACGCACTGCTGATAGGTTTTGCCCGTCGTTTTGCCACGTATAAGCGTGCCCATTTGCTGTTCACCGATTTGGACCGTCTGTCCAAGATTGTCAATAACCCCGATTATCCTGTCCAATTCCTTTTTGCCGGCAAGGCGCATCCGCATGACGGGGCAGGGCAAGGACTGATTAAGCGCATCATCGAAGTGTCTCGCCGTCCGGAGTTCTTGGGCAAGATTATCTTCTTGGAAAATTATGATATGCAGTTGGCACGCCGCCTTATTTCGGGTGTCGACATCTGGCTGAATACACCTACCCGTCCGCTGGAAGCTTCCGGTACATCGGGCGAGAAGGCTTTGATGAACGGCGTAGTGAACTTCTCAGTGCTCGATGGCTGGTGGCTGGAAGGCTACCGCGAAGGCGCTGGTTGGGCTTTGACGGATAAGCGCACGTACCAAAACCAAGACCATCAGGATCAACTGGATGCCGCTACTATCTACAGCATTTTGGAGACGAAGATTCTGCCTTTGTATTATGCCCGCAACGAGAAGGGATACTCCGAAGGTTGGGTAAGGACTATCAAGAATTCTATTGCCCAAATTGCACCGCACTACACGATGAAGCGTCAGTTGGACGATTATTATGCCAAGTTCTACACTAAAGAAGCCAAGCGCTTCCATGCCCTTGCCGCCAATAACTACGAGAAGGCCAAGGAAATTGCTGCATGGAAGGAAGAAGTGGTTTCCAAATGGGACAGCATCGAAGTAGTCTCTGTACAGAAGCCTGAAGATGTACTGACGGGTTCCATCGAGAGCGGTAAAGACTATACCATAACCTTCGTTATTGATGAAAAAGGCCTGAACGATGCTATCGGACTGGAACTGGTGACTACATACGCCGGACAGGATGGCAAGCAGCACATCTACTCTGTAGAGCCGTTCAAGGTGGTGAAGAAAGAGGGCAACCTCTATACCTTCCAGCTGAACCATAAGCTGGAAAACGCAGGCAGCTTCAAGGTGGCTTACCGTATGTTCCCGAAGAATCCCGACCTGCCCCACCGTCAGGATTTCTGCTACGTGCGTTGGTTCATCTGATAGAGATAAGTACTTTTTTTGATTCTTTATACGAGGAAGCGGGAGTTGCATTCATCAATGTGGCTCCCGCTCTTCTTATGGCATCCCCGGTCCGATTTGTGCAAAATGGGATAAGGTGCGAATGGTTCTTTGACCAAGGAGTGGGAGTAAGCACACCCCCCCCTCGCAGTTTACGTCCGGTTTACCGGGGATAAACTCGCAGTTTAGTACGTATAAACTGACAGTTTACTACGGATAAACTCTCAGTTTACTACGGATAAACTCTCAGTTTACTACGGATAAACTAACAGTTTACTACGGATAAACTGGCAGTTTATTTTTAATAAATTGCAATAAACTGTTAATCCTATAATTATCAGACTGATAGGAGATGCCAAACTGGAATCCCAAATACCCGCTAAAATGCACATTTTAATACCGCACAAAGCATAAGTGCTGACGCGATAGTGCTTCAGCGCTGACAAGGCAGTGCTTAATGCCCTTTGGGGTGGCCTTGAAGGTGCCGTGTGACGGAAAAGGCGCTTGTTGTGCTAATCTGCACTTTTCTCAAGGTTTTTCCGCAGATTTTCCCTAACTTTGCCCCTCACAATAGGATACAGTTATTTTGCTTAGACGTTTATGATAAAGAACATCGTTAGAATCCTGTGGGCATTGCTGGTGTTGGGCGTGCTAGCTTGCGTGGCGTTGTTTTGGGCCATTGCCAAGGGATGGATAGGTTATATGCCTCCGGTGGAGGACTTGGAGAATCCCAACTATAAATTTGCCACCGAGGTATTTTCCGCCGACGGCAAGGTGCTGGGCACTTATTCCTACAGCAAGGAAAACCGCGTGTATGTGGGCTACAACGAGTTGTCGCCTTACGTTATCAACGCACTGATAGCTACGGAAGATGTCCGCTTTGCCGACCATTCGGGCATCGACGCGAAGGCATTGTTCCGCGCGGTAGTGAAGCGTGGCATACTCATGCAGAAGAATGCCGGAGGTGGAAGCACCATTACCCAGCAATTGTCCAAGCAGCTTTATTCGCCCAGTGCGGAGAATGTAATGGAGCGCCTCTTCCAGAAGCCCATAGAGTGGGTGATTGCGGTGAAACTGGAGCGTTACTACACCAAAGAGGAGATTTTGACCATGTACCTCAATAAGTTTGACTTCCTGAACAATGCCGTAGGTATCAAGACGGCTGCCCATACTTACTTCGGGTGTGAGCCGCGCGACCTGCGCCTGGAGGAAGCCGCTACGCTGGTAGGCATGTGCAAGAATCCGTCGCTTTACAACCCGCTCCGCTTCAACGAGCGTTCGCGCGGCAGGCGCAACGTGGTGCTCGACCAGATGCGCAAGGCCGGCTACATCACGCAGGCCGAGTGCGACTCCTTGCAGGCTCTGCCTTTGACGTTGAAGTACAACCGGGTAGACCATAAAGAGGGCCTGGCCACTTACTTCCGCGAATACCTGCGCGGTGTGCTCACAGCCAAGAAACCCGACAAGGCCGACTACCGGGGTTGGCAGATGCAGAAGTATTATGAAGATTCGCTCGACTGGGAGAACAACCCCTTGTTTGGCTGGTGCAACAAGAACGTCAAGAAAGACGGGAAACACTACAACCTGTACACCGACGGACTGAAAATCTACACCACCATCGACAGCCGCATGCAGCAGTATGCCGAGGAGGCGGTGACCGACCATCTGAAGGAGCTTCAAGGCTACTTCTTCAAGGAAAAGAAGGGGGCAAAAAAGGCGCCTTATACCTTCCGGCTGACGCAAGAGCAGGTGGACGAGATACTGGGGCGGGCCATGCGCCAGTCCGACCGCTATCGGCTGATGAAAAAGGCCGGTGCTTCGGATGAAGAAATCAAGAAGGCTTTCAACACTCCCGAGGAAATGTCCGTGTTCAGCTGGAACGGGATAGTCGACACCGTGATGACGCCAATGGACTCCATCCGTTACTATAAATTCTTCCTGCGGGCTGGCTTTATGTCCATGGATCCCCACAACGGCTATGTGAAGGCCTATGTAGGCGGTCCCAATTACCATTACTTCCAGTACGACATGGCAATGGTGGGACGCCGTCAGATAGGTTCGACCATGAAGCCCTACGTCTATACGCTGGCCATGGAGAACGGCTTTTCGCCCTGCGACGAGATGCGCCACGTAGAGTTCCAGGGCTTCGACGAGAATGGCAAGGTGTGGGCTCCCCGCAATGCCAACAAGAAACGCTATGGCGAAATGGTGACGTTGAAGTGGGGCTTGTCCAATTCCGATAACTGGATTACCGCCCGCCTGATGAGCAAGCTGAATCCGTATGAATTGAAGCGCTTGCTGCACAGCTTCGGGGTGCGCAACCGGGAAATTGCGCCTACCATAGCCCTTTGCCTCGGGCCGTGTGAAATTTCGGTGGGTGAGATGGTGAGCGCCTATACTGCCTTCCCGAACAAGGGCATCCGGGTAGCTCCGCTTTTCGTGACGCGCATCGAAGACGGGGACGGCAATGTGCTGGCTACCTTCTTGCCCGAAATGCAGGAGGTCATCAGCGAATCGAGTGCCTACAAGATGCTGGTGATGCTGAAGTCGGTGGTCGACGAAGGTACGGCTATCCGCGTGCGCCGCTTGGGCATCAAGGCCGAGATGGGTGGCAAGACGGGTACCACCAACTTCCACTCCGACGGCTGGTTCATGGGCTTTGTACCCTCGCTGGTGTCCGGCTGTTGGGTAGGCGGTGAAGACCGCGACATCCATTTCGACACCATGATTCATGGGCAGGGTGCTTCGATGGCATTGCCTATCTGGACAAAGTACATGCGCAAGGTATTCGACGACAAGACGCTAGGCTATAACGAGGCCGATACGTTCGACATTCCCAAAGGCTACGATCCGTGCAAGGATGCCGTGGTGGGGGGAGATAACGGCGAGATTATAGAAGAAGAAACAGTGACCGGCTTGGATGATTTCTTTAACTGACGACAGCACATGGTTTACACTATCTGCATAGGGAGCAACGAGCATCGTCGGGAAAACATGGCGTTGGCACGCCGCCGATTGGCCGAAATGTTTGCGGGTATCCGCTTTGCACGGGAGGAAGATACCTTGCCTTTGGCTTGTCGCCGGCCGGGTATGTTCTCCAATCAGGTGGCGCGTTTCGTTTCCGACAGCCGGCCGGCTGAGGTGGCTGCGCGCCTGAAAGCTATTGAGCGGGAAGCCGGGCGGAAGTTGGCCGACAAGCAGCGGGACATCGTGCGCCTTGACATCGACCTGCTGATGTGCGACACTGAAGTGTACAAACCCGAAGACCTGCACCGTGCCTACATTGTGCGGGGGCTGGAAGAACTTAAGTAATACCCAATGTTAGACAGAACTATACAACCGGACATTTGCGAGCCTGCACAGCTGGACGTGCAACGCCCAAAGCGCATGTCTCTGCCCAACGGAATAACATTGAACATCCTTGACGCCTGTGACAGTGAGGTGACGCGCGTGGACATCGTCATGGAAGGCGGCCGTTGGCATCAGGAGCAACCCCTGCAGGCCTTGTTTGCCAACAGAATGTTGCGAGAGGGCACCCGGCGCTACACTGCAGCCGGCATTGCCGAGCAACTGGATTACTACGGTGCGTGGCTCGACCTTTCGAGCGCGCCACTGCACACTTATATCACGCTCTATTCACTGAATAAATACCTGCCGCAGACGCTCGACCTGTTGGAGAGTATGGTAAAGGAGCCTCTCTATCCGGAGAAGGAACTGAAAGTAGTGCTCGATGCCAATGTTGACCGTTTTAAGGTAAATATGTCCAAGGTAGATTTCTTGGCACAGAGGGAGTTGGTACGCGTATTGTTTGGCGGGCAGCATCCGGCCGGACAGTTGGTGAACGAAGCCGACTACCGTAGCATTACTCCCGAGGTGCTGTGTCGTTTCTACCACCGTCACTACCATTCGCAGAATTGCACCATCTACCTTTCCGGTCGGGTGACCGACGATTGCATCCGCCGTGTGGAAACATTGTTTGGCAGCGAGCCGTTCGGTTGGTGTGGGGAGCGGCCTTTGGACGAGTTTCTCCCACCGGTGGCCGATACTGGCAGGCGTGTCTTCGTGGAGCGCGAGGGCGCGTTACAGAGCGCGGTGCGCATAGGCATGCTTACGATAGACCGTTGTCATCCCGATTATCTGAAGTATCGTGTACTTGTCACCCTGCTGGGTGGATACTTTGGCAGTAGGCTGATGTCCAACATTCGCGAGGAAAAGGGTTACACGTATGGCATTGCCGCCTCTTACGCCTCCTACCCCGGACAGGGCGTGCTGGCTGTCAGTGCAGAGACGGCCAACCGGTATGTGGAGCCGCTTATAGCCGAGGTGTACCGCGAAATAGCCCGTCTGCAGGCTGAACCTGTTTCGCCTGCAGAGTTGGCTATGGTGAAGAACTACATGCTGGGCGACATGTGCCGCAGTTGCGAGTCGGCCTTCTCCCTGGCTGATGGGTGGATATTTCTGCAATCCTCTGGTTTGGGCGAGACCTACTTTGCCGATGCCATGCAGGCTGTGAAAGACACGACGCCCGA
>CALUIF010000180.1 GCA_944320635.1 uncultured Bacteroides sp. | reverse complement strand
GCATGTGCCTCACCACCGAGACAGCAGAAACCGAACAAGCACTGGTAGACGGCGAATCGGTATTGAACTACATCACCATGTCGAGCGACATCACTTGTGAAGGCGCAAGCGAATAACACACGAAGCAGGAGATAACATAAACAACTCTTAAAGCTTACTTGTACACACATGCGCGGGAGGGCGTGTCCGGAATGCGGGCACGCCCTCCCCTTGCATCAGGGTTAGCCCTGCACCCGCTTCAATGTTATGCAGGCTAGCCGCAACAGCGGCAGTGTGCCGGCCCCGCCTTACAATGCCTGCAAGCGGTGCACGAGCGAATCGCAAAGGGCAGTGAACTGCGGCATCAGCGCCGGAGCCACGGGCTTCTTGGGCTGCGACTTGATGAGCAAGGGGTTGATGGGCTTGCCGTTCTCGAAGACGCGATAGTCCAGGTGCGGGCCGGTGGAGAGGCCGGTGGAGCCCACGTAGCCTATCACCTGTTTTTGCTTCACCTCGTCGCCCACCTTCAGCCCCTTGGCAAAGCGTGAGAGGTGCATATAGGTGGTAGTGTACACGCTGTTGTGGCGTATCTTCACGTAGTTGCCCCCGCCGTTGGCCTGATAGGCCTTGGCAATGACACGCCCGTTGCCCGTGGCATAGACAGGAGTACCCGTGGGGGCGGCATAGTCCACACCGTGATGGGCGCGACGGCGCTTCAGCACAGGGTGGAAGCGGCTGTTGGAGAAGCGCGAGGTGATGCGGTAGTAATCGAGTGGTGCCTTGAGGAAGGCTCCCTCCAGACTGTTGCCGTGCTCGTTGTAGTACAGTTCCTCGCCTTCCTGCGTGAAGGGGATGGCGTAGTACGTGCTGTCGGCATGGCGGAAGGCGGCTGCCAAGACGTGAAAGCTGTCCAACGCCTGGTCTTCCACATACTCCTGACTATAAATGAGACGGAACTCGTCGCCTTCCTGCAAGCCGAAGAAGTCGATGCTCCAGCCGAAGATGTTGGACATCTCCAGCGACAGCAACGGCGAGGCTCCCTGTTCCTGTATGGCTACCCACAGTGAGCTGTGCAACGTGCCTTTCAGCGACTTCTCCCTCCACGTCACGGGATACTGCCCGCGATAGACATTGAAGTCGCCCTTGAGGTCGAACACCACATAGCTGCGGGGCGACTCCTCATAAACCAGGTATTCGGTGCGCGAATCCACGCTGTCGCGCGTATGGAAAGTGGCGTAAGCCTGCCCGGCCTTCACCTTTCGCACGTCGAACACGCCCTCGGCCCGCTTGTTGAGCCGATGCACCTGCAAAGCACTCAGGCCATGCCGTGCGAGGAGATACGACAAGTTTTGCCCCGGCTCCACAATACCATAGTTCACGTCGTACAAGTCGACCGGAATGCCATACTTCAGCGTGATTTCCTCCACTTCGGCAGAGTCTGCCACCTCCACTTCATCCAAGGGTGCATCATACTCTCCCTCCCGGGGGATAAACAGAAAGACGAGCACAAGCACTATCCCTGCTGCAGCTATCGCGATGGGCAACAGCCGCTTCTTCATTACTGTTTTCTGCATAGATATATCGTGTTTTATAAGGAATCTTGACTTATAGGCACACCGCAGCCATGCTTCAGCCGTTGCAGGTCTACCCCCGAGGGCGACTGGAAGATGCGCAACCCAAACTCAGGCACAATGGCCAGCACGTAGTCGAAGATGTCGGACTGAATGCCCTCGTAAGGTACCCAATCTTTCACGGTAGAAAAGCAATACAACTCCAGCGGCACCCCCTCGGCTGTAGGCTGAAGCTGGCGCACCATGCAATGCAGCTCCTTGCTCACCACCGGCAGACTGCCAAGGTAACCTACCAGGTAAGCACGCAACACCCCCAGGTTGGTAACCGGTTGCCCCTCCATGCGCTCCAGGTAGGGTTTCAGCAAAGGAATGGTGCGGAAATGCGCCAGCATCTCCGGCGTACAGAAACGCACGGTATTGACATCAATATTAATGGAACGCTTGATACGCCGCCCGCCACTGTCGCGCATGGCCTGCCAGTTCTCAAACGAATCGCTCACCAAAGCATAAGGGGGAATGGTGGTGACGGTGTTGTCCCAATTGCGCACCTTCACCGTGGCGAGGGTTACTTCGGTCACAATGCCATCCGCCCCATGCTTAGGCATCTTTATCCAGTCGCCCACCTTCAGCATGTCGTTGGCCGACAGCTGCACCCCGCTTACGAAGCCCATGATGCTATCCTTGAACACCAGCATCAGTATGGCAGCCGAAGCACCCAGCCCCGTCAGCAAGGCCCAAGGCGACTGCCCTATGAGCGTGGCCACCACAATAATCAGCCCCACGAACCAACAGACAACGAGCGACGTCTGTAACAATCCCTTCAACGGACGGCCGCGCAAAGACTCATGCGCACTGTACACCTGATACACCGCACGCAACAACGCATCCACCAGCCACAGGAACCCCAGCTGCAGGCATACCAAGAGGATACGCCTCAGCAAGTCTATACCTCCTGCCGCAGGTTCAGGGAAAGCAATAGGCAGCAATATATAGGCCACCAGCGGAGCCACAATGTGGCTGATGCGTGTCATGACCCGTGGACTGAACAAGATGTCGTCCCACGTTGCTTTGGTCCGTTTCACCAAGTGCCCGATAGCCGGCAGCACCAGCCGGCGGCAAAGGATATCGGCCAGCAATGCCACCAGCACTATCAAGAAGAAAGCCAATGCATTGTCTATGGCATTGGCAGTAGCCGTCGGTATTCCCCACGACTGTAAACAGTGGTTTATGATTTCCAGTATATTCATAATCGTTCTGTATCAAGAAACTTACGTATGTCATCTCTCACCCATTGGTACAGGTAGAGCTGCCTGTAGCCGCTATTCTTGCGCAACATCAGTGAAACATTTACCTGACTATTCTCATAACCGGTAAGTTCATTATGAAACTGCTCGCTGTGTTCGGCCAAGCGCTTGATTTCCTGCTCTCTTTCCCTGCGAAGCAGTGTACATATAGGAGTAAGCAGCTTCATCACCACCCCATCCATCAAGTGATGCCCCTGGATGTACAAGTATGTAGTATCCGGCTCCAAGCCTAACGGGCGAAGCTTCTTGCCCAACTCCTGCACCTTGGCCACAGCGTCGGGGAAACAGCGGCGTAGCTCGCACAACTTACCGTCGACCGACTGTTGCACAGCCTCCAGGCAACGGTACGGATGACGAATATTGACCTCCTGCAAGCGGGTGCAGGCATTGAAATCGTACATCGGGAAAGTATGCATATCGTGCCGCCGGTAAAACCACACATTCCACAAAAACAGGGGATAGACAATCTGCGAATAGCGCGCCAGGAAAGCCGGAAAGTCCACTACGTGCCGGTCGTTCAACGTGGCTTGGACGCATACTTCATGCAGACTTTCGGCATAGCACAAAAAGTTCTCGATGGCATAGCCATACGTCTGGAAGATGTAAGGGTTAGAGTTTATCTTCCGCGACATGCCGGTAGCCCCTTGCAAAAGGAAATCGTAGTCGCTATCCACGCAGGCAATGAGGCTGTGTCCCAACTCCGCCGTGTTCAGCGTATTCATCAGCACCATTTTCTTGCCTTTGGCAAGCGATGTCGACGACGGAAGCATCACCTGAAAGTAGTGCTCATCGTCTTCAAATTCCGACAGCAAAGTACGCCAGAATGCCACGTCATCATAGCTCTCCACATAGGCCACTATGCGGCGGCGTGCCTTCCTGGGCCCCATACGATGGGCGGCATCCAAGTAGGCAGAAGTCAGGTTATCGCGCAGGGAAGTAGCCACGGCAGGTCACGATTTAGCAGGAATAGACAATGTAGAAATGTCGCTTACCTCGGTCACGGCATCCAGCCATCCCTCCATGACGACGGCAGGCGAGTGGGTAGTCAGGATAAGCTGCAGGTCGGGATTCAGTTCACGTATCATACCGATGAGTTTCTGTTGCCACTCTATGTGAAGCGATGCCTCGGGCTCGTCCATAAACAGCACACTGTGACTACCCTCGCGCACCAGCACGGTCAGCAAGATAAGCACCATCTGTTTTTCGCCCGACGACAGGCGGTAAGGCGACAGCCGTTCACCATTCTGATAAAATACGATATCATTGCTTTTGCGGTCAATTGTCTTTCCCGTATAGCTGAACAGGCTGTCTATCATGTCCTGAAACTTGCGTTTGGGCAAAGAGAGCGAAGGTGCCTGGGCGCGCTGCTCATCATTACCGTTCAACAGTTCTATCA
>CALUIF010000179.1 GCA_944320635.1 uncultured Bacteroides sp. | reverse complement strand
GCTGCCCAGGTAGAGGGCGGCTTCTACTTGGTCGTGTGCCTCCTTGACCCCTAAATTCAGGTATGTGCATTTCTCAAAAGCTGTGCCCCGTCCGCCAGTGCCTCGCCCGTCTATGCAGGCCACCACGTACCCTTGCGAAGCCATGTAGGTCTCCCAACTGATGCTGAACCGGTCTGTTACTTCTTGCGAACCCGGGCCACTATACTGGTACATCAGTACGGGGTATTTCTTGGAAGCGGAAAAGTCTGCCGGTGTCATCATCCATCCGTTCAGCGTAGTGCCGTCCGATGTCTGGAAGCTGAAGAACTTTTTCTGTGGCATGGCGTATTGCGCCATCTTGTCTTTCAGTTTTTGATTGTCGACTAATGTGGCGAGCGTCTTGCCTTTGTTGTCGTTCAAGGTGATGACCGTAGGGGTATTCAGGCTCGTGTAGCGGTTCATGTAGTACTTCATGTCCGTGCTGAACTGGGCGCTGTTGGTGCCCTTTTGGGTGGACAGCTTGGTTTTCTTGCCTTTCCGGTCTATCTTGTACACGGCCTGGCACATGGGGCTTTCTTCATGGCTGGTGTAGTAGAAAGCGCCTTCCTTCTCGTCATAGCCCAGGAAGCCGGTTACTTCGTATTGGCCGGAGGTGACTTGTTTTTGCAAAGCCCCGTTCATGTTATACCAATACAGATGGTTATAGCCGCTCTTCTCGCTGGCAAAGCTGAAATTCTCCGGATAGAAACGGATGTAGTCGAAAGCACCTTCCTTGATGTAAGTGTCACTCTCGTCCCTTAACACCAGTTTGCAGACGGTGCTGCGCGGGTCGGCAAAATAGAGGTCTAAGCGGTTCTGATGCCTGTTCAGGGTAATGATAGCCAGTTTATTGGGGTCTTTGGTGAATTGGATGCGGGGAATATACCCGTCTTCATCCAACGGGACATTGATGCGGCGGGTCACTTTCGACTTGATGTCGAAGGTGTGCACCGATACTTTGGAGTTGGCCTCCCCGGTCTTGGGATATTTATAGGTATATGCATCCGGATATTTGGCACAGGCATCTATGCGGGGAGCCTCGCCGGCATATACGGGAAACGAGTAGGAGGGCACGGCCGACTCGTCAAAGCGGATGAATGCCAGCATTTTGCTGTCGGCACTGAACTCCAATGCCCGATTGAAGGCAAACTCTTCCTCATACACCCAGTCGGGCGTGCCGTTCAGCACGCTGTTCCGCTTTCCGTCTTCCGTCACCTGGCTTTCGCTGTTGTTGTAAAGCAGTTTCACCAAGAAGATGTTATTGTCGCGCACAAAAGCCACCATATTGCCGTCCGGCGAGAATACCGGCACTTGTTGCGGTCCCCCATCCGACAGGCGTTCTACCACATTGTTTATTTTCCCTTCCAGGTTGCGCTTCAAGCTATACAGGTAGTGCACGGCGGTGTACGAACGCCGATAGATAGGCGTCGTCTCTGTAGCGATAAGCAGTTTGCTTCCGTCGGGCGAGAAACTATAGCTGTCGAAAGTCTTGAACGGGCATTCGCGGGCCGTGCCGGCGTCGAAAAGTACCTCCACGGCTTTCCCCGTCTTGAAGGAATATTTGATGATTTGTGTCCGCTTGTCATTTATTTGCGAATAGTGCTCTCCGTCGCCCGGAATGGGGATGACGCCATAAATGTTTTCGGGAGTGAACTGTCCCGATACTATTTCTTTCAATTCGAGTGCCTTGTCTCCCTGTGCAAAGGTTGCCAATGTGCAAAGGACACAAAAAAATAAAATGCTTAATTGTCTCATATTTAGTCCGATTGTTTTCCTTATTCTTACTTCATATGCTAATTATTCCGCAAACTTACGAAATATCGCTGGAATAACCGCACAAATCAGCCCGATTAATGCAACCCGGTTCATTGATTATATGTAAAAGGTAATTTGTCATTACAAAATACGTGCAATTGGAGCCCTGATGCCCGGGGTAGACCAAGTTCGTACCATGTTCGTACCAAGTTCGTACCATGTTCGTACCATGTTCGTTCTATTTTGGTCGCTATAGACACGAACAAGGGACGAAGATGGTATGAGCCTGTGTGGTAGAAAATGCTTACAAAAAACTTCTTTCCCCCTCTTGGCTTTCCCGGCAAGGATGAGGAACGGTGGCTTGGCGGATTTGCGCGGTGCCGACTGCGGATACGGCAAAAATCGGCCGCCTATGCAATTTGTCATTCGGCAGCCGGGCGAATGTTGCAGATTAATTCGTACATTTGCGCCCGTAAACCTAAAAAACGATAGAACGTGGATCCAGTCGCTCTGATAGAGAAATATTATCCTGATGATAATGCCCAATTGCAGTACATCCTGTTAAGACATGCAGCCGACGTGGCCGAGAAAGCGGCGCAGATGGCCGAACGTCATCCCGAACTCCATTTAGATCAGCGCTTTGTCTATGAAGCCGCCATGCTGCACGACATAGGCATCTTCATGACCAATGCCCCTTCCATCCATTGCTATGGCGATAAGCCCTACATTTGCCACGGATATTTGGGAGCCGAGTTGCTGCGGCATGAGGGCTATTTCCGCCACGCTTTGGTGTGCGAACGCCATACGGGTGCAGGCATTTCGCTTGAACAGATAGAGCGCGAAAACCTGCCTTTGCCGCATCGCGACATGCTGCCCGTCAGCCTGGAAGAGCAAGTAGTCTGCTTTGCCGACAAGTTTTTTTCCAAGACACACTTGAATGACGAGAAAACGGTAGGAAAGGCCCGGAAAAGCCTCACGAAGTATGGTGAAGAAGGACTGGCGCGCTTCGACCACTGGTGCGAACTGTTCTTGTAAGCACCTAAATTTCTTTAAAAAACGGGATTATACATATAAAATCAGTACTTTTGCCCCTCCAAGTGCAAATCATTAGTTGATGACATCATTGAAACCGAACATATTTGTATCGTTCCTTTTACTGCTTGTCTTGCTGTCTTTTTCGACTGAGGCCGTTGCACAACGGCGTGTCAGGCTGGTGCAGCCTCCCGTAGGTGTTGCTCTGCAAGACTCTATAGCCTTGAACGATACACTGGTTTCCGACTCCCTGCGCCAAGACACCGTGGCTGCCAAGAAAGACAACGGGCTGGATGCCCCCGTCACCTACGAAGCCAACGACTCGCTGGTCTTCACCCAAGACGGCTATGCGCACCTGTTCGGCGAAAGCAAGGTAAACTATCCCCATCAGAACATTGAACTTACGGCAGAAGTCATCACCATGAACATGGATAGCAGCATCGTCTATGCTCATGGCGTGGAAGACTCGCTGGGCGTCATTCAAGGCAGACCCGTGTTCAAAGACGGCGAAACACCTTACGAAACCAACACCATACGCTATAACTTCAAGAGCAAGAAAGGCGTCATCAGCAACGTGGTAAGCCAGCAGGGCGAAGGCTACGTCACCGGAAACAATGCCAAGAAAGGCGCCACCGATGAGCTTTACATGAAAAGCGGCCGCTACACTACGTGCGACAACCACGAGCACCCCCATTTCTACATGCAGATGACTTATGCCAAGGTGCGGCCCAAGAAGAACATCGTGACAGGGCCCGCCTACCTGGTGGTGGAAGATGTGCCGCTGCCGTTGGCCGTTCCGTTCTTCTTCTTCCCCTTCTCCAGCAGCTACTCCTCAGGCTTCCTTATGCCTTCCTATATGGACGACTCCAGCCGAGGTTTTGGACTCACGGACGGTGGCTACTACTTTGCCATCAGCGATGAGATGGACTTGAAGCTGCAGGGCGATATCTTTACCAAAGGCTCGTGGGCACTCAATGCCGAGACCAACTATGTGAAGCGTTACAAATACTCCGGCCTCTTGCAGGCCAGCTACCAGGTGACAAAAACCGGTGACAAGGGCTTGCCCGACTATTCCGTGTCGAAGGACTTCAAGATTGTGTGGAACCATCGTCAGGATGCCAAGGCCAATCCCAACTCTACTTTTTCGGCCAGCGTCAACTTTGCCACCAGCAGCTATGAACGGTCCAACATAGGCAACTTGTACAACTCGCAGGCAATGTCGCAAAACACCAAGACCTCCAGTATAAGCTATTCGCGCTATTTTTTCGACCGTAAGCTGCAGATATCGCTTACCTCCAACATTGCACAGACCATGCGTGATTCGTCTATCAACCTCACCCTGCCCGACATGAACATTTACCTCACCACCATCTACCCCTTCAAGCGCAAACACCAGGTGGGCGATGAGCGTTGGTACGAGAAAATCTCGCTGAGCTATACCGGCCGCTTGAAAAACAGTATTCAGACGAAGGACAACATGCTTTTCAAGTCCAACCTCATCAAGGATTGGAACAACGGCATGCAACACGACATCCCCATCAGTGCCACGTTCACTCTTTTCAAGTATTTCAACGTGACACCCTCCTTCAACTACACCGAGCGGTGGTACTCCCGCAAGATTAAGCGCGACTGGGATGCAGAAACCCAAAGCGAGGTACAGACCGATACCGTCTACGGCTTTCACCGCGTCTACGACTATAGCGCCAGTTTAGGCATCAATACCAAAATATACGGCATGTACAAGCCCCTTCTTTTCCCCAAGAAGGAGATACAGATACGCCATGTCATCACGCCCTCCATCTCCATCAGCGGGGCACCCGACTTCTCGTCCAAGCGCTTCGGCTACTACGACACCTACTACCGGCCCAACAGCGCGGGCGGGCAGGACACCGTGCAATATTCTTACTACTCCGGCCAGGCCTTCACGCCTCCCGGTACAGGCAAGTCGGGCAACATCACCTTCTCCGTCTCCAACAACCTGGAGATGAAGTACAAGGACAAGAACGACTCCATCCGCAAGATAAGCCTGATTGACGAGTTGGGCGCCAGCATCAACTACAACATGGCTGCCGCCACCCGTCCCTGGGGCGACTTGCAGCTCAACCTCCGCCTGAAGCTGACCAAAAGTTACACCTTCAGCATGAGTTCGCGATTCAAGACCTACGGTTACAAGTTCGACGAGCGGGGCAACGTGGTAGACAACGACCGCACGGAGTGGTCCTATGGTCGCTTCGGCATCTTCCAAGGCTATGGCTCCTCGTTCAGCTACACCCTGAACAACGACACGTGGAAAAAGCTGAAAGGCTTCTTCACCGGGAAGGACGATGAAGAGGAAGAACAGAAAGAGGGCGAGGAAGCGGGCACCGAGGCGGAGGACACGGCCGGCACCAGCCCTGCCGGCGGAAAGAAAACGGAGCAGGCCGCTGCCGATGAAGACGGCTATCAGGTGTTCAAGATGCCGTGGTCCATCAACCTGAACTACAGCTTCAACATTGCCGAAGACCGGTCCAAGCCCATCAACCGCAAGACCATGCGCTATCCCTACCGCTACACGCACAACCTTAGTGCGTCGGGCAACATCAAGATATCCAACAACTGGTCCATCAGTTTCAATTCGGGCTACGACTTCGAGGAAAAAGAGATTGTACAGACCACTTTCAACATCACGCGCGACTTGCACTGCTTTAGCATGTCGGCCAGCCTTTCGCCCTTCGGCCGCTGGAAGTACTACAACTTCACTATCCGTGCCAACGCCAGCATCCTGCAAGACCTGAAGTGGGACAAACGTAGCCAGACGCAGAGCAATATCCAGTGGTATTGATAAACTTTTTTCTTATTCTATTCCCTTCCTTCCTGCTTGGAAAAGCGTAAGCTGTGTTCAAGCAGGAGGGCTCATTTTGTCCTGCCCATACCCGGATTTCAGAGCATACAGGCTCGTACCCGGTATGGTTTTGCTCCGCTCCACCTCCGCTTCTATAGGAGCGGAGCAAGAGCGGAGGTGGAGCGGAGCAAATACGTTTCAGATACGT
>CALUIF010000178.1 GCA_944320635.1 uncultured Bacteroides sp. | reverse complement strand
TTAGAACAAACATGGCAAAAATGAATTTTGGCGGTGTCATCGAGAATGTGGTGACCCGCGAGGAGTTTCCCCTGGAGAAAGCTCGTGAAATCTTGAAAGACGAAACCATAGCAGTGATTGGCTACGGCGTGCAGGGCCCTGGACAGGCTTGCAACCTGCGCGACAACGGCTTCAACGTCATTGTGGGCCAGCGTCCGGGCAAGACGTATGAAAAGGCTGTGGCCGACGGATGGGTGCCCGGTGAGACGCTGTTCGGCATCGAGGAAGCCTGCCAGAAGGGCACGATAGTGATGTGCCTGCTGTCCGACGCCGCCGTGATGTCCGTATGGCCCACCATGAAGCCCCACCTCACGGCAGGCAAGGCGCTGTACTTCTCGCACGGCTTCGCCATCACGTGGAACGACCGTACGGGCGTGGTACCTCCGACGGACATCGACGTCATCATGGTGGCCCCGAAAGGGTCGGGCACATCGCTGCGCACCATGTTCCTCGAAGGCCGCGGCCTGAACTCGTCCTACGCCGTCTACCAGGATGCCACGGGCCGTGCACTCGACCGCACGCTGGCCTTGGGCATCGGCATCGGCTCCGGATATCTGTTTGAGACCACCTTCCAGCGCGAGGCCACGTCCGACCTCACTGGTGAGCGCGGCTCGCTGATGGGTGCCATACAGGGCTTGCTGCTCGCCCAGTACGAGGTGCTGCGCGAGAACGGCCACTCGCCCTCCGAGGCTTTCAACGAGACGGTCGAGGAGCTGACGCAGTCGCTCATGCCCCTCTTCGCCAAGAACGGCATGGACTGGATGTACGCCAACTGCTCCACCACCGCACAGCGCGGCGCGCTCGACTGGATGGGCCCCTTCCACGACGCCATCAAGCCGGTAATGCAAAAGTTGTATCAGAGCGTGAAGGAGGGACACGAGGCGCAGATTTCCATCGACAGCAACTCCAAGCCCGACTACCGCGAGAAGCTTAACGCCGAGCTCAAGGCCCTGCGCGAGAGCGAGATGTGGCAGACGGCCGTGACCGTGCGCAAGCTCCGCCCCGAGAACAACTAATCAGCAATCCCCGAAAGCATAGCTTTGCGGCGGGCGTACCATCGTGCAGGTGGCGCGCCCGCTTTCTTTTTGCCCGTGGGGAAGGCGGGATGCCCGCCTTGGCGGGTGCGGGACGGGCACCAAGGTCGGTATCAAATGTCGACCTAGGCGGACCGCTCTTGTCCGCCTAGGCCGACATCCTTGGTCCGCCTAGGCCGACCTTTCGGGTACACCTTGGTCGACCTTTCAGGTACACCAAGGCGGAGGCAAAGTCACTACCATGGTGTTGACCTCATCAAGACCATGGTCTTGATGAGGCCGGCGCCTTGGTGAAGAAAAAGTGTGGAAAATGTCGTCAGAAATGCCTACTCCAAGCCCTCGCGGATGTACTCCAGCAGGCGGCGGTAGAAGGGGTGCCGGGCCAGCGTGGCGGCCTCGCCGAGGATGACGAGCTTCATCCGCGCCCGCGTCATGGCCACGTTCATGCGGCGCAGGTCGGAGAGGAAACCTATCTGCCCTTCGCTGTTGGCACGGACGAGGGAGATGAAGATGACGTCGCGCTCCTGCCCCTGGAAGCCGTCCACCGTGTTCACGCTCAGCAGGGGGAGCAGGGGGCGGAGTACGCTGCTGGCCTTGATGCGCCCCCTGAGGTACTGCACCTGTGCGCGGTAGGGCGAGATGATGCCGAAGTCCACCCGCTCGTCCAGGATGCGGCGGGTGCTGATGCGAAGCACGTACCGCTCCAGCTCCTGCATGAGCAGGCCGGCCTCGGCGCGGTTGATGCGCCCGAGGCTTTCGCCCACAAACTCCTCCTTGAAGTCCATTCCCGTGGTGTCCACCCAGGTGATGGGCGTATCCAGGTCGAGTATTCCCCTGTGCCTCACCTCGGGCGCCGCCTCGAGCCGCCCTTCGTAGAACCATTGGGAGGAGAAGCGCATGATGGCTTCGTTCATGCGGTATTGCACCGTGAGCAGGCTGACGGACAGGGGCTTGCGCAGGGCGACGTGCTCCATGAGCGTGCGCTCCAGTCCGCCCCGGGCGGCATCTTTGCACTTCACGGTGGGGGGCAGCTGTTGGTGGTCGCCCGCCAGGATCACGCGGTCGGCCCGCCGGATGGCTATCCAGCACGCCGCCTCGGGTGCCTGCGCCGCCTCGTCGATAAAGAGGGTGCCGAACCTTCGCCCCGCCAGCACCCGGTGGTTGCTGCTTACGAGGGTCGAGGCGATGACGCTTGCCCCGTCCAGCAAGTCGGCGTTAATCTGCACCTCGAGTGCCGTGGCGCGGTCGCGCAGCCGACTCATGCGGTTGCGCAGGCTTTCGCGCTCGGCCCAAGTGCCCCTCCGGCCCTGCCCGCCAAGGCGGCGCAACTCCTTGCGTATGCCCCACAGTTCGGGGTAGGCGGGGTGGCTCTCGAAGCGCCGTTCGTAGGTGAAGGCCAGCATCTTGTCGTTCACCCTCGTGGGGTTGCCTATGCGCAGCACGTTCACTCCGCGGTCTGTGAGTTTCTCCGATATCCAGTCCACCGCCGTGTTGCTCTGGGCGCATACCAGCACTTGCGGCTCGCGGTGCAAAGTTTCGTAGATGGCCTCGACGAGTGTGGTGGTCTTGCCCGTGCCTGGGGGGCCGTGCACGATGGCCACGTCCCTGGCGCAGAGCACGCGGTTCACGGCCGCCTCCTGCGTCGTGTTCAGCCAGGGGAAGCGCACGGGGTACAGCTCGCGGAAGCCTGGCATGCCCGTCCCCACGAGGATGTCGCGCAGCTCGGCCAGGCGGTTGCCCTTGGCACGGAGCACGTCGTCCAGCGCCTCGAACATGGTGCGGTAGCTCGTCTCGTCGAAGTATAGCTGTATGCCCAGGTGTTCTGTCCCCTGCACCTCCGCCACGGCGCCCGCGCCAGGCATCACTACCACCATGCGGTTGTCGTCGGCATAGCTCACGGTGCCCTGCGAGCGCAGGTAGGTCACCTTCCCGTCCCACGACTGGTGGAGGAAGCATACGGGCCGCCCGTACTCGAAGCTGTGCTCGATGTCGGTGTCTTCCGTGCGGGTAAACTCCATGACCAGCTGGTTCAGCGAGTTGTAGTAGGTGCGTCCTGCCGTCACTGGGTACCAGCACAGGCCGCGTTTCACTTTCCTGGCCACCCCCATGGCTTCGGTCTGGCGGCGGAATTCTTCTTTCTCGTAGTCATACTCCATACGCAGCAGTTGTTGCTGCCGCTGCAAGTGTAGGGTAGGGCTGTCAGTCTCTTGCATTTTCATGCCGCAAAGGTAGTGCAACCGCCCCTAAAAAAAGCATCTTCCTGCCGGATTTGTTGGCTGCATGCAAAGTTTGTCTTACTTTTGTGGGCAACAACCGGGCGGGGGGCTTCGGCCTGCCCGCAAGAAAACGATTTGCAATGAAAAAGATAACGATTGCCATCGACGGCTTCTCGTCGTGCGGAAAGAGCACCATGGCCAAAGACCTGGCGCACGACATCGGGTACATCTACATAGACAGTGGCGCCATGTACCGGGCGGTAACCCTCTATGCGCTGGAACACGGCATTTTCAAGGGGGAAGATATGGACGCGGAGAAGCTCCGCGAGGAGATGGACGACATACGCATCTCTTTCCGCCTGAACCCGGAGACAGGGCGACCGGATACTTACCTGAACGGGGTGAACGTGGAGGCTCGCATCCGCTCGATGGAGGTGTCGGCCCGCGTCAGCCCGATAGCGACCCTCGACTTTGTGCGGAAGGCCATGGTAGCCCAGCAGCAAGCCATGGGGAAGGACAAAGGCATTGTGATGGATGGGAGGGATATCGGCACCACGGTGTTTCCCGACGCGGAGTTGAAAATCTTCGTCACGGCCTCTCCGGAAATCCGTGCCAAGCGTCGCTATGATGAATTGAAGGCCAAGGGCGAAGACGCTTCGCTGGACGAGATTCTGGACAATGTGAAGCAACGCGATTATATAGACCAGCATCGGGCAACCAGCCCTTTGCGGCAGGCACCCGATGCCATCCTGTTGGACAACAGCCACCTCACCATTGCCCAGCAGAAGAAGTGGCTGAAGGAGCAGTACCTGCGGACTTGCGAGCGATTAGCAGCGTCTGCACAAGAGGAAACGGCATGATACCCAAGATAGAAATAGACGAAAGTTCCGGCTTCTGCTTCGGGGTGGTGACGGCCATCCGCAAGGCGGAAGAAGAACTGGCCCGGGGCGGCACACTGTATTGCTTGGGCGACATTGTGCACAACAGCCGTGAGGTGGAGCGGTTGAAGGAACTGGGGCTGGTGACCATTAACCACGAAGAATTCAACCGCTTGCGGGGCGTCAAGGTATTGCTACGCGCCCATGGCGAGCCGCCTGAAACGTATGCAACCGCCCGGCGCAACGGCATTGAGATTATCGATGCCACGTGTCCCGTGGTGTTGCAGCTTCAAAAGCGCATCAAGCAAGAGTATGCCGATGGCGATGGAGGCAATGGCAAGCAAATCGTGATTTATGGGAAAAACGGTCATGCGGAAGTATTGGGCCTGGTGGGCCAGACGGCAGGCAAGGCCATTGTCGTGGAAAACCTGGGAGAGGTGCAGAAGTTGGATTTCAGTAAGGACATCCGTCTTTATTCGCAGACTACCAAGTCGCTCGACGGTTTTCGCGAGATAGTGGACTATATCCGACAGCACATTTCGCCGCAGGCCACTTTTGAATATCATGATACCATCTGCCGCCAGGTAGCCAACCGCATTCCCAACATCCGCCGGTTTGCCGCAGCCCACGACTTGATATTCTTTGTCAGCGGCAAGAAAAGTTCCAATGGCAAGATGCTGTTCGATGAATGTCTGCGGGTAAACCCTAACTCCCATCTGGTGGACAGTGCGGCCGAGATCGACCATGCCTTGCTGTCGGGAACCTCTTCCATAGGTATATGTGGCGCGACTTCTACGCCTAAATGGCTGATGGAAGAAATATCCGAGGCAATTGAGCGCAGGATTTGAAAGCTTTTATTATCTTTGCCCCACCAAATCTATAATCTTAAAATAAAAACTGTCATGGGAACCATTAAGTGCATAGGTATCTTGACATCCGGAGGAGACGCTCCGGGAATGAATGCGGCCATACGTGCCGTGACACGTTCAGCCATCTACAACGGCCTGCAAGTAAAAGGCATTTATCGCGGCTATAAAGGATTGTTGACGGGTGAAATCAAGGAATTTAAGAGCCAGAACGTCAGCAATATCATTCAGTTGGGAGGTACCATACTGAAGACGGCGCGCTGCAAGGAGTTTACCACGCCCGAAGGCCGCCAGATAGCTTATGACAACATGAAGAAAGAGGGCATCGACGCTTTGGTCATTATTGGAGGTGACGGCTCGCTGACGGGCGCTCGTATCTTTGCGCAAGAGTTTGACGTGCCTTGCATCGGGCTGCCGGGTACCATTGACAATGACCTTTTTGGTACCGATACCACCATTGGTTACGATACGGCCTTGAATACTATTTTGGACGCAGTGGACAAGATCCGCGATACGGCCACTTCGCACGAACGGTTGTTCTTTGTAGAGGTCATGGGGCGTGATGCCGGTTTCTTGGCCTTGAATGGCGCTATTGCCGCAGGGGCTGAGGCTGCCATTATTCCCGAAATCAGTACGGAAGTAGACCAGTTGGAAGAACTCATCAAAAATGGCTTCCGCAAGTCAAAGAACAGTAGTATCGTATTGGTAGCAGAAAGCCCTATCACCGGTGGTGCCATGCACTATGCCGAGCGTGTGAAAAATGAGTATCCGGGCTACGACGTACGTGTCACTATCTTGGGACACCTGCAGCGCGGCGGTAGCCCCACAGCTCACGACCGTATTTTGGCCAGCCGTCTAGGGGCCGCTGCCATTGATGCCATCATGGAGGGGCAGCGTAATGTGATGATAGGTATTGATCATGATGAGATTGTTTACGTGCCTTTCACCAAAGCCATCAAGAACGACAAGCCGATCAAGAAAGAACTGATTAACGTATTGCGTGAGCTTTCTATTTGATGAAATAGAGGGATAAAAAATCTTTTTTAAGCGATGTGCTGTTTTTTCGTGGGAAAATGCGTAGTTTTTTTAAAATAACTCATTACATTTGTAGCACAAATCGCGTGAGGTTCTCCGAATGATTAAAAAAGGTAAAATGGAGGGACATTAGCGTGAAAAAAAACAGCAGGGCATGAACATTAGCAAGAAAAGTGCTATATTTGCCCCGAATGGGAAACACTAAAAATTAATTATAAATTATGGAAATCAAAAAATCACCTAAAGCGGACTTGGAAGGCAAAAGGTCGACGTGGCTTTTGATTGGCTATGTGATTACGCTTGCAGTCATGTTCGTAGCGTTCGAATGGTCGGAACGTGATGTCCAAATTGACATGAGCCAAGGCGTGGCCGACGTTGTGTTTGAAGAGGAAATTATTCCTATTACTGAACAGGAGCAACCCGAAGAAGTAACTCCTCCTCCCGTTGAAGCTCCTCCCGTTCAGATGACGGAGGAATTTACTATCGTAGATGACGATACGGAAGTTCAGGAAGTGAATATCGCCTCCAGTGAGGAACTGGGTCAGCAGGTAGAAATCAAGTACGTGCCCCAGGAAATCGAAGAAGAAGAGCCTGAAGAACAGACTATCTTCGAGGTTGTAGAAGAGGCTCCTTCGTTCCCCGGCGGTATGACTGCTTTGATGCAGTTCTTGAGTAAAAACATCAAGTATCCTACCATCGCACAGGAAAATGGCGTACAAGGTCGTGTTATCTGCCAGTTCGTTGTTAACCGTGACGGTTCTATCGTAGATGTCAAGGTTATCCGTGGTGTGGATGCTTATTTGGATAAGGAAGCTGTGCGTGTGATTCAGTCCATGCCCAAGTGGACACCGGGTAAGCAACGTGGTAAGGCCGTGCGCGTGCGTTACACATTGCCTGTGATGTTTAGATTGCAGTAATTTTGTATAAGAAGAACATTTATTATGATATAAAGAGGTTGCTTGAGGGCAGCCTCTTTTTATTCTTGCACCGATAAATCAATAGAAAAAACATGATGTTTACAGCTTCCCGACTTTCAGAGATGGTTAATCGACACATCGAGGAATTAACGTTCACTCGCTATCCCGAAGGCTTGTACAATCCGGTGACTTATGTATTGTCCATGGGTGGCAAACGGTTGCGTCCCGTGTTGATGCTGATGGCTTACAATTTGTATCGTGAACAGGTGGAGGACATTTGGGGACCTGTAACAGGAATTGAAGTTTATCATAACTATACACTTTTGCACGACGATGTGATGGACCATGCCGACCTCCGTCGGGGAAAGCCTACAGTACACAAAGTGTGGAACGAAAACACGGCCATCCTTTCGGGTGATGCCATGCTGGTCTTGGCATACCGCTATATGGCGCAATGCCCGGCTTTCTGTCAAAAAGAGGTGTTGGATTTATTTTCACTTACTGCATTGGAAATTTGCGAAGGTCAGCAGTTGGACATGGAGTTTGAACAGCGTAAAGATGTGACTGAGGACGAATATGTGGAGATGATACGTTTGAAGACTTCGGTGCTGCTGGCGTGTGCTTTGAAAATTGGTGCCATGCTGGGAGGAGCATCGGTCGGAGACAGTGATGCTTTGTATGATTTCGGCATGAACATGGGGGTAGCCTTCCAGTTGCAGGATGATTGGCTGGATGTGTATGGCGATCCTGCTGTTTTTGGTAAGAACATTGGAGGAGACATCCTTTGCAATAAAAAGACGTATTTGCTGATAAAAGCTTTTGAACGTGCGGATGAAGCCCGTAAGGCCAGGCTGGAAGCGTGGCTGGATGCTGTGTCTTATACTCCTGAAGAAAAGATTGCTGCCGTCACTGCACTGTATGACCAATTGGGAGTAAAGGAACTTTGCCGGCAGAAGATAGAAGAGTACATCCGGCGTGCTCAGGACTGCCTTGCCTTGGTCAGTGTACCGGTTGAGAAAAAACGGGAATTGGAGAATTTGTTGAACGAACTAATGTACAGGAAGGCTTGAACTTCACACAATTGAAATGCCTTACAGAAGATTACCCAATACGGATCAGGCACGGATACGGGCACTCAAAGCAGTGGTCGTAAAAGGGGATGTATCGGGCATTTACGATATGGCGGTCTCACTGAAAACGTGGAGTGAGGCGCGCAATTTCTTGCCGAAGTTTGAAGCTGCCCATGCTTACTACGAGGAATGCTATGAGCGTCAGGCTAAGGCAGGCCGTAAGCATCAGGCGAATGTAAAGGTCGCGCGTTTGTACCTTTCTCATTTTATACAGGTTTTGAACCTTGCGGTTGTGCGTTCGGAAATACGCCGGTCACATAAAGAGTTTTATGGTTTGGAGGTACGGGGCAATACAGTTCCCGACCTGATTTCCGAGGCATCTTTGGCGGAATGGGGGCAGAAAATTATTGATGGTGAAAACAAGCGCATCTCCCAAGGGGGAATACCTATATATAATCCGGCAATAGCGAAGGTGAGAGTGTACTATGACATATTCCTGGAGAGCTATGAGTTGCAAAAGAACCTGCAGGCGTTGACAGCTCGTAGCTTGGAGGCTGTAAAGGCCATGCGTGCCGAGGCCGACCGTCTTATCTTGGATATATGGAACCAAGTGGAGCAAAAATTTGCGGATGAGCCTTCAGCGTCGAAGCGTCTGGAACGGTGTCGTGAGTATGGGTTAGTGTATTATTACCGCACTAGCGAAAAGAATAAAGTAGAGGAGGAAAAATGAATTTGGTAGATTCGCATTCACACCTTTTCTTGGAGGAGTTTGCCGACGATTTGCCCGTGGTGATGGAAAGAGCACGGCAGGCGGGTGTTTCGCACATCTTTATGCCCAATATAGATAACGGTACTGTTAAGTCCATGTTGGATGTCTGTACGGCCTATGCAGGATATTGTTTCCCTATGCTGGGCTTGCATCCTACTTCGGTAGATGCCGGTTATCGGGACGAACTTAGGGTTATGTCGGAATATTTGAAAGACGGACATCCCTTTGTGGCTATTGGGGAAATAGGGTTGGACTTGTATTGGGACAAGACTTTTATAAAAGAGCAGCTGGAGGCCTTTGATATACAGCTTAGATGGGCACTGGAGTTGGATTTGCCGGTAGTAATACATTGCCGGGAAGCGTTTGACCATATATATAAGGTATTGCAGCGGTATAAAGGTACTGCGCTTAGGGGAATTTTGCATAGTTTTACCGGGACAGCGGAAGATGCAGAGCGGATATTGGAGTTTTCCGGTTTCTTGATAGGTATAAACGGGGTGGTCACATTTAAAAAGTCGGCGTTACCTCAGGTGTTATGCCACGTTCCGCTGGAGAGGTTGGTGCTGGAAACCGATTCTCCGTACTTGGCTCCGGTACCGAAAAGAGGAACACGGAATGAAAGTTCTTATTTGCTCTACACTTTGCAGAAGGTTGCAGACATTTATGGACAATCGTCCGAAAAGGTGGCCCAAATTACGGCGGAAAATGCCCTAAAATTGTTTGGAAGACTCGAATAAGGCCGGAATAGGTTTTAAAGTTTATTAATTTTGGGATTTTCTTCGAGATTAAGCGAGAAGAATGTGACGGGTAAACGAAAAAAAGAATACATTTGTAGCTGAAAACATTCGGGTGTCACAAATTTATTTGTAACTTGCGCCCGAATTACAAAAAGGAAGTGAGGGGAGAGATGCTCGAGTGGTTGAAGAGGCACGCCTGGAAAGCGTGTATACCCCTAAAGGGTATCGGGGGTTCGAATCCCCCTCTCTCCGCAAAGTAGTAAAGGAAAGTAAAGAAAAACAATAAATGAGTATAACAAACAATTTAATTAATTAATCTTAAAAATTAGACACACAATGAAAAAGTTATTTGCAATTGTTGCTGTGATGGGAGCTTTAACATTTGGCTCAACTCAACTCGCTCAGGCTCAAGATGCCGCTGCAGCTGATCAAACAGAACAAGCGGCTCCCGCAGCCGTAGAACAGGCTGACGCTGCTGCTCCCGTAGTAGCTGAAGAAGGTGGTGGTATTCACAAGGAATTGAAGATTAAGTACATCGAAGGTTCTGCATTCTTCATGAGCTTTATCTCCATCGCTTTGGTTATCGGTCTTGCATTCTGCATCGAACGTATCATTTACTTGAGCTTAGCTGAAATCAACACGAAGAAATTCGTTGCTTCCATCGAAGCTGCCATGGAAAAAGGTGATGTTGAAGCAGCCAAGGACATCGCTCGCAACACAAGAGGTCCTATCGCTTCTATCTACTACCAAGGTCTGATGAGACTTGATCAAGGTGTAGATGTTGTTGAAAAGTCTGTAGTATCCTATGGTGGTGTACAAGCCGGTTATCTGGAAAAAGGTTGCTCTTGGATTACACTGTTCATCGCCATGTCTCCGTCTTTGGGATTCTTGGGTACTGTAATCGGTATGGTGCAGGCATTCGATAAGATCCAGCAGGTAGGTGATATCTCTCCGACGGTTGTTGCAGGTGGTATGAAAGTGGCCTTGATTACGACTATCTTCGGTTTGATTGCAGCCTTGATTCTGCAGGTGTTCTATAACTACATCTTGTCTAAGATTGAAGCTTTGACCAGCGATATGGAAGATTCTTCTGTAACATTGCTGGATATGGTTGTTAAGTATGAACTGAAGTACAAAAAATAATAATCTTATTTCAAGATGAAAAAATTTAAAATACAAAGGGTTTCAGGATTAGCATTGACTGTAATGCTTCTCATTACACTGGTCATCCTGGGCTTGTTCTTCTTCGGTGGAGAAGCCTCAATGGACCAGCGTGTGGTAAGTGACCCGTCGCTGTCACAGCCGCTTTACACGGACGCTATCCTGTATTGGAATTATATTTTGTTTGTATTGGGAGTTGTTGCCATTGTTATCGGCGTTGTTTATCAGTTCGGTTCAATGTTCGCTGACTCTCCTAAAACAGCTCTTAAATCTTTGGTAGGTATCATAGCTCTTGTATTGGTTCTTGTCATTACTTGGGCTGCAGGTAGTGCAGAAACA
The DNA here is from genome assembly GCA_944320635.1 of uncultured Bacteroides sp. Classification (GTDB taxonomy): domain Bacteria; phylum Bacteroidota; class Bacteroidia; order Bacteroidales; family Bacteroidaceae; genus Bacteroides. Next base: position 7,888 of record CALUIF010000178.1, on the reverse strand, counting down.
TTGGTTATTCCGGGATACGAAGGAACTGAAAATGTTCCTTTCTGGTTGAAATTAACTGATATGTTCTTGTATACTATCTATATTGAAGTAGGTGCTATGATCCTGTTAATGTTAGGATTTGGTATCATGAAGAAGATAAAATAGAGGAATTTAATATGGCTAGAAAGAAAAGAACTGTTCCCGAGGTCAACTCTAGTTCTACGGCGGATATGGCTTTCATCTTGTTGTTGTTCTTCTTGCTTACAACTTCTATGGATACCGACCGTGGCTTGGCAAGACAATTGCCACCACCTCCCCAGCAGGATCAACAAGAGCAAAACGATGATACGAAGATGAAAGAACGTAACGTTTTGCAGGTGTTCTTGAACTTGAACGACCAGTTGATGTGCGGCGGTGAATATGTTACTGTAGAGCAGATTCGTGACAAGGCGAAGGAATTTATTGCCAACCCTGCCAACAATGAGAAGATGCCCGAGAAGGTTACTATGAATGTGCCTTACTTTGGAACGATGCAGGTAACCAAGAATCACGTTATTTCTTTGCGTTGCGACCGTGGCTCTTCTTACAAAGAGTATATTGCTGTACAGAATGAATTGGTAGCTGCTTACAACGAACTGCGTGATGAGTTGGCTCAGGAAAAGTGGCAGAAAAACTATGCCGAGCTGAGCGAGGAACAGCAAAGCGCTATTCGTGAAATTTATCCTCAGAGAATTTCTGAGGCCGAACCTAAAAAATATGGAGAAAAGAAGTAATGGGAAAATTTAATAAAACAGGTAAGCGTGGAATGCCGGCGCTGAACACTTCTTCTCTGCCTGACCTTATCTTTACGTTGTTGTTCTTCTTCATGATTGTAACAACTATGCGTGAAGTTACATTGAAGGTTGAGTTTAGGGCTCCGGAGGCTACAGAATTGGAAAAGCTTGAAAAGAAGTCATTGGTTACTTTCATCTACGTAGGTCGTCCTACTGCTGAGTTTCGCAAGAAACTGGGTGATGAGAGTCGTATACAACTCAATGACAGCTTCGCTGAAGTAGCTGAGATTCAAGACTACATTATTGGTGAACGTGCCAGTATGAAGGAAGAAGACCAGCCGTTGATGCAGGTTTCTTTGAAGGTCGACCGAGATACCAAGATGGGTATTGTGACCGATATCAAAGAGGCTCTTCGTAAAGCTTATGCATTGAAGATTAACTATTCTGCTGTTGAGCGTCGGTAAATAGTTAATTGGTAACTGAATAAAAAAAAGAGTGTGCCAAGATTGGTACACTCTTTTTTTTATTCATGTCTGGTTCTATCGCCTTTTCCGTAACTTTGTAGTGTCGAAGCGTAGTAAATAAAGAATCAAATAACTTGGTAATATGAATCAAGTAACTTGATAACGGGGATTAATTAACTTGATAATGGGATTTAATTAACTTGATAATAGGAATCAAGTTACTTCGTCAACAGAATGGTGTGAAAACTCCATGATGATACATATACTCCCTCTTTTGTGTTTGTAGGAGTGGGAAGCAATGTATTGCGCCTATGTCATCTCCCCCAAAGAAGATGGCATAGGCGCAGCATATTTTATTCTTGGTGGGAATATCAGTCTTTATTCACCACGGCATTGTAGACTTCGCTGTATATGCGTTGCTTTATAAGCTCAAAGTCTTTTTCGCAATTTAAGTTACCATGAGCCATTAGCAGCATGGGAAGATAGGAATCTCCTGGCTTGTATGGCGGTTGTAGATAAGGATGTTGCCACAGTGCGAAACCTTGGCGTTTATAGAAGCCTATGCGGCGTTTTGCCATTTCTTCTTCGGGCATTTCAACCTCTAAAACGATGGGGCGTTGTAGTAATTGGCACAAGTATTCCAATGTCTTTTTACCATAGCCACCGTTGCGGCGTGCTGGGTCGATAGCAAAGTGCTCAGCATAATAAAAAGTGTCGAAGTCCCAATAGGTGATAAAGCCTACGGCAACGTCATTATCGAATATGATGTTGTTATAGAAATGTTTCTTATTATCTGTATATTCTCGCAACTGGGTGAGTGGACGGTATTCCTCGGATGGAAAGGAGATAGCCATCAAATGCTCCATGTATGCGTACAAATTTTCGTCTGCTGTAGTAATTCGTTGTAGTCTAATCATTTACTTTAGAGGTTATTTGTTATTTAGTGTAGAAATCTATAAGTCTGTGGATAGCCCGCTGGCATACGGGGCAGAATTCCGGATATTCATTGGTGCGCATGCGGCAATCGTATGAGCCGCGATAAATGCCTTTGGCCGAGTAGGCAGCACCTTCGTACACGCCTACCGGATATTGCCCGCAGTCTGTTGCCGGAGTGGGGATGGGTACGGCAGGCGTTTGGGGCAGCATGTCTTGCCACTTTGAGACAAAATCAACTTGTGTAGTGACATTTTGTTCCCAAGGTTCGATATCCAACGGGTAGGTATCGGTCATGACATCGTCGTCGTAGAAGTATTCATCGGCAAGCCCCGCAAAGCTGTGTCCGAATTCATGGACAACTACCGGGCGGAAGCTGGGATGGTGGGCAGTGGTCAATGTGTAGGAGTTGTAGATGCCTCCTCCACCATATTCTTCGGTGTTGGCCAGGATGATGATGTGCTCATAGGGTATGCCTGCCAAAGCATCGTGTACCGACTTGAGGCGTGATGTGGTGAGGTAGCGGTCTGAATAGAATGTGCTGAAGTGCGAACTGAAAGCTGTGTGTTTCCACTCGCCCAGTCGGGGTACGCTTACGCCGCTATCGTCGGATGGACTCGCCACTGCCACAATGTTGAACCGCTTCTTCATGCTGCCAAACGGTTCGTGTGCAAACAGACTTTCGCAAGCTGTGGCGGCATCGCGATAAAATGTATCCATTTCGTCGGCAGTATAGCCCTCAGCCAGAATAGCCACATCGATGCAGCGGGCAGGGTCACCGTTCTTCTGCAGGTATTTGTGGGGAGTAATGTGGCTGATGCCCTTGGCATGAATCAGTATGTCAGTCGGGTCTACGTGATGGGTCAGCTTTGCCTGGATGTTACGGCGGGAGTCGAGTAGGGTGATTTCCACTTCTACAGACCGTTTGGGATAGGGCAACAGGAAGGTGTTTTCAAAACCTTTGGTGGTTGTCTTGGCTTCGTCTGTGGAGAGCCATTCTTGGAACAGAGATGAAAACGAGGTCTTGTAGATGATGGTTCCGCTGGCGGCATCGCGCATCACGATTTGTCCGTTGCCTTGCAGGGGGAGTTCGTCCAGATGGTGCTTGCGTCCTGCCCATGTAGGAAGCGATGACAGTTCGTCTACGCATACCGACTGTTGCGAGGCGTTCCCGACGAACAGGTAGTCCACGCGTAAGGTCTTGTCCATGAAGTATTCATTGAACTCTTGTGCCCGTAACGGCATCAACATGAGGAAGCAAATGAGTGAGGAGACAATCGTTTTCATTTTCATCGTGTTTTGTAAATTATTGAGTTGCAAAGATAACCTTTTTTTTACATTTGCCATAGAATTATTGCTTTAAGCGATTTATTGTTGGAATTTGGTAGTGTTTATTGCCGAAAAGTGATAACTTTGCATGAAAATACAGGAATATAGCAGTATTTATTACTTTAAACCAAGAAATAGGTAGAAAATATGGGACATCATCAATTGGATAGTTTAGACGAACAGATACTGAAACTGATTGCCAGCGATGCGCGCATTCCTTTCCTGGAGGTGGCAAGGGCGTGCAATGTGTCGGGGGCTGCCATACACCAGCGCATTCAGAAATTGACGAATCTCGGTGTACTGAAAGGTTCGGAGTTTATTATCGACCCCGAGAAAATAGGGTATGAGACGTGTGCCTACATTGGCATTTACTTGAAGAACCCGGAGTCGTTCGATGACGTGCTCCGTGCGCTTGAGGCCATTCCCGAGGTGGTGGAGTGCCACTTCACTACGGGCAAGTATGACATGTTCATCAAGCTTTACGCCAAGAACAACCATCACCTTCTCAGTATTATACACGATAAATTACAGCCCCTCGGCCTGGCACGGACGGAGACGCTCATCTCCTTCCACGAGGCCATCAAGCGGCAGATGCCCATTCCCGGCGAGGAGACGGAAAGCGATGCCGTGCAAGAGTAAGGGTGGCAAGGCGGAGTTACCTTTGCACGTAGTCTACAAACGCATAAGGGCAGGGATGCTTCTCATCAGCAGGATGAGACTCCCTGCTTTTTTCGTGCCACACCGTCTTGTCTATTTCCGGAAAGAAAGCGTCGGCGTCCTTGGCTTCGGCGTCAATCTCCGTCAGGCAGAGTTGGTCGGCCAAAGGCAAGGTCTGGCGGTAGAGGCTAGCTCCGCCCATGACGTACACTTGTTCGTCCGTGCGGCACGAAGCCAGGGCTTCCTCCAGCGAGCGGTACACTTCCGCGCCGGGCAGCTCGAGGCCGGGCGATGAGGAGAGCACGATGTTCCTACGGTTGGGCAACGCCCCTTTGGGCAGCGACTCGAAGGTGCGGCGGCCCATCAGTACCGTGTGGCCCGTGGTGAGGGCTTTGAAACGTTTCAGGTCGTTGGGCAGCCAATAGAGCAGGTTGTTCTCGAAGCCGATGGCGCGGCGGCGGTCGATGGCGGCGATAAGGATTATCATGTCATTCAGTCATATTGGGTTGGGGTTACACCGCCACTTTCCCCGCAATGTGCGGCCAAGGGTCGTATCCTTCCAGCTGGAAATCTTCGTATTTGAAGTCGAATATATTCTTCACGTCGGGGTTGAGGCGCATCCGTGGCAGGGGGCGAGGGGTGCGGGTGAGTTGCAGGCGCACCTGGTCGAGGTGGTTCAGGTAGATGTGCGCGTCGCCCAGGGTGTGGATGAATTCGCCCGGCTCGAGGCCTGTGACTTGTGCCATCATCTGCAAGAGCAGGGCGTAGCTGGCGATGTTGAAAGGTACACCCAAGAAGGTGTCCGCGCTGCGCTGGTACATTTGCAGGCTGAGGCGACCGTTGGCCACGTAGAACTGGAAGAACATGTGGCAGGGCGGCAGGTTCATCTGGTCTAGGTCGCCCACGTTCCAAGCGTTGACGATGATGCGGCGCGAGTCAGGGTTGTGGCGGATGTCGTCCACCGCGCGGCTTATCTGGTCGATGTGCCCGCCCCGGTAGTCGGGCCACGATCGCCATTGGTAGCCGTAGATGTGCCCCAAGTTGCCGTCGGCGTCGGCCCATTCGTTCCAGATGCGCACGCCGTGCTCTTGCAGGTAGTGCACGTTGGTATCGCCGCTGAGGAACCACAGCAGCTCGTGTATGATGGACTTCAAGTGCAGCTTCTTTGTGGTGAGCAGCGGGAAGCCATCGGCCAGGTTGAAGCGCATCTGGTGGCCGAAGACGCTCAGCGTCCCCGTGCCCGTGCGGTCGTGCTTCTCCACGCCTTCGTCGAGGATGCGGTGCAGCAGGTCAAGGTATTGTTTCATTGTCGTAAGTGTTTTTTATTTCAGTTCATCCACGTTCGTCCACTCCAAGGGCGGGCGGAATCATTGTTCGTTCGGTGATTTATTCTGATTGATTACCGGTTGGTGCGGCGAAGGTAGTGAGTTTCCCCGGCATCTGCAAGGGGATGGACGGGTATTTTCAGAGCACGGGCCCCAGCAGGTGGGCAAACCAGCCCACGAACTTCTTCCACGGCGTGCGGCGGCGCCACACTTCGGGGGTGAGCAGGGTGCTGGTCTGGCGGTCGCGGGCGAACATCTCCGTCAGCTCTGCCGTGGTGGCGGGGTGCAGGATGAAGGCGTTCGTCTCGTAGTCGTGGCGCAGGCTGCGGGCGTCGAGGTTGGTGGAGCCTACGGTGCAGAAAGCGCTGTCCACCATCATCACCTTGCTGTGGTGGAAGCCGCCGTTGTACAGGTAGACCTTTGCGCCGCGCTTCATGAGGCGGTGCACGCAGTAGAGGGCGGCCTCGGGGGTGAAGGGCACGTCGCTCACGGAGGGTATCATGATTTCCACCTGTGTGCCCCGCCGCAAGGCGCGCTTCAGGGCGCGGCGCACGGAGCGGGTGGGTACGAAGTAGGGGTTGACTATCTGCACGCTACGCCGGGCGGAGCCGATGGCGGCTATGTAGGCCTGCCGCATGGCGCGGGGCGAGCGGTGGGGCACGCGGTCGACGATGGCCACGGGGCGGGCCACGCTGTCGGGCACTGCGGGAGTGTCGGGGAAGTACTGGGGGCCGCCGATGTGCTGGCCGGTCTCCTTGTTCCACATGGTGAGGAAGATGCCTTGCAGGTAGCGCACGGCGTCGCCCTCCAGACGCACATGCATGTCGCGCCAGGCACCTATCTTGGGCAGGCCGTGGATGTAGTAGTCGGCAATGTTCATGCCGCCCGTGTAGCCCACGAGCCCGTCCACGACGACAATCTTGCGGTGGTCGCGGTGGGCTATGTGGTTGAAGTAGGGGAACTTCAGCGGGTCGAACTTCACGATTTCAATGCCTTGGGCGCGGATGCTGTCCAAGTGGCGGCGGCGCAGGGGGCGGTTGTTGGAGCTGTTGCCGAAGGCGTCGAACAGGGCGCGTACCTTCACTCCCTCCCTGGCCTTCTGCGCCAGCAGGCGGAACAGGGCGGAGGCTATGCTGTCGTTGCGGAAGTTGAAATACTCCAGGTGCACGTGGTGGCGGGCACGGGCGATGGCGGCGAAGAGGTCGGCAAACTTCTCTTCACCGCTCATGAGCAGCCTGACGCGGTTGTTGCGGGTCACGGGGATGTTTTCCCTTTGCAGGTAGGCACGCATCAGCGAGTCGCCGGTGGTTTGGGCGCAGAGGCAGCCCGTGGCCAGCAGGAGGAGTATCAGCAGGTAGCGTCGCATGGGGGTGTCAGCAGGTTGGGGGCAGGCCGTAGAAGGCGGTGTACCAGTCGTAGAATCGTTGCAGCCCTTCGCCGATGGAGACCGAGGGGCGGTAGCCGAAGTCCCTTTGCAGTCGGGAGGTGTCGGCATAGGTGCAGTACACGTCGCCCGGCTGCATGCCCTCCATCCGCAAGGTGGCTTTGCGCCCGGCCACCCGTTCGATGGCGTGGATGAAGTCCATGAGCCGGACGGGCTCGCCGTGCCCTATATTATATATGGTGTGGGGCACTCCGCCCTGTGGCGGACGGGCGAGGATGAGCAGGGTGCCCCTCACGATGTCGTCTATGTAGGTGAAGTCGCGTTGCAGGTCGCCGTGGTTGAACACCCGGATGGGCTGCCCTTCGAGCACGGCCTTGAGGAACTTGAAAGGAGCCATGTCCGGCCTGCCCCACGGACCGTACACGGTGAAGAACCTCACGCCCGTGGCGGGGATGCCGTAGAGCTGGGCGTAGGCATGGGCCATCAGTTCGTTCGACTTCTTGGTGGCGGCGTAGAGGCTCACGGGGGTGTCCGTGCAGTCGGCCTCGGCGTAGGGCACGTGGTCCATCATGCCGTACACGCTGCTGGAGCTGGCATACACCAGGTGCTTCACCGGGTAGTGGCGGCAGCACTCCAGCACGTTGAGGAAGCCCAGCAGGTTGGATTCGGCGTAGGCGTAGGGGTTGTCGATGGAGTAGCGCACGCCGGCCTGTCCGCCGAGGTTCACTACCGCGTCGAAGCCCTCTGCCCGGAACAGTGCCTCCATGCCGATGCGGTCGGCCAGGTCCAGCTTGATGAAGTGGTAACCCAAGTGCCGGTCGCTGGCCAGGCGCCGGCTGTCCCCGATGCGCTCCTGCGCGATGCCCAACTCGGCCAGGCGGGCATACTTCAGCCGCGTGTCGTAGTAAGAATTGAGGTTGTCCAGCCCGAGCACCTCATGTCCCTGCTCCAGCAGTTGCATGGTCAGGCTGAAGCCGATGAATCCGGCGCCGCCGGTTACGAGTATCTTCATACGCAAATGTCTTATTATCTGTTGTTTATTCT
>CALUIF010000177.1 GCA_944320635.1 uncultured Bacteroides sp. | reverse complement strand
GGCGATGCAGCGGCGGGCGGCTTCGTCTTCCACTGTAGGGGTGATGGGAGTCACGGGCAGCGGCTCCATCCACAGCGTGGAGCGGTAGAGGCCTCCGCCGCCGCAGTGGGTGCCGCTGCCGTCGAAGCCGCCGTTCTGCACCAGCGAGCGGCCCACGTTGAGCGATAGCACACCGGCCAGGAAGAGGCTGGCGTTCCAGCGGATGGCCCAGGAGTTGTTTCGCCCCTCCACCTGCCGGCGCAGCATGCGGGTGTAGGGGTAAGCACCGTCGAAGTCGAAGCGGTGCGTCAGCCCCCGCCGTTGCAGCTCGTCGAGCAGTGCGCGTCCGTCGGGGTTGAACAGTTGCCAGGCGCGGCGCCACGTGGCCCAGCCCCAGCTGCCCGTCCACCCTATGAGGAAGGTGGGCGGCAGGGCAGGGTCGTCGGTGAAGTCGCACGCCTGTATGTGGCCCACGTGCGGGTTGTCTTTGTAGGCCTCCAAAGCATCGTTCATGAAGCGCAGGAAGTAGGGCGACAGCACCAGGTCGTCTTCCAGCACGATGACGCGGCCGTAGCGCTCCACTTGCTCGGTCACGCCGCTGATGATGCTTTTCGCCAGGCCCCAGTTCTCCGTGCGTTCCACGATGTCTACCTGCCCGAAGCCCTCACCGAGGGTGTGCAGGTAGTGGCGCACGTCGTCCACGGCCTGCCGGGCGGCATCGTCGCGCGGGGCGTCGCTGTACACTATCAGGTGGCTATCTTTTGCTTCGGCGTTGCGCAGCAGGCTCTCTACCAGCCGGCGTGTGTGCGTCGGGCGGTTGTAGGTAAAGAGCAGGATGGGGGCGAATGGGTTATCGGTTGTCTGCATAAGGGCGATGGGTTAGTTTGCAATAGGTTTTGGCAAGAAACCGGCGGAGGCTGTACCGCCCCAGTCGCCGGCGGATGTAGGCAGGCAGCATGCGCAGCCACCAAGCGGTGAGGCCTGCTTCGCGCAGGCAGGCAAACCACAGGTTGCGCTTCGGCACGCGCAGGCTGTTCCACGGTTTCAGTGGACCCACGTAGTGCACCTGTACAGGCTTTGACAGGGCTTTGACGAACATCTGGTGCCTCTCGGTTACGCTCTCGGGCAGCCAGTGGCTTGCCGGGGCAAAGTGCACGTCGCCACGGGCGAGGGCCGTGTAGTAGGTGTTGCACACCACGTATTCCATGGGCAGGTGGCGCACGTGGGGCCAGCAGCACAGCATGAGGCAGTCTTGCTCGGGCAAGGGGAAGCGGTGGTAGTTGCGGCAGTAGAAGTCTGTCAGCTTCTCCTGCATTCCGTCGCGCCGCATGGCGGCCAGGTTGAACAGCAGGTAGCCGGCCATAATCTCCTGCTCCAGTGCTTGCCACTCTTGGGGGGAGAACAGCTTTCCGTCGTAGGCCTTCATGCGCCCGCTCTCCAGCACCTGCCCCACGCCGGCATAGTAGAAGTCGTCGTCGGGGAAGAGGAAGTAGGAGGGAGCAATGTCGCCCGTAAACACCACGTCGACATCCGAGCAAAGGATGCGGTCGTACTGTGGAAACAGCCCGGCGGCCACCAGCTTGTAGTATATCTCTTTGGAGAAGTGCGACTTCCCTTGCCCTATCCCGGTTTGGGTGTCGAAACGCGACACGTCGATAAACTGCAGCTCGGCATTGGGGAAGCGCTGTACCAGGCGGGTGAGCCTCGTCCGGATGTCTTCGGGCAGGGAGGTGTGCAATACATATAGTTTATATTGGTATAGCGGGGCGGCGTGGCGCAACAGGGAGTAGAAGGCTACGGCAGCGGGCACCGCATAGTTGCGGTCGAAGGTGAAGAATATGGGTATCTGCTTCATGGGCATTGGGGTTGTTGAATGATGTACCGGCCGTGGTCGCGGATGAAGGTGAGGGGCAGGAAGAATGCGCGCAGGCATCTTACGGCACCTCCTGCACCGGGCACTGCCTCCCTCCGGTGCCTCAGGCAAAGCAGGCAGGCCGAAATGATGCCCGCCAAGCTGCCCCGGGCCATGAGGCGCACGGCCCGCATGGCAAGAGGGTCTTGAAAGGGCACCTGGCCCAGTAGGGAGAAGTACAAAGCCGTGCGCCTCCTGTTGCCCGCTTGCCACAGTGCACGTATGGCTTGGGCATAGCCGCTCCATTTGCCCGTCCCCTTCGCATTGCCCCGATAGGTGGCCGCTCCTTCGTGTCGCCGCCAGCGCACCAACGGGGTGTGCAGGTAGCGCACTGTACCCATGCTTCCGGCCAGGGTGAACAGCAGGTAGTCGTAAGACACGTTGTAACCTTGGAAGGGTTTCAGCCGCTCCCGCACCTCTTGCCGGAACAGTATCTGGTGCCCGTAGGCACGTGGATAGAGTGCTGCGCATAGGGGTGGAAACTCCGGTGGCAGTGGTTGCCTGTAGAGCGGACGGGCATTGGCTGAGTTATCCATCACCAGGGAGTTGTGGAATATCAGCGGACTGCTGCCCATCTCTTGCACCAGTATCTGTAGTTTGTCCGGTAGCCAGATGTCGTCCTGGTCACAGCAGGCAATGCAGTCTCCTCCGGCACGTTGCAAGGCGGTGAGGAAGTTGCGGTTGAAGCCCAGTCGCTGCGGGTTGACGTAGAAGCGGATATTCCTGTCCGGCCATTGCTGCTGGTAGGTGCGCACAATGTGTCCGGTGCTGTCCGTAGAGCAGTCGTCCTGCACAATAAGTTCGTAGAAAGGGTAGGTCTGGGCAAGCAACGAATCGATTTGCTCGCGCAGGTAAGCCTCTCCGTTGTAGGTGCAAAGTACGATGGAAATCTTCGGGGTATTCATGGCTCTATCGTGCGGCTGCTTTTTGGTATAGGGTGATGATGCGGTCATACAATCGTTTGCTCAAGGTCACGTGCGGAATGCCCGTGTATCGCGATGCTTTCTGCCAGAAGTCTGCTTCGTCGTCTATGTCTGGCTTGTGCGTGAGCCGCCGGTATAGGCGGTACAGTCCGCGCTTCTTTTCGTAGGGCAGGTGCCACACGGCCAGTTGCTCGTCGCCCGGGTGCACGTTGTTGAAGCGTGGGGTGGTCCACATGCGCTTCACATAGCGGTTGGCTATGTTGTTGCGCAGGTGCAGGTGTTCTGCCAGCACGCTGAAGAACAGGGCTTCCTCGTTCAGCTTGGGCAGTCCTTCCCGAAAGCGTTGCAGGTTGTATTGCCATAGAGGCTGGTATGCCTTGTTTACCTTGGCCACCGCATCGCCGCGCAGGGCAATGAATTCTCCGCCATAATAGCTGAGAGAAGCCGATGGCATTTGGCCGTAGCAGTCGGCAAAGAGTTCTTCCATCTGCTTCAGGTTTATGCCGTTAAGTGGCTCTGATGGGTCGGTGGCCTGTTCGTAGAGGGCACAGCCTCCGGCTTCTACTTCCCGGAACAACGGGGCAAGCGGGTGCCGGCACAGGCAGTCGGCGTCGCACACCAGCAGCGTGTCACTGTCCGCCATGTGTCCCTCCATGTAGCGCAGCATGTCGTACAGGTAAAACTGGTTGCGCCAGGCTTTGTACCATCCCTCGGGCGGCATACACAGGTAGGGCAGGCGTATTACCTCCACTTGCAGGCGGGTGAACAGTGCTTCCAGGTAGGCTGGCAGCCGTTGTGCGTTGGTAAAGAATAGCAACCGGCTCTCCGGATTGTAATGCCGGAAAGTGGTAAAGAAAGGCACCTGAATCTGCATGTAGATGGAGTGCGTCAGCTCAGAATCCCCCCGTTGTCCGGTCTGGGGATAATAGCTGGCATCCTGTGCAGACTCTTTATAGAACCATGTGGCGATGTAAGATGTAGCACTCATAGTTTCTTCTTGAAGATAAAACGGATGCTTTCCCGGAAAATGACAGACTGCAAGCGCCAAAGTATCAGCGCATACAGACCTGCCACGATAATAATCTTTGCAATGAGGCTGAGGTAGCAGTCCTCAATGCCTTGTGTAAGGTGGCGTGCGAGGAGCACCAGTGCGGCAGACAGCAGCAGGTAGGGACCGATGTCTTTCAACAGATTGCCCAAAGTCAGGGCTATCTCCCGCCGTGCAAAGGTGAACCATACAAACAGCCACGCAATGTTGATGGCTACAAACACCCGCAACATCCACGTCATGCCCAGCGGGTACATGGCGCAGGCTGCCGCCAGTTGCAGCACGCTCAGGCAGATGGTGTTCCACATGTAGACCGTCGAGTGTCCCCGGCTGACCAGCAGGTTGGAGAACAGGTTGTTGATAGGGACAAATGCCCCCCACACGCATAGCAGTTGCAGGATGTCGGCACTGGCCAACCACTTGTCGGTAATGGCAATGACGATTAACTCATGAGCCACCAGGCTCAGCCCCAGCATGGCCGGAAACGACACGAATGCCGTGAAGCGCAGCAGCTTGCGGAAAATGCCCAATTGCCTGTCCCGGTCGTCGGCCACGCTGGCCAGTACAGGCTGGGCCACCCCGTTAATCATGCCGGTCACCGTAGTGTGACCCATGTAGTTCCACTTATTGGCCTGAGAGAAGTCGCCCACCTCGCGGGGTGAGTAAAAACGTCCCAGCAAGGTGGAAAACAGGTTGTTGTTGATGATGTTGAAGATGTTTGTTATCAGCATCCGGCTGCTGAAGCCTACCATTTCGCGGATGGGGGCAAGGCTGAAGGACCACGTAGGCCGCCAGCGGGCAAAGTAGAAATTGAGCACCGTGACAATGCTGACATACACCAGCGACTGGGCAGCCAGTCCCCAGTAGGCAAATCCGTTGGCCGCCAGTGCTATGCCCACGATGCCCGACCCCGTCAGGCACGAAAGCGAGATAATGGTGTTTTCCTTCACCTTCAGGTTCTTGAACAGGATGGCGCGTGGGGCAATGCTCAAGCTGGCTATGACGAAGCCCAAGAAGGTGAAGCGTGCCAGCGGCACCAGCTCGGGCGTGCGGAAAAAGTCGGCTATCAGCGGGGCGGCCAGCCACAATAAGGCGTAGAGCACTACACTGCACGAGGTACTGAACCAGAATACGGCATTATAGTCCCGGTGGCAGGCCTGCTTGCGGTTGGTCAGGGCCGAGATGAATCCTCCTTCCTGTAGCGTTGAAGCTATCTGGGTGAATATGGCCAGCATGCCCACCATGCCGTAGTCCGAACGGGTGAGCAGGCGGGCCAAGAATATGCCGAAAAGGAGGTTCAGCAATTGTTGCAAGCCATTGCTGAAACCTCCCCAAAACAATCCCTTTGCGGTTTTTTCTTTCAATGAAGGCTCTTCTGAAAATGAAGAATGAAGGATAGTCCCTGCGGGACGAAATGAAGAATGCTCTTCTTCTTCATTCTTCGTTCTTCGCCCTTCGTTCCCCGAAGATTCTTCATTCTTCATCCCTCATCCCTCATTTTAAAAGTATTACTTCACTTCGCTGCCCGGCTTTACTTCTCTCAGCACAGAGGTTACGGCCAGCGAGCCGTCCCAGTTTTCGGCGGAAAGAATCATGCCTTCGCTCACCAGCCCGTTCTTGAACTGGCGGGGAGCCAGGTTGGCGATGAACAGCACTTGCTTGCCCACCAGTTCCTCCGGCTTATAGTGCTGGGCTATGCCGCTCACGATGGTGCGGTCTTCCAGTCCGTCGGCTATCTTGAATTGCAGCAGTTTCTTCATTTTGGGGACGGGTGCACACTCCAGCACGGTGCCTACGCGGATGTCCAGTTTGTCGAAGTCCTCGATGCTGACGGTAGGTTTCACAGGGTTGGCCTTGTAGTTGGCAGCCTCGTTGGCCTTCTTCGTGGCAAGCAACTTGTCCACCTGTGCCTGGATGGTCTCGTCGTCTATCTTCTCGAACAACAGGACAGGCTCGCCCAGTTGGTGGCCTTCGGGCAACAGGTCGGTGCGTCCCAGGTTGTCCCATTCCAAGTGCTCCACGTTCAGCATCTCGCGCAGCTTCTTGCTGCTGAAGGGCAGGAACGGTTCAAAGGCAATGGCCAGGTTGGCTACCAGTTGCAAAGCGATGTTCAGTATAGTGGCCACGCGCCCCATGTCCGTCTTCGCCAGTTTCCAAGGCTCGGTGTCGGCCAGATACTTGTTGCCGATGCGTGCCAGGTTCATGGCTTCCTTCTGTGCGTCGCGGAACTTGAATACGTCCAACAGCTTCTCCACCTCTGCTTTCACGTCGGCAAAGTCTTTCAGCGTTTCGCGGTCGTAGTCCGTCAGCTCGCCGCAGGCCGGAACTTTGCCATCGAAGTACTTCTTGGTAAGTTGCAAGGCGCGGTTCACGAAGTTGCCGTAGACGGCCACCAGCTCGTTGTTATTCCTTGCCTGGAAGTCCTTCCACGTAAAGTCGTTGTCTTTCGTTTCCGGCGCATTGGCGGTGAGCACGTAGCGCAGTACGTCTTGCTTGCCGGGGAAGTCTTGCAGATACTCATGCAGCCACACCGCCCAGTTGCGCGAGGTCGAAATCTTGTCGCCCTCCAGGTTGAGGAACTCGTTGGCCGGCACGTTGTCCGGCAGGATGTAGCTGCCTTCGGCCTTCAGCATGGCGGGGAACACGATGCAGTGGAACACGATGTTGTCTTTGCCGATGAAGTGCACAAGGCGTGTCTCGGGGTCTTTCCACCACTTCTCCCAATTGTCGGGCAGCAACTCTTTCGTATTGCTGATGTAGCCGATGGGGGCGTCGAACCACACGTAGAGCACCTTACCCTCGGCGCCTTCTACCGGCACGGGGATACCCCAGTCCAGGTCGCGGCTCACGGCGCGGGGTTGCAGGCCCATGTCCAGCCAGCTCTTGCACTGGCCGTACACATTGGGACGCCACTCCTTATGGCTTTCCAGTATCCATTGGCGCAACCAGACCTCGTGTTTGTCCAAAGGCAGGTACCAGTGAGTTGTTTCTTTCATCACCGGTTGGCTGCCGCTGATGGCGCTCTTGGGGTTAATTAGCTCCGTCGGGCTCAGCGTAGAGCCGCACTTTTCGCATTGGTCGCCATAGGCTCCCTGCGCGTGGCAACGGGGGCATTCGCCCGTGATGTAGCGGTCGGCCAGGAAGGTCTTTGCCTCCTCGTCGTAATACTGCATGGAGGTCTTTTCGATGAATTCGCCTTTGTCATACAGCTTGCGGAAGAAGTCCGAAGCCGTCTCGCTATGCACTTTCGAAGTGGTGCGCCCGTATACGTCGAACGAGATGCCGAATTCTTCGAACGACTTTTTGATAAGTTCGTGGTAGCGGTCTACAATGTCTTGCGGAGTGCAGCCCTCCTTCTTGGCTCGGATGGTGATGGGCACTCCGTGTTCGTCGCTTCCGCCGATGAAGATGACTTCCTCCTTTTTCAGCCTGAGGTAGCGTGCATAGATGTCGGCAGGCACGTAGACGCCTGCCAGGTGTCCTATGTGTACCGGTCCGTTGGCGTAGGGCAACGCCGAAGTGATGGTGGTACGTTTGAATTTTTTTTCCATATCGTTGTGTTTCTGATAATATGCCATAATCCTTTGCAAAGATAGGGGTTTTCCGGGAAATAATCTATGCTTTCTTTCCGGAAGTGCTGTTAATTGGGAGTGGCACCGTATGTCCCGCCCCGTATTTTCCCTGCTTTTGCTCCGCTCCACCTCCGCTCATGCTCCGCTTCTATAGGAGCGGAGGAGAAGCGGAGCAAGAGCGGAGCAAATATGGGCCGTGTATGAGGAAGATATAGTGTTTACACTTGTTTTTTTACAAAATTTATTCCGGCGTTCAAAGTATCGCTGCAACCTTGCGGATATTCTCCAAACGCTGCATAAATGACTTGTCCTTTTTTGCGACACGCATGTTGTACCTCATTTGTAGTCGCATTAACGGTTCTGCATCAATCCCCAAAGCAGCCTCGAACATCATAGCGGTTTTCTCTGTTACGGGGCGGCGTGCGTTAAGTATTTCATTCAATACAGAATACCCGATGCCCATTTGTTCTGCAAGTTTCCGTTGGGAAATTCCCCTGTATTCGATTTCCTCTTTCAATATTTCACCCGGATGTGTGGGATATGCAGGTTCAAGATTGTTGGCAATCATGTTGGGATTAACTCCTTGAATTGTTATCATAATCAATTTTTATTTATAATGGTTTGACAAATCTGTTATGTTGCATATCGTGGCAACGGTTTCCCCGTCCCTGGTGTGCTCCTTGAATTCAATGCGGTACTGGTCATTCACCCTAACCGAAGATAGCCCTGCTTTATCACCCTCTAATTTTTCATAATTCAAGGCATTATAACGCATAAGTTCCAAGACATTGGAAGTGTCTCGCATTAAGTCTATTACACGGATATACTTCCTTATGATTTGAGGCTGAAAGCGGTGCTTCTTATCCGTTTTCCCCGTATTGTACATCACCTGAAGGTATTCTTTGTTGAAGATTATGTCCATGCTTCTGTTCTTATCAGTTGCAAAAATATTGATTTTTCTTGTTGTTCGCAAAAAAAGCGAATATTTCTGTGGATAAATTCGAAAATTACTGCTTTTGCACCGCTCTATGCGGGCGGAGTCAATGTGGCGAAAGCAGTGTGCGGGCATGATAGGACAGGCTTCTTGCAGGAGTGGAAAATAAAGACAGCTCATATTTTGCATTTATTAACAAAATCGCTTTAGGGTTTTCGGCTTCCCGATTGCTTATGATATTGATGAAGGGAATATGTGTGTTGCTCATTGATTTTTTAGACGCGGATAAAGCGGATGACGCGGATTATTTTTAGCATAAAATACTGCGTCCTATAAATTACAAATCCGCTCAATCCGCCTCATCCGCGTCTAAAAAATAACAGAATATATTCATTCAATTCTTGAGACTTAATTTGTTACTTATTATGGACAAACTGACTCTTTATAAATTGTTTGCCGGAGAGGCTACTGAGGGCGAGAAGCGCCGCATACGGGCGTGGCTGGAGGAAAACGAAAACCATCGGCAGCAACTGTTGGATGAGCGGGCGTGCTTCGACGCCATGCTGTTGGCCGACGACCGGATGCTGGAGCTGTATCGTCGCCGTTCACTATCCTACAAGTTGAAGCGGATAGGGGCGTGGGCAGCCGGCTGGGCGGCTGTGTTGCTGGTGGCCTTCGTAAGCAGCTATTGGTTGTGGGAGCACAGGCAAGAGGCTGTGCCCGATGGGGCGATGAACGTGGTAAGCGTCCCCTTGGGACAACGCACGGAGCTGATGTTGGCCGATGGCACGAAGGTGTACCTCAACGCCGGCTCCACGTTGAGTTATCCGTCGGCTTTCGGGCAGGGCAACAGAAAGGTGGAGCTGGACGGCGAGGCTTACTTTGAGGTGACCCGCAACGAGGCGAAGCCCTTTGTGGTGCACACGCAGATGTGCGACGTGGAGGTGCTGGGCACGAAGTTCAACGTAGAGGCCTACGCTGAGCAGAATGCCTTTTCCACGGCCTTGATGGAAGGCAGCGTGAAGGTGGGCAACAACTACCGGGAGGCCGACGTGGTGTTCCTCGAACCTAACGAGCGGGTGGAGCTGAAGGCCGGTGAGCTGAACGTGCAAAGCATAGACGACTACGACGTGTACCGCTGGCGCGAAGGCCTCATTTGCTTTACCAACGAAAACTTCATCAGCCTGATGAAGCGTATAGAGAAGTATTACGGCGTGAAGCTGGTGGTGGAAAACGGGGAGTTGGCCAAGCACTCGTTTAGCGGCAAGTTCCGCATTTCGGACGGGGTAGACAACTTGCTTCGCGTGTTGCGCCGCGATGTGCGTTTCCGCTACGAACGTTCGGCCGACCGCGATACTATTTATATCCGATGAATCTTTACCTAATCAATTATTGTTTCACTAACAACACATTGCCTATGAATCATATGTTTAAGACTTGAAGGGGCGTTTCCCCTTGCTTTGTGTCCTGCTGACTATGCGGACGTTATGAATTAACCTAATTGTAAAACTTCTTAAATCGTAGTTGATTGTATGAGAACACATTCAAAAGAAACACAACTTCGTGCATCAAGCCTTCCCGCCCTTGCTGTGTGCAGGATGCTGGCTGTGGCTTGCTTCTTATTGGTGGCCGGCGGATTAAGCCTTTCCGCTACTGCGGCACAAAACTTGAACTCGTTGATTACCCTCAACAAGACTAATGCTACCCTGCTCAGTGTCATGGGCGACATTGAAGAGCAGTCCAACTATCTGTTTGTCTACAATAAGGATGTCGATGTGCAGCGCAATGCTTCCATCCATGTGGAAGACCAGCCGCTGGCTTCCGTGCTGGCCGACTTGTTCAACGGCTCCGGCATCCGCTATTCGGTGGAAGGCTCTTACATCATGCTCTCCTCTGCAAAGGCTGTGGAGGCCGTGCAGCAAAGCATCACCGTGAAAGGTAAGGTGATGGATGGCGCCTTCAACGAACCTATGCCTGGCGTGGCCATCCAAGTGCAGGGCACTACCACGGGTACGGTGACCGACCTCGACGGTAACTTCACGCTGGAAGTTCCCTCGCAGGATGCCGTGCTGATATTCTCGTTTGTGGGCTACAAGACGCAGAACATCACGGTAGGCACGCAGCGCACCATCAACGTTACCATGCAGGAAGACACCGAGACGTTGGAAGAAGTGGTGGTTACTGCCCTCGGTATTCAGAAGAAGGAAAAGTCGCTGACTTACTCCACACAGGTAGTGGGTGGCGATGAACTGACGCGTGCCAAGGATGCCAACATGATGAACTCCTTGGCCGGCAAGACGGCGGGTGTGCAGATTCTCCGCAGCTCCTCCGGCTTGGGCGGCTCGGTGAAAATCAACATCCGTGGTTCGCGTTCGGCTAGTGGTAGTAATCAGCCCTTGTATGTGATAGACGGTATGCCTATCAACAGTTCATCCAGTGAATCTACCGCAACCGTTTTGGGTGGCAATAACGATGGTGCCAACCGGGATAACG
>CALUIF010000176.1 GCA_944320635.1 uncultured Bacteroides sp. | reverse complement strand
CAGTGTTGCTGGAGAAAGCCGTGGCCGAGTTTGCCAAACTGCCCGGCATCGGGCGGAAGACCGCCATGCGGCTGGTGCTCTACCTGTTGCGCCAAGACGCGGCCATGGTGGAGGGCTTTGCGCAGGCATTGGTGACGTTGCGGCGCGAGGTGAAGTATTGCAAGGTGTGCCACAACATTTCGGACACGGACACCTGCCGCATCTGCGCCAACCCTGCACGCGACGCGTCGGTGGTGTGCGTGGTGGAGAACATCCGCGACGTCATGGCCGTGGAGGCCACCCAGCAATTCCACGGGCTGTACCATGTGTTGGGCGGCGTCATCTCGCCCATGGACGGCATCGGCCCCGGCGACTTGCAGATAGACAGCCTGGTGCGGCGCGTGGAGGCGGGAGGCATCCGCGAGGTGATCCTCGCCCTGAGCACCACGATGGAGGGCGACACCACCAATTTCTACATCTTCCGCAAGCTGGAAAAGACGGGGGTGAAGCTCTCCGTCATAGCCCGTGGCATCTCGGTGGGCGACGAGCTGGAGTATGCCGACGAGGTGACGCTGGGGCGGAGCATCGTGAACCGCACACCCTTCAACGGCGGAGCATTGTAGGAGGAGGTGTGTGCGGTGACACGTGACAGTTACTTTTAGCTACAAGCTACGAGCTACGAGTGGCTGCGCACTTGGAAACTTTACTTGTAGCTCGTAACTAAATATAGTATGGAAGAACAGATAAAACGTGTAGTGACCTGTACGAAAATCAGTTACCTTGTATTTTGGCTCCTGCCCCTCTCGGTCGTGGCAGCGGGTGAGCTCGGGGCAGGTTGGGTAGGCCTGTACGCCGAGCACGCTCGGGGCATATACTTGGCGGAAACACTTGTCATACTGCTCACGGCCTGCTGTGTGCCGGTGTCGCTGAAGTTGTTCTCATGGATATTGGCGAAGAAGATAGACAAGGTATCCATAGACAAGGCCCTGCGCCTCTACCTCCGGTGGAGCATTGTCCGCCTGGCCTTGCTCGCCTTGCCCGTGCTGTGCGGATGCGCAGTTTACTACCTGATGTTGAGCAACAAAAGCATCCTGTGCGCGCTGATAGCCCTCACGGCATCCCTGTTTTGCCTGCCCGGCGAGGGGAGGCTGCGGGGCGAGCTGAGAATAAACAACGACGATTTATGAGAAAGAATTACCTGGAAGGCCCCCGCCTGTGGCTCCGTGCCGTCGAGCCGGAAGACCTGGAACTGCTCTACACCATGGAGAACGACCCCGAGACGTGGGACGTAAGCAACTTCAACGTGCCTTATTCCCGATACGTGCTGCGCCAATACATCGAGAGTTCCGCGTGCGACGTCTTTGCCGACCGCCAATTGCGCCTCATGATAGCTTGCCGCGACGGCGGAGCCGTGGCAGGCACGGTGGACATCACCGACTTCTCGCCCCTGCACGCCCGTGGCGAAGTGGGCATCTCCATCCGCCGGGAATATCGCGGGCGCGGGCTGGCCACGGAGGCCTTGGACCTGCTGTGCGACTATGCCTTCGGCTTCCTGCACCTGAACCAACTGGTGGCCCACATTGCCGTAGACAATGAAGCCAGCCTGCGCCTCTTCGCCTCGTGCGGCTTCGTGCAGTGCGGTGTGCTGAAAGAATGGTGGCGTGCAGCCGACGGCTTCAAGGATGTGGCGTTGCTGCAACGCCTGCGTTGAAACGGGGCGACGTAAGCTTCTCAGTTCATGGCAGGGATTTGCGGGAAGTGCGACCACATCTCGTATTTCTCCCCCAAGCTGCCCAAGGCATGCTCCCACAAGGTGGTGATGCCCGCCTCGTCCATCAGGGTCGCCACGCTTTCCTTGCCCACCATCCACGTGTTTTCCTTGATTTCCTGGCTCAGCTGCCTGCTTCCCCAGCCCGAATAGCCCAGGAAGAAACGGAGTTTCCCCTTGATGCTTCCCCCTTGCACGATGTATTGCTTGATGTCCCTGAAATCCCCGTTCAAGTAAAATCCCTGCGAGATAGGCAGCGCACTGGATATGCCTTCAATCGTGTGCAGGTAAAACAGTGTGTCCGTGCTGATGGGGCCTCCCTGGAAGAGTGGGATGTCCTCGGCCTGTTCGAGGCCGTTCACAAGGTCGTTCAGCAACAAGGGGAGGGGTTTGTTCAGCACCAGCCCCATGCTTCCGTCGTGCGTATGGTCCACAAGCAAAATAACCGACCGCCCGAAAATGTAATCGCATAAGAAGGGTTCGGAGATAAGAACCTTCCCCTTGGTAGGGCCTATGTGGTTCGTCTCAATTTTGAATATGTCCTGTGAGTTGCTAAACATGGCTTCTAATTTACGCATATATTTTGGGATATGCAACAAATCGGCCGTTTTTTTCATTTTCCCCTCTCCCTTTTCGGAAAGGCCATGTTTCTTGCCTTCCCATTGTGAGTGCTTGCATGAATCCCTTTCCGGGTTGAGGCAAAATTTGTATCTTTGCCCCAATATAATTTAGTTGACAAGGACAGTTGATGGATGTGACAGCGTGACAGCGTGACACAGAAAAAGCTGCCCTTGCCCCCGGCAAAAAACACATTGGACTTATGGAAATAGCAGATGTTCTCCGTTCACTCCGCATTGAGCGCCTGACGCCGATGCAAGAGGCATCCCTCGAGGCTTTCCGCCGCGAGGGGCATTTGGTGCTGTTGTCGCCCACCGGTTCGGGCAAGACGCTGGCCTTCCTGCTCCCCTTGGCGCTTGGGCTGGACCCGCAAGTGGAAGGGGTGCAGGCCGTAGTGCTGGTGCCTTCGCGCGAATTGGCCTTGCAGATTGCCGGGGTGTTCAAGCAGATGGGCACTCCCTTCCGCGTCATGAGTTGTTATGGGGGCAGGCCTGCCATGGAGGAGCACCGCGCCATGAGGGCACTCCGGCCTTCGGTCGTCGTGGGCACGCCCGGGCGGATGAACGACCACTTGCGGAAGGGCAACTTCGATGCCGGCACCGTGAGGACATTGGTTATCGACGAGTTCGACAAGTGCCTTGAGCTGGGCTTTCAAGACGAGATGGCGGAGGTGTTGGGCCGCCTCCCGTCGGTAAGCAAGCGTATGCTGCTTTCGGCCACCGATGCAGAGGCCATTCCCCGCTTCGTGGGCATGGATGGGGGAAAGGTCGCCAGGCTGGATTTCCTGAATGATGCGGCGGGCGGCGGGCGGCTGCATTTGCAACAAGTGCTGTCGCCCCAAAAAGATAAGCTCGAGACGTTGTATCGCCTGCTGTGTGTGCTGGGGTCTGCTTCTACCTTGGTGTTCGTGAACTATAGGGAGAGCGTCGACAGGGTGGCAGGCTATCTGGAGTCGAAAAAACTGCCGTGCGAGGCTTTTCACGGGGGCATGGAGCAGATGGAGCGCGAGCGGGCGTTGTATAAATTCCGCAATGGCAGTTGTCCCGTGCTGGTGTCTACCGATTTGGCTTCCCGTGGGTTGGACATTGCCGGAGTGGACAATGTGGTGCATTACCACTTGCCCGTCAGCCGTGAGGCATTCGTGCATCGCAACGGGCGCACGGCGCGATGGGAAGCCCGGGGGGCTTCGTATCTCATCCTTCACCCCGAAGAGCATTTGCCTGAATATCTTGCGGAAGATGTCCCGGTGTTCGTGTGGCCCGAGAGGATTCCTGCCCCGGTGAAGCCGCGTTGGGTTACCCTATATATAGGTAAAGGCAAGAAGGACAAGCTGAACAAGGTGGACATTGTGGGCTTCTTGTACAAGAAGGGAGGCTTGGCCAAGGATGACGTGGGCATGGTGGACGTGCGCGAGCATTACGCTTTTGTGGCTGTCCGCCGGGAGAAGGCGCGGCAACTGCTTGTGCTGGTGCGTGGCGAGAAAATAAAAGGCATGAAAACACTGATTGAGGAGGCCCGGTGATTTGTGTAAGCGATTGTCGCTCGAAAAGGCTATTTTGTCTATCCACTCTGGTTTTTAAATTGCAAAATGGTGCATATAATTGGTATAAAACAGTAAAAAGTAAAGGAAAATACAGTTCTGCCACAAATTTTATAAAGAAAGGTTGCTATTGCGGAAATAAATCCGTAATTTCGCCAAGTCGAAACAAGACATACATAGAAAAGAATTGTATAACCAAAACAAACTTCACAATGAAAAAGCATAATTTCAATGCAGGACCTTCCATCCTTCCGCGCGAAGTGATAGAGGATACGGCGAAAGCCATTTTGGATTTTAACGGCTCCGGCCTTTCTCTGATGGAAATCAGTCACCGCGCCAAAGACTTCAAGCCGGTGGTAGATGAAGCGGTAGCCTTGTTTAAAGAATTGCTGGACATCCCCGAGGGTTACTCCGTGTTGTTCTTGGGAGGAGGCGCAAGCATGGAGTTCTGCATGGTTCCTTATAACTTCCTGGAGAAAAAAGCCGCATACCTCAATACGGGCACGTGGGCAAAGAAGGCCATGAAGGAAGCCAAGGGCTTCGGCGAGGTAGTAGAGGTGGCCTCTTCTGCCGATGCCAACTACACGTTTATCCCGAAAGGTTATGCCGTGCCGGCCGATGCGGACTATTTCCACATCACGACGAACAACACCATTTTCGGCACCGAGCTTCGCGAAGACCCCGATGTCAATGTGCCTTTGGTGGGCGACATGTCTTCTGACATCTTCTCCCGTCCGGTGGATGTGTCCAAGTATATATGTATATATGGCGGCGCGCAAAAGAATCTGGCCCCGGCCGGCGTTACTTTCGTCATCGTGAAGAACGACGCCGTAGGCAAAGTGTCGCGCTACATCCCCACGATGCTGAACTATCAGACACACATCGATGGCGGCTCCATGTTCAATACGCCTCCCGTAGTTCCCATCTATGCCGCGCTTCAGACCTTGCGTTGGATTAAGGCACAGGGCGGCGTGAAGGAGATGGAACGCCGCGCCATTGAGCGTGCCGACCTGCTCTATTCGGAAATAGACCGCAATAAGCTGTTTGTGGGCACCGCGGCCAAGGAAGACCGCTCGCGCATGAACATCTGCTTCGTCATGGCTCCCGAATACAAGGAGCTGGAGGCCGACTTCTTGAACTTCGCCACCGAGCGTGGCATGGTAGGCATCAAGGGTCACCGTTCCGTGGGTGGATTCCGTGCGTCGTGCTACAACGCTTTGCCTCTGGAGAGCGTAAAGGCGTTGGTTGATTGCATGCAGGAGTTCGAGAAACTTCATTAATTCCCTTTTTTCCCGCAGGCCACATTCTTTGGCAAAGAGGCTTCCAATGTTTGGACGAGCCGGCCTCAATGTTTGGAGGAGTGTGGCTTGCGGCATTTTTCTTTAAAACCTTAATAAGAACAAGTCATGAAAGTATTAGTAGCTACCGATAAGCCGTTTGCCAAGGTTGCCGTAGACGGTATTCGTAAAGAAGTGGAAGCAGCCGGATATGAACTCGTGTTGCTGGAGAAGTATGGCGAGAAGGCCAAACTGCTCGAAGCCGTTCAGGATGTGGATGCCATCATCATCCGTAGCGACGTGATAGACGCCGAGGTGCTCGGCGCTGCCAAGAATCTGAAGATTGTGGTGCGTGCCGGTGCAGGATATGACAATGTTGACCTGGCTTCGGCTACTGCCCATAATGTATGTGTCATGAATACGCCGGGACAAAATTCCAATGCTGTGGCCGAGCTGGCCTTCGGCTTGATGGTGATGGCCGTGCGCAATATGTATAACGGCACGTCGGGCACCGAGCTGAAAGGCAAGAAACTGGGCATCCACGCTTACGGAAATGTGGGGCGTAACGTGGCCCGCATAGCCAAAGGCTTCGGCATGGACATTTATGCCTACGATGCCTTTTGCCCCAAAGAAGCCATTGAGGCCGATGGCGTAAAGGCCGTGGCATCTGCCGAGGAATTGTATGCGACGTGCAACGTGGTTTCCCTCCACATCCCCGCTACTGCCGAGACGAAGAACTCCATCGGCTACGCCTTGGTGAACCGCATGCCTAAGGGCGGATTGCTGGTGAACACTGCCCGCAAGGAGGTGATCAACGAAGAAGAACTCATCAAGCTGATGGAGGAGCGTGCCGACTTGAAGTATATGACGGACATCATGCCTGTGGCCAACGACACGTTCGCCGCCAAGTTTGCAGGGCGTTATTTCTCTACCCCCAAGAAGATGGGCGCGCAAACCGCCGAGGCCAACATCAATGCCGGCATTGCCGCCGCCAAGCAGATTGTGGGCTTCTTTAAAGACGGGTGCGAGAAATTCCGTGTGAACAAGTAAACAAAGGAACTTGAGAGTATGCAGAAACTCACGAAAAAAGAATTGCAGGTGTTCATCCCTATACTGTGTGCCACAACGTTAAATATGCTGGCCACCCTTGTCGACATGTCCGCTTACATGCAAGGCTTGTTGCAGGGGATGGGCATCATGCTTCTGGTCATGAGCTGCATCTATCTGTTTCCGGGAATATTCTCCAAACAGAATGACACAACCTCAAAGCGTATAGAACATGGCAACAATTAAACCTTTCAAAGGCTTGCGTCCGCCACGCGAGTTGGTGGAAAAAGTGGTGTCCCGCCCTTACGACGTGCTCAACTCAGAAGAGGCACGTGCCGAGGCTGCGGGCAACGAGATGTCCCTCTACCACATCATCAAGCCTGAAATAGATTTTCCCGTAGGCACGGACGAGCACGACCCGCGCGTCTACCAAAAAGCTGCCGAGAACTTCCAAAAGTTTCAAGACAAAGGTTGGCTGGTGCAAGACGGGCAGGAGAATTACTACATCTATGCCCAGACCATGAACGGCAAGACGCAATACGGACTGGTGGTGGGGGCATACGTGCCCGACTACATGAATGGCACCATCAAAAAGCATGAGCTGACCCGGCGCGATAAGGAGGAAGACCGCATGAAGCATGTGCGCGTGTGCAATGCCAATATTGAGCCGGTGTTTTTTGCCTATCCGGACAACAAGACTCTTGATGCCATCATTGCACGTTACACAGCCGGTGAACCTGTTTATGATTTCATTGCACCGGGCGATGGTTTCGGGCACCGTTTTTGGATAGTCGACCAAAAAGAAGACATTGATGCCATTACCCGTGAATTTGCCAAGATGCCTGCCCTGTACATAGCCGATGGGCATCACCGTAGTGCGGCCGCCGCCTTGGTGGGCGCAGAGAAAGCCAGGCAGAACCCCAACCATCGGGGTGATGAGGAATACAACTACTTCATGGCCGTATGCTTCCCTGCCAACCAGCTGACCATCATTGACTATAACCGGGTGGTGAAAGATTTGAACGGACTTACTTCCGCACAATTCTTGGATGCACTCCGCGATAACTTCGTGGTGGAGGATAAAGGCACGGAGGTGTATAAACCTGCTTGCCTGCACAACTTCTCACTCTATCTGGAAGGCCATTGGTATAGCCTTATCGCTAAACCGGGAACGTATGACGACAACGACCCCATAGGTGTGCTTGACGTGACGATTTCTTCCAATCTGATACTGGATAAGATACTCGGCATTAAAGACCTGCGTTCGGATAAACGCATCGACTTTGTGGGAGGTATCCGTGGATTGGGTGAATTGAAGAAGCGTGTGGATAGCGGTGAGATGAAGGTGGCCTTGGCACTTTATCCCGTCAGCATGAAGCAGTTGATGGATATTGCCGATACAGGTAACATCATGCCGCCCAAGACCACGTGGTTTGAGCCGAAACTCCGTTCGGGACTTGTGGTGCATAAGCTCGGCTAAAATGCATGGCTTTTTGTCATAAGGGACTTCGTGCTTTTTTCCTGTATAAAAAGGGGGAAGAAGCGGGAAGTCCCGTTTTTTTATTAGGTTCATGAAAATACTTTTCATCAATGGAAGTCCGCGAGGGCAAGGCAATATCTCCCGGATGCTTTGCCTCATGGAAAGCGAGGCAAAGCGGTTTGGTGCGGAAACATATAGCATCCGTGGGGCAAACATTCATGTACAACCTTGCACCGGGTGCATGAGGTGCAGGGCAACATCGGCTTGCGTCCTTCCTGAAGACGATGCCCAGCGCACGTTGACTCTTTTGCATGAAGCCGATGCCGTGGTGATAGGTGCTCCTTGTTATTGGGGAAATATTCCGGGACAACTTAAAGTACTGTTCGACCGCATGGTGTATGGCATGATGGGCGAAAGCCCGCGTGGCATACCTCAGCCATTGCATAAGGGCAAGAAAGCCGTTCTTGTAAGCGCTTGTACCACCCCGTGGCCTTTCAACGTATGGTTCAATCAGTCGCGTGGCGCTATCAAGGCTTTGCGCGAAATATTGAAGTGGAGTGGGTTTCGCATAACGTCTGTCATAGAGAAATCCGGCACAAAGCGTCGGCCTGCCTTGACTGATAGGGATGAGGAAAAATGCCGGAAAGCCATCCGTAGATTATTATGTTGATTCGGTAAGAAGGGGGCAATGATGCTTGTCGCGTGCCGATAGTAGGTCATACAGTAAAATCCGGATGATTTGTCGGGTAGTCTTTCGGATGTTGTCTTGTGCTGTGTGGGGCATCATGGCTTGTGCAAGGGGCATGGGATATGGAGTGGTGGAGAATACTCCAAGAAAACCGGCACGGTTTAGCTCATCCACATCTTCTATACTTCCCGATAATAGTAAGGTGGGGATGCCTTGCCGGATTGCTTCTTCCAAAATGCCCGAAGGAATTTTTCCCATCAACGTCTGTCTATCCGACTTGCCTTCGCCCGTAATGACAAGGTTTGCTTCTGCTATTCGTTCTTTGAAGCGCAGGGCATTGAGCATTACCTTTGCACCTGGCTTTATGGTGGCGTCAAGAAAGGCTATCATCGCTCCTCCCATACCTCCGGCTGCCCCTGCCCCGGGCAGTTTGGCGATATCTTTTCCCGTTTCTTGTCGAATTACGGAGGCTATGTGTTCAAGGTTTCTATCCAATGCTTTTACTATGTTTTCATCGGCTCCTTTTTGAGGTGCGAATACGTATGCGGCTCCCTGAAGGCCGTGGAAGGGCGCTTGTACATCGCAAGCCAGCAGGAAACGAGCTTGCCATAGCTCGGGGCATACGCAAGAAGTGTCGACAGAAGCTACTTCCCCCATCAGCATCCCGTTCATAGCTTCTCCGGGGCGTGTGCCCAGCACTTCTTTTTGTGAGTTGAGAAAACGGAACCCCAAGGCTTGTAACATGCCCAGTCCGGCATCGTTGGTGGCACTTCCTCCGAGTCCGATGATAAAATCCCGGCATCCACGTTTCAAGGCATCACGTATCAGCTCTCCTGTTCCGTAGGTTGAGGTCAGCATAGGGTTGCGCTGTGCGGGAGGAACAAGGTTTATCCCGCTTGCTATGGCCATTTCGATAAAGGCTGTACGTCCATCTGGCGAAAGTCCGTATCGTGCGGTGTGGAGATGCATCAGGGGGTCGTGTACATTGAAGGTGATGTATTTCCCTCCTGTGGCTTGCATCAATACATCCAGCATGCCATCACCTCCATCCGAAACGGGGATACATGCCACTTCTATGCCGGGAAAATTTTCCCGTATTTCCTCCATCACTGCCTGTCCTGCCTCGCTTGAAGAGAGGCAACCTTTGAAAGAGTCCATGGCAATGATTATTTTGCAGGACGGAATACTGCTCATAAGTTTTTAGCGTTTTACGAGAATATCTTAGATGATTTTTAATTCCTTGGTTATCCGGCATGCTTCGTCCATGTCATATTATACTTCGTGCGGTATTGAAATGTGCATTTTAGCGGGTACTTGGCATTCAAGTTTGATGTCTTTTATTAGGCTGATAATTACCTGATTAACAGTTTATTGCAATTCGTCAAAAGTAAACTGTCAGTTTATCCTAAGTAAACTGTGAGTTTATCCTAAGTAAACTGTCAGTTTATTCGGACTAAACTGTCAGTTTATTCGGACTAAACTGCGAGTTTATCCGTATTAAACTGCGGGATGGTGTCTGCTTACTCCACTCCTTGGTCAAAGAACTATTCGCACCCTATCTCATTTTGCACAAATAGATGCCGCGCAAAGTATAATAATTATTGTGCACGCCAATATAAAGCCATACCTTTGCAAAGGTAACGAAAAACATGAGTATAATTCAAAATTTATAAAACAATGAAAAATTTAGTATTCTTAGGCTTAGCCGTCATCTTATCTCTGCAGAGCAGTATGGGGCAAACGTTGGAAAAAATGCTGTGGTTCAACGAACCGGCACAATGGAGCATTGAGGACAATGCCCTTACCATGTCCGTTACTCCGAAAAGCGATTATTGGCGCATTTCACACTATGGTTTTACGGTAGATGATGCCCCCTTCTACTACGCTACTTACGGAGGAGAGTTTGAAGTAAAGGTAAAGGTGTCGGGAGATTATAAGGCGCGTTTCGACCAGGCCGGCCTGATGCTCCGCATCGATCATGAAAATTATATTAAAGCAGGCATCGAATACGTGGACGGGAAGTATAACCTGAGTACTGTAGTGACGCACAAAACGTCGGATTGGAGTGTCATAACATTGGATAAGCCAGTGCCTTACGTATGGATAAAGGCTGTACGTAGATTGGATGCCGTAGAGGTGTTTTATTCGTTCGACGATAAAGAATATACGATGATGCGCAATGCCTGGTTGCAGGACAACACTCCGGTGCAAGTCGGTCTTATGGGTGCATGTCCCGATGGAGAAGGGTTTAATGCCACCTTTGAGCACTTCCAAGTGAAGCATCTGCCCGATCAGCGCCGTTTGGAGTGGTTGAAGAAAAATGCCGAATAGCCAAGGAAATGCTTATCCAATCTGTGGATTTTTGTCGTACTATATCTATCTTTGCGGCATGAGTACTGATACGTATAAGACGATTGCCGCTCCTTCCGAGGCTATTTATACCGAGAAGCGGAGCAAATTCATAGCTATTGCCCTGCCCGTGCGCACGATAGGTGAAGTAAAAGATCACTTGACGGCCTACCAGAAAAAGTATTATGATGCCCGCCACGTGTGCTATGCCTATATGTTGGGACATGAACGCAAGGACTTCCGGGCAAATGACAATGGTGAGCCTTCGGGTACGGCGGGTAAACCTATCTTGGGGCAAATCAATTCGTACGAACTGACGGATGTCCTTATTATCGTGGTACGCTATTTCGGGGGCATTAAGTTGGGGACGAGTGGGCTTATTGTAGCCTATCGCACCGCCGCCTCCGAGGCTTTGTCCAATGCACGTATTGAGGAACGCACGGTGGACGACACGTTGACTGTGCTTTTCGAATATCCCTTCATGAACGACGTGATGCGCATTGTGAAAGAGGAACAACCCGATGTGTTGGAACAATCGTACGACATGGATTGCAGCATGACACTTCGCATCCGCCGGTCCATGATGGCTAAGTTACGCGCACGTCTCGAGAAAGTAGAGACGTTGCGCGTAAAGGAGGAAGAGCAGCAGGGCGGGGAGGATTAATCCAGCCGCCCGTAAAGCGTAGCCAATAGCTTGCGGTCGCCCAAGGTATTGTCCACCCGTGCCACGTTTACCCAGAACTTGTTGTCGCGTACAGCTTCAGTGGGATATGCTGCTTTTTTGCGTGTGTAGCTGTGTTCCCATACATCCTCTACTATTTCGTATTCCGGATGGGGTGCATTGAGCAGCACATTGTCTTGCGCATCGGCGCGTCCTTCTTTCACCTCTTGGATTTCATCCCAAATGGAAAGCATGGAGGCTACAAAATTGTCCAGCTCTGCCAGGCTCTCGCTTTCGGTAGGCTCAATCATCAGGGTGCCATGCACGGGGAATGACAGGGTAGGGGCATGATAGCCATAATCCATCAGACGCTTGGCTATGTCGTTTTCGCTGATGCCCGTTTCTTCGTGTATCTTCCGGCACTCTAATATCATTTCGTGTCCCACACGTCCGTTGGCACCTGTGTATACTACTCCATACGTGTCTTTGAGGCAGGCTGCCAAGTAATTGGCGTTGAGTATGGCTATTTTGGTGGCACGTGTCAGCCCTTCGGCTCCCATCATGCAGATATAGCCGTAGGTGATAGGCAGGATGCCGGCACTTCCGTAAGGGGCTGCAGATACTTCGTTGGCTTCGTTCCCAAACAATCCATGCCCGGGTAAGAACGGTATCAGATGGCTTGCTACGCAGATAGGGCCTACGCCAGGACCTCCTCCCCCGTGGGGTGAAGCAAAGGTCTTGTGCAGGTTAAGGTGGCACACGTCCGCCCCGATGAATCCCGGATTGGTCAGTCCTACCTGTGCGTTCATGTTTGCCCCATCCATGTATACTTGCGCCCCGCAGGCGTGGATAATACGGCATATCTCTACGATGTCCGTCTCAAAGATGCCATGCGTCGATGGGTAGGTTATCATCAAGGCGGCCAGCTCGTCTTTGTTTGCCTCCGCCAAAGCTTTCAGGTCACTTAGCGAAACATTGCCTTGGTCATCGCAAGGGCAAGTCACAGGCACGAAGCCTGCTTGCACGGCACTGGCCGGATTGGTGCCATGTGCCGAAGCGGGTATCAATATCTTATTGCGATGCCCTTGCCCAATGCTTTCCAGGTAACTCCGTATGACGCGCAGCCCGGTGTATTCACCCGCTGCTCCCGAGTTGGGCTGGAAGCTAATGCCTGCGAAGCCGGTAATGCTCTTCAAAGCTTCCCCGAGGTTATGAATAAGCTCGCGGTATCCTTCGGCTTGCTCTTGAGGTACGAGGGGGTGCAGGTTCATAAATTCAGGCCGGCTTAGGGGGAGCATCTCGGAGGCGGCATTGAGCTTCATGGTGCAAGATCCCAGCGGTATCATGGAATGGGCGAGCGAGATGTCTTTCCGGTCGAGGCGCTTGATGTAGCGCATCATCTCTGTCTCCGTATGATATTTGTTGAACACTTCATGCGTCAGGTAGGAACTCTGCCGCCTGAAAGCTGTAGGTAGGGTACATATTTGTGGAATATCGTTTACCGAAGGATAGTCTTTTTCAGCCGCTATGCCGAAGATGGAGAGCAGTACATTGACAGCCTCGACATCGGTGGTTTCGTCTACACTCAGCCCCACATTGCCATTATCGAAATAGCGCAGGTTCACTTGGTGGTTCAGAGCCACGGTGCGTACTTGTTCGGCGGACATGCCTTCCGGCAAAGCGAATTGCAACGTGTCGAAGTAGCTGGCATTGACCTGCCGGTATCCCAACCGATTGATTTCCTGTTCGAGGAAAGAAGCTATGCTATGAATACGCAGGGCTATGTCACGTATGCCTTGCGGGCCGTGGTACACGGCATAAAATCCGGCCATGGTAGCCAGCAGGGCTTGTGCGGTGCAGATGTTGGATGTCGCCTTTTCGCGTTTGATATGTTGTTCGCGTGTCTGTAGCGCCATGCGGAAGCAAAGTTTTCCGTACTTGTCTTTCGACCATCCGATGATGCGTCCCGGAATGTTGCGTTTGTACTCCTCGCGGGTGGCGAAGTAAGCGGCCGATGGCCCTCCATAAAACATAGGTGTACCCAAACGCTGGGTGGTTCCGAATACGATGTCCGCTCCCCATTCACCGGGAGGCACGAGCAGGGCAAGGCTCAGCAGGTCGGCCGATACGGCTACCAGGCATCGGGCATCGTGGGCTTTCTGCACCAGGTCGCGATAGTCTTCTACCTGCCCGTCGGCATTGGGATATTGCAATACGCAGGCGAAAACATCGGGTGTGAACTCCATGTCGCGGTAAGAGCACATGCGCAGGCTGATGCCTTGGGGCAGAGCACGCGTCTTCATCACGGCAAGTGTTTGCGGAAAGATGTTTTCGTCTACCAGCACCGTGTTGGCTCCGGCCTTTTGCATGTCGCGCGGACGCAAGGAATGCATCATCGTCACGGCCTCGGCTCCGGCAGTAGCTTCATCCAGCAGAGAGCAGTTGGCCAAAGGCATGGCGGTAAGGTCGGACACGGCAGTTTGGAAATTCATCAGTGCCTCCAAGCGTCCTTGTGACACTTCGGTCTGGTAGGGAGTGTATGAGGTGTACCACACGGGGTTCTCAAATACGTTGCGTTGGATGACGGCCGGAGTAATGGTACCATACCAGCCCATGCCTATATAAGTAGTATAAAGTCTGTTTTTGGAGGCCAATTCTGCTATATGCTTTGCATACTCGTATTCAGTCATGGCCGGAGGCAATGCCAAGGGATGGGGTAGGCGGATATTGGCCGGCAGGGTTTGGTCAATCAGTTCATCCAAAGTAGCCACGCCTATTTTTTCAAGCATTTTCCTTTCATCTTTCTTGTCAATGCCAATGTGTCGTTGTGCTAGCAAATCTGTGTTCATGTTATTTAAGTGATTAGTGGTTGGCGGTAAATGATTAGCGTTACTTCGCTTTGTGTTATCGGAAAAATGGGTTCTCTGCTTTTTCGATGCCGATAGTGGTGGGCGCTCCATGTCCCGGGTACACTATGGTGTCGTTGGGCAACACGAACAATCGGCTGCAAATGTGGTCGATAAGTTCGTCGAAATTGCCTCCTGCCAAGTCGGCACGCCCAATGCTGCCTTGGAAAAGCACATCGCCCGAGAACATACAATGTTCGGCGGCACAATAGTACACCAGACTTCCCGGTGAGTGTCCCGGCACGTGTATGGCTTCCAGACGAGTGTTGCCGAAGGTAATAATGTCTCCATCGTGCAGGTACTTGCCCAAGGGCACGGGGGCTTCCGCAAGGTGGAAGCCAAACATGCGGCTTTGCTTGGGTGCTTCGTCTATCAGGAATTCATCGGCTTTGTTGGCTTCGGCTTTCAAACCGAATTCTTTCAGCATAAAGGGGTTGCCGAATATGTGGTCGAGATGCAGGTGGGTGTTGAGCAGATGTTTCACGTTGAGGTTATTACCCGTAATAAAGTTTTTCAAGTCTTGCTTTTCCTCGTCGTTGAAGCATCCGGGGTCGATGACCACTGCTTCGTTTGTCTCATCCCAAAGCACATAGCAGTTCTCGGGGAACATGTTGAATTCGAATCGCTTGATTTTCATTGGTATATATTCTCAATTTTCAGTTTTCAATTCTTCCTTTTTTCAAGGTGCCACATACACCACTTTTTTCGTCTGGAAGTATTCTTCCTCGAAGTAGTTCTTCAGTTCCCAAGTGTCCGACTTATGTTTGTAGGAGCCTATTTCCCGTTCCAGTTCTCCTCCCTTCAGGCAGATGAATCCGTTGGGCAGCGAGTTTCGCGGGGCGTCGGTTGAGATGTTTTTGCGTGCCACCTTCACAATGTCTGCCAGAGGCATTACGGCACGGCTCACTACGAAGTCGAATTTCCCTTTTTCATCCTCTGCTCGTTCATGCGCAAAGGTGGTGTTCTCCAGTCCGATGGCTTGTGCCACTTCGCTTGCCACCCGCACTTTCTTGCCTATGCTGTCCACCAGGCGAAAGTGCGTGTCGGGAAAAAGAATGGCCAGCGGTATGCCGGGAAATCCCCCACCTGTACCAAGATCCATTACCCGCGTGCCTGGGCGGAAACGTATTACCTTGGCAATGCCTAGCGAGTGGAGCACGTGGTGCTCGTAGAGGTTGCCGATGTCTTTGCGTGATATGACGTTTATCTTGGCATTCCAATCCGTATAGAGGTCATAGAGGGCTTCCATCTGGGTGCGTTGACGCTCCGTCAGGTCGGGGAAGTATTTCAGGATGATGTCCATGCTTTGTAAATTTGATTGACGGGGTGACGAGGAAACTTATTGCAACTGTTTGACGATGTCGCTCCTGTCGCCCAGCAGGTGGCTGATGCGTTGCCAGGGTAGGGTAATCTCGGTGGCACCCATGACGTAGGGGGCTATCTCGTAGATGTTGTAGTGGAAGGTGATGCCTTCATGCCCCAGACAGAAATTTTCGGTCGGGGTTAGCTCGCCTGTACTGCCATAGCCCAGGTCTTCGGCTTCCTGTCTGGTGGAAACACCTATATTTTCAGCCAGTTGCTCCCAAAGCAGGGTTGTAAGGGGTTCTTGGTATTCGGGTGCGAAGATGTCGTCCAGGCGCAAGGGGCAGAGTGTCTTCAAGTCGAGGTTGAGGAAAGTGGTCAGATAGTTTCCATGTGCTCCACCGGTGTATTCTTCATAATCTACGCGATACACCAATACTTCCGGGGTGCAAAGTTGCACATGTCCTGCCACGTGGCGATAGTAAGAGTACCACGCACCGGCACTCCCGGCGTTGTCCTTGAGGTCTTGCTCGTACAGTGGTTCCAGTTCACGGTATTCGCTGATGTATTTCTCCACATATTGTCTCACGGCTTCTTTCGGCTCCATGCCGGCATACACTCCGCCAAGGCATATGGACACCAGATAGGCATTCAAACTGTCGCGCTGGGCGGTCGAGTCGGTTGGGGTAGAGGCATAGGTCAAGCTGACGGAGAGGTTGCAGGCAGGCTTGGCCGTATCGCCAAAAAGATGTACAGTGCGCTCTATCTGTAGGCTGTCGAAACCCAGCGCGCCCTCTGCGCGTTTGCTCGCGGTGTTGTGGCACGAGGTGAAAAAAACGCTTGCCGTAAGCAGAAGGGCAAGCATACTGGCATTTTGCTTTCTCATTGTCTGTTTTCAGTATTAAAAAAACAACTTGTATTGACTGATTCAATGGACAAATGTAGCTATAAATATCGGAATGCCCAAAAAAAGAGAAGCTATTTCCCCCGGTTTTCCGCGGAAGTTTTGTTTATCTTTGCAAATGGATTTTTACTTTATTAAAAATGAGCCGTATGGATATTGAAGATTGGGGCCTGTTGCCTTACGACAAAGCTTGGCAAAGGCAAGAGCAATTGCTCGACGAGGCCGTGCAAAGGAAGCGCGAAGGCCGGACGTGTGTCAACCGCATTGTGCTGGTGCAGCATCCGCATGTCTACACCTTGGGGCGCAGCGGCAGGGAGGCCAACATGCTTCTCAACCCAGAGGGGTTGAAGCGGTTGGGTGCCACTTTGTATCATGTGGACCGTGGAGGCGACATTACCTATCATGGACCCGGACAGTTGGTGTGCTATCCCATTATCGACCTGGAGCAGTTTGGGCTGGGACTGAAAGAGTATGTACATGTACTCGAAGAGGCTGTCGTTCGCCTTTGTGCCGCTTACGGCATCCGTGCGGGCAGGGTAGATGGAGCCACGGGTGTGTGGCTGGAAGGCGATACCCCCCGTGCGCGCAAAGTGTGTGCCATCGGGGTGAGGTGCAGCCATTACGTCACCATGCACGGATTGGCCTTGAATGTCAATACCGATTTGCGCTATTTCAGTTATATCCATCCTTGTGGGTTTACGGACAAAGGCGTCACTTCCCTTCAAGCCGAATTGCACCGCCCCGTGGATATGGACGAGGCAAAACGCCTGCTTTGCCAGGAACTGGAGACGTTGCTCAATCCATAATCCGGAAGGCAGGCTCTTCCCTGCTTGTTAATATTTTCCATTGTCCGTATTTCCTATGCTCCACCTTCGCTCTATAGAGTCGAAAATGGAGCGTAGCAGGTAGGAAATTGGTACGAATCAAGTACGGAGGGTGTGCATTTCCATAGAAGAGTGCACGCCTTCTTCATTAGTTTAGTACGGGTAAACTGTCAGTTTAGTACGAGTAAACTGTCAGTTTAATCCGAGTAAACTGTCAGTTTAATACGGGTAAACTGTCAGTTTATTACTGTTGAAAATGAATAAACTGATAATGTGCAGAGAAATAGTCGTTTACGAAGAAGCATAAATGCCTTAAGCAAGGATTATGATGGGTATGGTAGCGTGCGTCGTTTCAAAAACCGCAGCGTAACGATTTGTATGAGGCAGAAATGAAAAAATGACTTTTCCCGCATCATTGCTTCGCATGGTTGGTTACTTTATTGGAAAGGTAAGAGAGTATTTTGCGTAAATCGCATATTATATTCGGCGAGAAAACATTACTTTTGTATAAGCAAATATTTCTCATGATGAAAAAGGATACATGTTTACAGCTGGTAACCGGACGTCTTATTCTGCGTCCCTGGCAGGAATCGGATGCGGAGGCTTTATACAAATATGCAAAAGATCCGGCTATAGGCCCCATTGCGGGCTGGCCGCCTCACACTTCTGTGGAAGATAGCCTGAATGTGATTCGGACTGTGTTTTCCGCTCCGGAGACCTATGCGGTGGTGCTGAAAGAGACCGGTGAGCCGGTGGGAAGCATAGGCATCATGTTCGGTGACGGTTTACACAGTGCCGAAATGCAGTCGGATGAGGCTGAAATAGGTTACTGGATAGGTAAGCCTTATTGGGGACAGGGTTTGATACCTGAAGCCGTTCGCCTTCTGTTACAGCGATGTTTCGAGAACTTGGGCATGACTGCCGTATGGTGCGGATACTACGACGGTAATGTGAAGTCGCGCCGGGTGATGGAGAAATGTGGTTTCTGCTTTCATCATACGGAAGAGGGTAAAATGTCTCCGCTGGGGGATATCCGCACCGAGCATTTCATGAGGATGACGAAAGAGGAATGGGGCGCACATCAAGTCCGGATTCTGCCTGTTATAAGCAACAAGAAACTATACCTGTCTCTTTTGCTCCTTGGGGATGAACAGGAATCCATGATTGACAGATATCTGGAGCGGGGCGAAATGTTCGTAATGCAGAATCGGACAGCTACGCCCTTAGCCGTAGCTGTGGTTACTGATGAGGGCAACGGCATATTGGAGTTGAAGAACTTGGCGGTTCACTCCCTCTATCAACGGAAAGGGTATGGACGGGAAATGATTGCGTATGTATGTGAGCATTATAAGAACGGTTTTCACACGTTGCTTGCCGGTACTGGTGACAGTATGCAAACCATGTCTTTCTACAAGAATTGTGGCTTTGACTATTCGCATACCGTATCCGACTTTTTCACAAAAAACTATGATCATCCGATTGTAGAAAATGGCAAGGTACTGAAAGATATGGTTTATTTTAAGCGCAAGATATAAATGAATATCCTGAAATCCTTCATAATCTGGCTGTGTTTTATTCCCGTGGCAATTCTCAATGGAGGGTTGCGTGAGTATATATTAACCAGAATTATCGGAGAGAGGTTGGCTTTGCCTGTAAGCGGAATGACATTAAGTATATGCATTATTCTGATGACATGGCTGCTATTACCTCGAATCATAAAAAACATTACCTCCAAAGGTTGCTGGTTGATAGGGATATGTTGGGCTTTGTTGACGATTGGCTTTGAATTTACCACAGGACTGGTAAGTGGCAATACGGTTTCGAAGCTTTTAGCCGCTTATAATCCGTTGACCGGCAATCTGTGGCTGTTGGTTTTGGCGGCTACGCTGTTATCTCCAGCTATAATAAGACATATACATAATATTATCAAATAATATGGAATTATCTGATTGGTTCAAAGGATTTGAGAAAGGCATCGCCAAACTGACGGAAGCGCAAAGGGAAATTTTCTTCCGTGAGTGCGGCAAGAACTGTGTACAATGCGGTACACTTCAAATTTATAAAGACCTGTATGAACAGGCAAATGGAGAGTTTGACCTGTTTTTCGCCAAAGCCGATGAATTGCCCGGCGTAAGATGCGAAACGATAGAGAAAGGCTCTGTTTATAACCTGTATTTTTTGGAATGTACCTGCAGCCTGCACAAGCAATGCTATGTCTCTACACCTCTGCTCTGTGAATGCTCAAGGCAGAGCATCATTTATGTCTTGCAGTCGTTGTGGAAAGACAGGACATTCCAAGTAACCATTTGTGAATCCATTTTACGCGGAAGCCAACA
>CALUIF010000175.1 GCA_944320635.1 uncultured Bacteroides sp. | reverse complement strand
AGCTGCCGGGTCGGGGCATGAAAAAGGCCGGCCAAGAACAATTGATGTCTTGGCCGGCCAGCACTATCCAGATTCGGGATAACCTGTTACTTGTACCGTTGCACCCGTTCGTCGCGGATGACGCCGTTCCAATCCAGCCCGAAGGCAAAATCGTAGGCATTGCCCTCCGAGTCCACGTAGGGCTGCATGTCGCGGGGCACGTCTTCCTGTTGCGCCTCAACGGTGAGCATGTCCTTGGGGAACTGCATAGGCAGCAGGCCGCTGGGCTCTGCCTTGCCCTTCACGATGTCGAGCACGGCCTGTGCCTGTGTCTCGAAGTCGATGACAATGGCGTCGGCATACGGCTCTACCTCGGCCAACACGCAAGGCTTGTAGCATTTCACGGAGAGGATGAGAGGCTTGTTGCCAATGGCACGGCGGGTGTCGGCCACCAACTTCGCATCGGTGGTGTTGTAGGCGATGAACGACTTGCCGCGGTACGAGCGGTTGTCGAAGTCTTCAAACGTGTCGCCGCCTGCCAAGCTCACTTCGCGCGCCGTAGTGGCGGTGTAGGGGCCGTATTGCAGGGAGATGGGCACGTAGCCATTGCCGCCGGCCTTCACATCGTCGTCGCTATAGCCGGTACCGCCGTTAGGGCTCTCAATGAACACCAGGGCGAAGTCGGCCTCGGCTGGGTCGTCCGTCAGGTCGAAATATTTCTTCACCACTTCGGGGCTGACGGGGTATTCCGTCTTGTCGGCTGCCTGCTTGCCCCACCAGTCGGGCACGCCCTTCACGAAGCGTTTGGGCATGTAGGCTTTCAGCCTGCGGCCTTTCAGGGGCAGCACGCCGCCTTTGTTCTTCAGCATGACGATGCTCTTGAGCTGGGCATCATAGCCGGCCTTCATGTACTCCGGCTTGCCCACAATCTTCTCGCTTTCGGCAGGGTCGAGGTAGGGGTTCTCGAACAGACCTGTACGGAAGATGTTGACCAGCAGGCGCACGGCCGATTGCTCGAAGCGCTGGCGGGCGGACCGGGTACCGAACTCGTCCTTCCACATCTTGTATGCCATGATGACGGGGCCTTTGTCGTTGTTCCCGCCGAACTGGTCGACGCCAGCCTTCAGAATCTCATAGTGGCGTTGCTCCACACTGAGGTTTTCGGCGCCCCAGCATTTGCCCTCGAACTTGGATACGCCCGTCACGTCGGCGGTAATCATCCAGTCGGTGCACACCACGCCGTCGAAGCCGTACTTCCCGCGCAGCAGGTCGGTGATGAGGTAGCGGTTGTAGCTGTTGCCGCGGTTGCTGCCCGTACCGCCGTTCTGCCCGTAGGAGATGGTGTAGTAGGGCATCACGCTAGCCGCCATCCCTGTGCCGCCCTCCAGCTTGAAGGCGCCTTCGGTGAAGGGACGCAACAGGTTGTCGAAGTTGTTGCCGGGATATACGGCGTATTTGCCGTAATCGAAGTGGCCGTCACGTCCCCCTTCCTCGGGACCTCCGCCCGGCCAGTGCTTAATCATGGCGTTCACGCTGTACATGCCCCAGCCTCCGTTGTTGTCCTCGCTGGACTGGAAGCCGTCGCAATAGGCACGTGCCATGTCGGTGGCCAGGTCGTAGTCTTCGCCAAAGGTGCCGTTCACGCGGCTCCAGCGGGGCTCGGTGGCCAGGTCAATCTGTGGGGAAAGGGCGGTGGCAATGCCCAGGGCACGGTATTCGTGCGAAGCAATGTCGCCAAAGCGGCGTACCAGGGCGGGGTCGAACGTGGCAGCCAGCCCCAGTTGCCCAGGCCACAGGGAGATTTGCCCGCCGGCACCGGCGTTGTACTCGGTGTTGGCGGTAGTACCGTTGCGCGGGTCGGAACTGTTGTTGGCGGGGATGCCGTGGCCGATGCCCTCGCACAGGGCCTGCACGTTGTTGTTCCACTCGGCAGCCACACGGGGCGACTGCACGCTGGTAATGAGCACGTGGCGCAGGTTGTCTTCTACCAGGAACTTGCGTTGCTGGTCGCTGATGTCCGACGGCTTGGCACCGCTTTCCTCCAGCGTCTTTCCGCCATAGGTAGCCGCCCCGAAACCGGCACTTGCACCCGGTATGGCCTGGTGGGCGCTGTACAGCATCAGTCCGGCAATCTCCTCAATGCTGAGTTGCGCGGCCAGGTCCTGGGCGCGTTCCTTGGCAGGCAGGCGCCAGTCTTCATACTTGTCGAGCTTGCCGTTACGGTTGAGGTCCTTGAACTTCAAGCCGTCCACGGTGAGAATCTGCACGCCCGACTCCGGCGAGTAGCCCAGCGTCTTGCCATTCTCCTGGGTGATGATGACGAAATCCTTGCCGTCACCGTTTGCCTGCATGGGCAAAGAAACAGACACTGCCAGCAAGCAGATACCTGCCAATATTGGTTTTCTATATAGGTGGTTTTTCATTAGGATGCGGTATTTAAATGATAATTTGTTTGCCAATGATGAGCGGTTAGTGATGAGTGTGGTTAATGCGCTGTTATCACTCATCACTAACCGCTAACTTCATTTACCAGAACAGGGAATCGATGTACTCGTAGCGGTCCTCCATCTGCTTGTCGGCTTTCTGGAAGGTGTTCACGTCGATGTGCATCACGGGGGCTACGTCCTGGCCGTTGGTCGGCGTCCATTCCGGCAGGCCGAGGCCGTTGGGGTTGCCCGTCTTGATGAAGTTGACGTAGTAGTTCTGGAAGATGTCGGACACCCAGTAGTCTTCCGGCTGCCAGTCGAACACGAGGTTGGTGGACAGTGTGCCCATGGCGTACTC
>CALUIF010000174.1 GCA_944320635.1 uncultured Bacteroides sp. | reverse complement strand
ACATGCGGGTATGCCTTGAAGGGTGTACCCGCTTTTGTTTATCGTCTTCTCCAAACAAAGGCGGCCCCAATCCCTGACAAAGAGATAGCTTTTGCAAGAGATTGACACAAAATATCAGCCGCACATGATGTATTTTCCCCATGAGTTGCTATATTTGCACACTAATCCTTAAAAACAACCCCTCATGAAAAAACAGTTCTTATTGACCGCGCTGTCACTCTGCCTGCCTTTCCTGGTACAGGCGCAAACCGACGAATGGCTGAAGCCCGAAGTAAACGAGGTGAACCGCTACCCCATGCACACCGCGTACTTTGCCTACGAAAGTCCCGCCCTTGCCGAAGAAGGTATTCCACAGCACTCCTTAAACTACCTCTCCATCAACGGGCAATGGAAATTCAACTGGGTGGCCGA
Organism: uncultured Bacteroides sp.; assembly: GCA_944320635.1. Taxonomy (GTDB): domain Bacteria; phylum Bacteroidota; class Bacteroidia; order Bacteroidales; family Bacteroidaceae; genus Bacteroides. The sequence continues at coordinate 14,799 of CALUIF010000174.1, read as the reverse complement.
TGCCGACCAACGCCCTACCGACTTTTACAAAGTAGGATACAACGACCGCGATTGGGACAACATTCCTGTGCCCGGCATCTGGGAAATACACGGATATGGCGATCCCATCTACGTCAACACGCCCTACGCTTGGAACAACCAGTTCAAAAACAATCCTCCGCAGGTACCCATCGAAGGCAACCACGTAGGCTCGTACCGTCGGGAAATCGTTGTCCCTGCCGGATGGAAGGGGAAAGACATCATTGCCCACTTCGGCTCGGTGACCTCCAACATGTACCTGTGGGTAAACGGCAAGTACGTAGGCTATAGCGAAGACAGTAAGCTGGAAGCTGAGTTCGACCTCACCCGCTACCTCAAGCCGGGCGAGCGCAACCTCATTGCATTCCAGGTATTTCGCTGGTGCGACGGCACTTACCTGGAGTGCCAAGACTTCTGGCGCCTGAGCGGCGTGGCACGCGATTGCTACCTCTATGCCCGCGAAAAACGGCGCATAGAAGACATCCGCATCACCCCCGACCTGGATGCCGACTACCGGGATGCCACCCTCACCGTGCAAGTCGAGATGAAAGGTGCCGGACGCGTGGCATTGAAGCTGAAAGACCACCTGGGCAACGAAGTATCTTCTGCCGCCACACGGGGAGAAACCGTTACGATGCATGTGAGCAATCCGCGTAAATGGACAGCTGAGACACCATATTTATATACACTCTATGCACAGATGGATGCCGCACCCGAAGAAATCATCCCCATCAAAGTGGGCTTCCGCAAAGTGGAAATCAAAGGCGGACAACTGCTGGTCAACGGCAAACCCATCTTGATAAAAGGAGCCAACCGCCACGAAATGGACCCTGATGGCGGTTACCAGGTATCGCGCGAACGCATGGTGCAAGACATCCGGCTGATGAAACAATTCAACATCAATGCCGTGCGCACCTCACACTACCCCAACGACAGTTATTGGTATGCCCTGTGCGACGAATACGGCCTGTACGTCGTGGCCGAAGCCAACATAGAATCACACGGCATGGGCTACGGGGAGAAAACCCTGGCCAAGCGCAAAGACTATGAACTGGCCCACCTGCAACGCAACCAACGCAATGTGCAACGCAACTTCAACCATCCCAGCGTCATCACCTGGTCGCTGGGCAATGAGGCAGGCTACGGCGCCAACTTCGAGAAAGCATACGACTGGATTAAGGCCGAAGACCCCAGCCGCCCGGTGCAATTCGAGCAGGCAGGCCGGAACGGGAAGACCGATATCTACTGCCCCATGTACCTGCCTTATGACTATTGCGAAAAGTATTGTACAGACGATGCCAACACCAGACCACTCATACAATGCGAATACGCCCACGCCATGGGCAACTCCATGGGTGGCTTCAAGGAGTATTGGGACTTGGTGCGCAAATATCCCAAGTATCAAGGCGGATTCATTTGGGACTTTGTAGACCAGGCACTGCGCTGGACAGGCAAAACCGGCCAGACCATCTATGCTTACGGAGGCGACTTCAACGCTTACGATGCCAGCGACAACAACTTCTGCAACAATGGTCTTGTGAGCCCCGACCGTCGGCCCAACCCGCACATGTATGAAGTGGGCTACTTCTACCAGAACATTTGGGCCAACAGCATCGACCAAGCTACAGGCGAGCTGACCGTCTTCAACGAAAACTTCTTCCGCAACCTCGATGCCTATGCCATGGAGTGGGAAATACTGCGCAATGGCACCCCCGTGCGCAATGCCCGCTTGGAGCAACTGGACATCGCCCCGCAAGCATCCGGACAAGTTAAACTGGACTTATGCCCCATGGACGACAAAGCCGAGTGGTTGCTGAACGTGCGCTTTATCCAGAAGGAGAAAGAAGGCTTGGTGCCCGCCGGCCATGTCGTAGCCTACAACCAGCTGGTATTGAAGCCCTACCAGGCACAACAACTCACGATAAATACCGACGAGCACTACACCATGAACATAGCTTCGCCGCGGGTAATAGATAACGACCGCAACTACCTGCGCGTGGAAGGAAATGATTTCATTGCCGAATTCAACCGCCGGACAGGTTACCTGTGTCGCTACGAAGTACAAGGCACACCTATGATTAAGGAAGGACACGCCCTTACCCCCAACTTCTGGCGCGCCCCCACGGACAACGACATGGGCGCCGCCCTGCAACTGCGTTACGCCAGCTGGCGGCATCCGGAAATCAAGCTCCAGTCGCTTGAAAGCCATGAAGAAGAAGGCAGCGTGAAAGTCAGCGCAAAGTATGAACTGCCCGCACAAAAAGCAACCCTCGCACTGACCTACACCATAGGCCGCAACGGCAGCATCCTGATAAACCAAAAGCTGGTGCCGCAAGGAGAGGCCGCAAACCTGTTCCGCTTCGGCATGCAGATGGCCATGCCACAAGAATTTGAAGACATCACCTACTACGGCAGAGGACCGATAGAGAACTACGCCGACCGTAACCACTCCAGCCTGCTGGGACTCTACCACCAAACGGTAGACGAACAGTTCTACCCCTACATCCGTCCGCAAGAGACGGGCAACAAGACCGACATACGCTGGTGGAACCTTTGCAATGCAGCCGGACAGGGCATCCGCGTCATTGCCGCCCAGCCCTTCTCGGCCTCGGCACTGCACTACACCATCGACCGCCTCGACGACGGCAAACAGAAAGACCAACGCCACTCCTTCGAGCTGAAACCCATGCCCCTCACCAACCTCTGCATAGACCTGAAGCAGATGGGCCTTGGGTGCATCAACAGTTGGGGAGCCATAGCCCTGCCGGAATACCAGTTGCCATGTCAGGAATATGAATTCACATTCTTAATCGAGCCAATCAGCAGGAAGTAGCGACCGCCACGGAGGAAGGAGACCGGAAGCAAACCGGGCACTCCCCCTCAACCTTTTCGGGCGCGAGGCACGCAACCTCATACGAGCACACCGTGCTGCCGTATGGTTGCCTGCCCCGCGCCCGGTCTTTATCCCCCATCCCGCACTTCCTGTCGTCTGGCGCATAAGCACAAAAGAAAAGGACAACCTATCGTTTCAGAATAGATTGTCCTTCAACCAGTTGCGGAGGCCTGACTCGAACAGACGACCTTTGGGTTATGAGCCCAACGAGCTACCAACTGCTCCACTCCGCGATATTTCGGGTGCAAAGGTACGGCTTTTATTGGAAAAAACAAGCGATAGGGGCACATTTTTTCAAAAAAACATCTTTATCACAAGCATCATCCGCCACAAAGCTCCTCCGGAAGGGGACAAAACACCTTCCACAGCCCTTCCTGCACCAGTTTCTCAGCGTTCCTTCGCTATCGGCTTAGCGTCCCTTCGCTATCGGCTTAGTGTTCCTTCGCCAAGCCGGCGGCATTCCGTTGCCAAGACCGGGCCTCCGGAAGGACAAGACTTCGCCCCTCCAACGACGAATCGGCACAGAAATTTGCGGTTTTCCAAGAAAAGCCGTACCTTTGCACGAATAAACAAGCAATGTGCAAAAGAAAATATGAGTGCATCGGAGACTAAAGCGAAATTGGTAGACGTAGCCCGCCAGCTCTTTGCCAAGAAAGGTATGGAGAATACCACGATGAATGACATTGCTGTAGCTTCCCGAAAAGGCAGGCGCACGCTTTACACCTACTTCAAGAACAAGGAAGACATCTACATGGCCGTAGTGGAATCGGAGCTGGAAAGGCTGTCGGACATGATGGAAAACGTGGTGCAAAAAGACCTGTCGCCCGACGAAAAGCTCATCGAAATGATTTACAACCAGCTCGATGCCGTAAAAGAAGTGGTATACCGCAACGGCACGCTCCGGGCCTATTTCTTCCGCGACATCTGGAAAGTGGAACAGGTGCGCAAGCGGTTTGACGTGAAAGAGATACAACTCTTCAAGAAAGTACTGCAGGAAGGAGTGGAAAAAGGCGTCTTCGAGATAGACGACATCGACCTCATAGCCGAACTGCTGCACTATTGCCTGAAAGGAGTGGAAGTGCCCTACATACGGGGGCACATCGGCGCCCACCTGGATGCCGCCACCCGCAAGAAGTATGTAGCCGACATCGTCTACGGCGCTTTACGCAAAGCAAGAAACACTTAATCAATAATAAACAATATGGGATTACTTAATGGAAAAACTGCCCTTGTGACGGGTGCCGCACGCGGCATCGGCAAGGCCATCGCCTTGAAGTTTGCTTCCGAAGGGGCAAACGTGGCATTTACCGACCTGGTAATTGACGAGAACGCTGAAACTACCGTAAAAGAAATCGAAGCCTACGGCGTGAAGGCCAAAGCCTATGCCTCGAATGCCGCCAGCTTTGAAGACACGGCCAAGGTCGTAGAGGAGATACACAACGACTTCGGACGCATCGACATCCTGGTAAACAACGCCGGCATCACGCGCGACGGACTGATGATGCGCATGAACGAGCAGCAGTGGGACATGGTCATCAACGTCAACCTGAAGTCGGCATTCAACTTCATCCACGCCTGCACCCCCATCATGATGCGCCAGAAAGCCGGTAGCATCATCAACATGGCATCCGTGGTAGGCGTGCACGGCAATGCCGGACAGACCAACTATGCCGCCTCCAAGGCCGGACTGATAGCCCTGGCCAAGAGCATTGCACAGGAACTGGGCTCGCGCGGCATCCGCGCCAACGCCATCGCCCCGGGCTTCATCATGACCGCCATGACCGACGCCCTGTCCGACGAAGTCAAAGCTGAATGGTGCAAAAAGATACCCTTGCGCCGTGGCGGTACCCCCGAAGACGTGGCCAACATCGCCACCTTCCTGGCATCGGACATGTCGTCTTACGTATCCGGCCAAGTCATCCAAGTAGATGGCGGCATGAACATGTAACACACAGTTATGACCGTTCTGTACGAAGACAACCATATCATCATCGTCAACAAGACCGCTTCGGAGATTGTCCAAGGAGACAAGACGGGCGACACCCCTCTTTCAGACACCGTCAAGCAGTATCTGAAAGAAAAGTACCACAAGCCCGGCAACGTCTTCATCGGTGTGGCCCACCGCTTGGACCGCCCCGTAAGCGGTCTTGTTGTCTTTGCAAAGACCAGCAAGGCACTAACGCGCCTGAACGACATGTTCAAAGACAACAAGGTGAAAAAGACCTACTGGGCCATCGTGAAAAACGTGCCGTCCCACCAGCCGGAAGGTACTTTGACACACTACCTCACCCGCAACGAGAGCCAAAACAAAAGCTACGCCTACGACACCGAAAAACCCTCCAGCAAAAAAGCCATACTGCACTATCGCCTCATCGGAAAGTCGCAAAACTACTTCTTGCTGGAAATCGACCTGCAAACAGGACGGCATCACCAGATACGGTGCCAACTGGCCAAGATGGGATGCCCCATCAAAGGCGACCTGAAGTACGGTGCCCCACGTTCCAACCCCGACGGAAGCATCTGCCTCCACGCCCGGCGGATAAGTTTCACACATCCGGTATCCGGACAGTTCATCGACATCGAGGCACCCGTGCCCTCCGGAAACCTGTGGAACGGTTTTGAATTATTCCAATAATCTGAAATTTATTTACCCTATGAAAAGAAACCTGTTTTTGATAGGAGGACTGCTCATTGCCGCCACCTCCCTCCAAGCCCAACAACGGATAACGGCCTATAAAGTACGCCCGGCCATCAGTGTAAAAACGCCCCTGCAAGGAGACAGCATCAACTTCACCGGCGAAAAATTCAGTGACACCAATCTACTGAAAACCAATATCAACCTCGACTTCAACCGTCCCGATTGCCAGCGACTGGAAGCCGATACCGCCGGCTACGTCACTATGGCCAAAGCCGGCGAAGGCACCAACCTGTTTTACCTGTTTGCCACCCACCTGCGCGCCGAGCGGTTCATGAAAGGCACACTGAACATCCTGTCGCCCGCCCGCCTGGAGGTATTCGTCAACGGCGAATCCAAACAAGTCAAAGAAAGCCGCGAAGACAGCCTATCGCAAGTGCAACCCGTCACCGTAAGCCTGCGGATGGAGCCGGAAGCCGATTACGAAGTAATCATCAAACTGCTCGCGTCACCCGACGACAAAACAGAACCGGCACTGAAATGCGAGTTTGTAAAAGACAAAGAATACACCGATGTAACATGCCTCATCGACCCAGACCAAAAACGGCGCTTATCTCTGCACAACACCAATTTTGTTGACCGCGTATCCTCCGTATCCTTATCGCCGGACGGCAAATACCTGAAGACCCGCTATTGGGACAACTACGACCTGGAACGCTCGCGCACCCATACCGAAGTGACGGACGTAAAGACCAGACGCACCATCCTGCCCCATGCCCCCGAAAACATGAACTGGATGCCCCAAGGCCATAAACTCTACTACACGGTAACAGGCCGTACCGGAAATGACCTGATAGCCTTCGACCCTGCCACATCACAAGAAGAAGTACTGCTACGCGACATCCCACAAGGCGGCTTCACCTGGTCGCCCAACAACGACTACCTGATTTACACCAAACGAGATGACGGCGAAAAAGTCAACGGGCCACTCAAACGGCTACTACACCCCGACGACCGCATCCCCGGTGCACGAGGCCGCAGCTACCTGATAAAATATGACCTCAACACAGGATTGTCCGAACGCCTGACCTATGGCAGCCACAGCGTTTACCTGAACGACATCTCACCCGATGGCCAAAAACTGCTGTGCAGCACATCCAAATCCGACATCACGAAGTACCCGTTCAGCCTGACAGCCATTTACGAAATAGACTTGGCTACCCTCGAGGCAGACACCCTGGTGGCATGGGACGCCTATGTAAACAATGCCTCCTACTCCCCCGACGGCAAAAAGCTGCTGGTACTAGGCAGTCCGTCGGCTTTCGGAGGTATAGGCAAGAATTGCGGCGACCTGCCCATCCCCAATGACTTCGACATCCAGGCCTTCATCATGGACATAGAAACGAAAGATGTAACCCCCATTACCCGCGACTTTAATCCCGCCATCATTTCCGCGCAATGGAACCGCGGAGACGGGTGCATATACTTCAACACCACGGACAAAGACAGCCAGCACATCTACCGCTACACGCCGGGCAAAGCCTCCTTCGAACTGTTGGAATTGGAAGAAGATGTCATTTCGGCCTTCAGCGTCGCCAAAGACAACCCCAACGTCATGGCCTACATTGGTGGAGGAAACTACAGCGCAGGCGCAGCCTACCTGTATGATGCAAAGAAAAAAGCCTCAACCCTGATTGCCAACCCCATGCAATCTACCCTGGACGGCATAGAACTGGGCCACATGGAAGAATGGAACTTCACAGCCTCCGATGGCACCACCATAGAAGGCATGATGTGCCTGCCGCCTTCCTTCGACCCCAACAAAAAATATCCGCTCATCGTATATTACTATGGAGGAACCACCCCCACAACACGCGGCATCACCAACCCCTATTGCGCCCAACTGTTCGCTTCGCGCAACTACGTGGTCTACGTCATCCAGCCCAGCGGCACCATTGGCTATGGGCAAGAATTTTCTGCCCGCCACGTCAATGCCTGGGGCAAATGGACTGCCGATGAAATCATTGAAGGCACCCAGAAGTTCTGCGAAGCACACCCCTTTGTCAACCCCAAACGTATCGGTTGCATCGGTGCCTCCTATGGAGGATTCATGACGATGTACCTACAGACGAAAACCGACCTGTTTGCCGCAGCCGTTTCGCATGCTGGCATCAGCAACGTCACCAGCTATTGGGGAGAAGGCTATTGGGGCTACTCGTATAACGCCGTAGCCGCCGCCGGAAGCTATCCATGGAGCGACCCTGACCTGTTCACCAAGCATGGAGCCCTGTTCAATGCGGATAAGATAAACACCCCCCTCCTGCTGTTGCACGGCACAGTAGACACCAACGTACCTACAGGCGAAAGCATCCAGCTGTACAACGCTTTGAAGATATTGGGCAAACCGGTAGAATTTATCACCGTAGATGGTGAAAACCACTTCATCAGCGACTACGCCAAGCGCGAATTGTGGCACAACTCCATCATGGCCTGGTTTGCCCGCTGGCTGCAAGACAGCCCGGAGTGGTGGAACGACCTCTATCCCGAGCGGCACTGGTAATAACCTTGCCCCCCGGCATTAGCAATTCGGCGCTATTCCACCGGAAAGATACCGGTGCTATAGCGCCGAATTATTTATTCAAGATAAGCAACAGATTATAAATAGGAATTTAGCGGGGCGAAGCCCCGCAGCTACAAGCGACGAGCTACAAGCTACAAGTAAAGTTTCCAAGTTGCTGGCAGTCACTCGTAGCTCGTAGCTTGTAGCTCGTCACTGTGCGCTACGCGCGCTAAATTATCATTTAACCACAAACGCCCAGATAAGCAGCCACAGCCTCCGCACAACGTTCCCCGTCTATACCGGCCGAGACAATGCCCCCTGCATAGCCGGCACCCTCCCCGCACGGGAAAAGCCCCTGCACACGCACATGTTGCAACGTGTCCTTATCGCGAAGGATGCGCACAGGCGACGAAGTACGGGTTTCCACTCCTATCATCACCGCCTCATTGGTAAGAAAGCCGTGCGCATTACGGCCAAAAACGCGGAAACCCTGCGCCAGCCGCCGGGCAATAAACCCCGGCATCCAAAAGTGCAAAGGCGAAGCCACCAGCCCGGGAGCATACGAACTGTCGGGCAAACCGGCACTCTGCCTGCGGCTGCAGAAGTCTGCCATGCGCTGTGCAGGTGCCGTCTGCTTGCGGTTGCCCTGCAGCCAGCAAAGGCGTTCCAGATGCTCTTGGAACAACATCATCTTTAATGAAGAATGAAGAATGAAGGATGAAGAATTAGGAGTGAAGGACGAAGAATCAAGCACCGAGGCACCATACGGCAATTCTTCATTCTTAATTCTTAATTCTTCATTATTCCCCATTCCCGATTCTTCATCCTTCATTCTTAATTCTTCATTCTCCAAGTCTTCCGGACGCAGTTCTACTACCATCCCGCTGTTGCTCCAGCGCGAGCCACGGTTACTGGGGCTCATGCCATTCACCACTATCTGCTCCGGCCCGCTGGCAGCAGGCACCACGAAGCCGCCGGGGCACATGCAGAAGCTGTACACTCCCCTCCCCTCCACCTGGGTTACAAAACTGTACTCGGCGGCAGGCAGGTACCGTCCGCGCCCCGCACGGCTATGGTATTGTATCTGGTCTATCAGCCGTGCCGGATGCTCCAGCCGCACTCCCACGGCTATACCCTTGGCCTCCATCTCCACATCGTGCGCCGCCAACCAGCGGTACACATCCCTGGCCGAATGCCCGGTGGCCAGAATCACCGGCCCCAGGAAGGTCTTCCCCGTGTTCGTCGCGATGCCACACACCTTGTCGCCCTCCACCAGCAGAGCGTCCATACGGGTCTCAAAATGCACCTCACCGCCACATTGCAGAATGGTGCCACGCATTGCTTCGATGACGCGCGGCAATTTGTCCGTCCCGATATGCGGATGGGCATCCACCAGGATGGAAGGCGATGCGCCATGTTGGCAGAACACGTTCAGAATCTTGTCCACACTGCCCCGCTTCTTGCTGCGGGTGTACAATTTGCCGTCAGAGTAAGCGCCTGCGCCTCCCTCGCCAAAACTGTAGTTCGACTCCGGGTCAACCGTCTGCGTACGGCCTATCTGCGCAAGGTCTTTCTTGCGGGCACGCACATCTTTGCCCCGCTCCACCACCACCGGGCGCAAGCCCAGCTCTATCAGCCGCAAGGCGGCAAACAACCCGCCCGGCCCTGCACCTACCACCACAACCTGCGGCCGGCCCGATACGTCGCGGTATTCCGTCCGCTGGTATTCTTCCCCGTCCGGCATCTCGTCCACATAGACACGCACGGTGAGGTTGATGTAGATGGTGCGCTGGCGGGCATCAATGCTCCGGCGGATGACGCGCACGGCATTCATCCGCCCGGCATCCAGCCCCTTTTCCCCGGCCACATACGCTTTCAGGCTCTGCTCGTTGGCAGCCACTTCGGGAAGCACCCGCAATTGGTATTCATGTATCATATCCGTTCCCCTTTCTCAGCCAAACAATGCCCGGAACGCTTCTTCCACCTTGCGCACGGGCACCAGTTCTATCTTTATTCTCTTTGCATTCAGTCCTTGCAGGTTATGCCTGGGCAAGACAAAACGTTTGAAGCCCAACTTCTCCGCCTCGCCGATGCGTTGTTCTATGCGGTTCACGGGGCGGATTTCGCCCGAAAGCCCCACTTCGCCCGCCATGCACACCTCCGGCTCGATGGCCACATCCATGTTGCTGCTCAGGATGGCACTGATAACCGCCAGGTCGATGGCGGGGTCGTTCACCTTCAGCCCCCCGGCTATGTTCAGGAAGACGTCTTTCTGCGCCAGCTTAAAGCCCACCCGCTTTTCGAGCACGGCCAGCAGCATGTTCATGCGGCGGATGTCAAAACCCGTGGCCGAACGCTGCGGATTACCGTAGACGGCACTGCTCACCAACGCCTGCGTCTCGATAAGGAAAGGCCGTATACCCTCCAGCGCCGAGGCGATGGCCACCCCGCTCATGCCCTCGTGGTCTTGGCTGAGCAGCAGTTCCGACGGATTGCTCACCTGCCGGAGGCCGTCTTGCCGCATTTCGTAGATACCCAGCTCGGCCGTGCTGCCAAAACGGTTCTTGATGCTGCGCAAGATGCGGTACATATAGTGCTGGTCGCCCTCAAACTGCAGCACCGTGTCCACAATGTGCTCCAGCACCTTGGGGCCGGCAATGCTCCCTTCCTTGTTGATGTGCCCTATGAGAATGACCGCCGTATGCGTCTCCTTGGCAAAGCGCAGTATGGAGGCCGAGCACTCGCGCACCTGGGCGATGCTGCCCGGCGAGGAGTCGAGCACATCGGTCGAAATAGTCTGTATGGAGTCGATGACCACCAGGTCGGGCTGCACGTTCCTGATATGCACATAGATTTGCTCAAGCGACGTCTCGCACACTATCAGGCAGTTGTCCGACGTGCCCGACAGGCGGTCGGCACGCAGTTTCAGCTGCCGCACGCTTTCCTCGCCCGACACGTAGAGTATGCGCTTCTCGGGCATGCGCAGCACCGTCTGCAACACCAGCGTAGACTTGCCTATGCCCGGCTCGCCCCCTATCAGCACCAGCGAGCCCTGCACCAGTCCGCCGCCTAGCACGCGGTTCAGCTCCTGGTCGTGCAGGTCGATGCGCGGTTCTTCGCCGCCCTCCACCTCACCAATGGGCTGGGGTTTGGCCTTAGCCTGCCCTATGCCCGCCGGCGCGCGCCTGCCCACAGGCTCCGGCCTCACCACCTGCTCCACATACGTGTTCCACTGCCCGCACGAGGGGCACTTGCCCACCCACTTGGGCGACTCTTGCCCGCAGTGGCTGCATACATACACTGTCTTCTCCTTGGCCATGTTCTACTTCCATTTCAAATGTCGGACAAAGATAATGCTTTTCTCGCTTCCCCGAAACCGCTTGTTACACTATATTCTATCCTATTTTGAAGACACGCCTTTATTGTGGAAACTGAAACGCAAGATAAGCAATCTAAAAGTCAGGTAGATGGCCAGCACCTCGCCGTCCCAGCTCGTGGACAGGGTCAACGAGGCCGCACCGTCCGCACAGGCGGCAGACCGCACGGTCGGATTTTTTTATGAATTATCCATTCCTATTGGCCAAATACCCGCAAATGGATAGGTACAGCCCATAAATCACAATAGACAACCCCATACAGACAAATGCCCCATGAGGAAATATATCCAGATGATTGACCCACAGCAGCACGGGCATTATCGTCGGAAGAGCAATCAGGAGTTTCTTTCGAGTAAGCCGCAGGACGAACATGCCCGCCAGCAAAGTCGAGAACAGGATGACAATGCTGAATCGGAAAAGAATGCCTACCGAAACATCCATATGCACAATAGGTCTCTGCACACATTGATTAAATCAAGGCACACGCGATATACTGTACAGAAGATTATATTCAATATGAAGAAGATAAAGATTTTTCATATCATTCAAACTTGTATAACTCTGCCAAAGAAGTGTCTTGCCTGACAACTGCACAACTTATGCCCCTGCATTATGGCATGTACTTACCTTATGCCCTATCCGTCCCTTCAGCATAAAAAAATGCCCCATAACGCACCAAGATTAAACAAATTCCGCGAAACGGTAGAAAAACGCCCACTTTTTTGCGGGCATCACGGATTTCTTCATCATGGCATGCGAAAGAAAGAAGGCGAACAAATAGCCTGTATGGATACAGCAACCGCCCCACACCTCTTGCAAAATGTAAAAATATTAAAATCAACCCTCTCCCCGCACCCCAATGCATAAAATCCTTACATGAAAAATCCTGATTATTCTCTTTTCCTTACAAAAATCCCATCAAGAAATACCTGCAAGTATCTATATATCAATGCTTTACGCAACAAGCACTCCCCAACTACGTACCACCTCCGACTCTCCTCCGATACAAGTCCGACTCAAGTCCGACAATCCATGGGCGTATAGGATCGGAGGTGAGTCGTAGAAAATACGGACAAGATACGGCGAGGAATGGGAGGAATAGGCTTGAGAGACATGAAATATTGTCAAGATTTATACCTCAAAGAACAGCCGTATCATATAGAGAGGCGGCATAAGGGCATCGCCACACGATGCACGTCTGTTGCAATCAGTCGTCTTGCCTGTCGTAATCGTAATGTTCAAGCACGGGCGGCGTCGGCGTCAGGTCGTAATAATCCAACTTGTCGACCGGCATGCGGAAATAAACCATATCCGTGTAGTGCGCATACAGGCGCGACAGCACGTCGTTGGTGGCATAGATTTCGCGAGCCACCTCGTCGGGAACGTCGAACAAGGCACGCCCCACCACCCGCACAGAGATGTTGCCCTCCATGGCAAGCAGCTCGATATGAGGATTTTCCTGCAACTGCCGGTACACCTCCTTGCGCGCCGAGGTGGCAAAGTAAAGCGTGTGTCCCTCTTGCTTCATGATTTGAAACACCCGTATCTTGGGCCGGTTGTGTTCCACTGTGGCAAACGCCACATCTTTATGCGTTTTCAGAAACTCAAATGCTTTTTCCATAACAAAAACTCGTTTATATATCATTTTCATTCAAGCCCCCCACGCCGGGGGCAATTCTTATTATTGGCAAAGCGGCTTGCCCAAGCCGTCAGTCCGGCTTCTCCGGACAGGCCGGGATGGGCAGCCTTCATGGCGGCTACAAAAATAGGAAGAGTATTTCAGATAAACAAGTAGTTACCTATATTTCAAATAGTTACATAGACGTAACCATTGCTGGGCATAAACCACTTGCGAACATATTTTTCAGAAAAAACAAGACTGGGGTAAGTCGTAAAGGTATGCCGAATAGAAGGCTGCCAAGAAATGGGCGGACAATGAAAGGTTGACATACCTTGCGCTGCATCTATATCAAAACAGATGAAGCACCTCCCGCCTAGCTTCGCCAACAGGAGATGCTTCATTTGTATTCGGCACAACAAACCGATTGCAGGTCTTCTATTTGGCAGTATCCGACCTCAACTGAAGGGCTGAACTGCCGTAAAGCCTTATTTTATCAAAGTTCATTCTACTTCCATTTCTTCACCTTCTTTCCCGTTTCCGTTGTACTTGAGAACCTTGACGGCATCGGCACCTGCTGCCAGACTGAAAGTAATGTTTTCAAGGGTAACAGTGCCTTCGTAGGCAGTGCCTTCGGCATATCCGGCCAGCACAATGCCATAACCTACACCGGCTGAGCCGCCGCCATTGAGTGAATAACTTTGCGTAGCAGCGGCAGAAGACAACGTGGCATTGCGCACGGTAAGGTTCGTCTTCTTCACCTCGATGGCCGATTCCTGCTCGCTGTGTATCGAGCCGCCTTCAATGGTCAGGGTATTCTTTGCGCCACCGGCATAGTTGGAGAGGTAGATGCCACTATTGGTACCGGAAATATTGGTATTAACCAGACGTATGGTAGACCCGGGAATCACACCGTTTTGGGTGATGCCAAAATAGTCGTGGTTGATGGTGGAGTTTTCTACCACTACAGTGTGGCCGGTGTTTTGTATCAAAATGCCGACACCGTTGTCACCGGTTTCAATATTTGAGTTGCGGATGGTTACGGTGTTACCCTTCGCCTTTTCCTTATCATTGTCACTCTGGTAGCCACAGACAATGGCATTGCCTCCGCTGCCGCTTTTGAGGGTGACGCCGTCGAGTACCAGGTTGGAGTTGGAATAAAGCCCCAGGCCGCCGACACCCGTCACCTCTATCGTGCCATTGCTGAACGATACGTTTGATTGGTCAGTATAGGCGGTAATGCTGCCGATTACCTTCAGGGTTTTGCCGTTCAGGTCGATGTCTTGCTTCTTGCTCAGCGCAACGGTAGAGTTGAGCGTCACGTCGCTCCCCAGCACGATAGCCGATGCACCTGCCTTAAGAGCAGCTTGGAAATCATCGGCAGTGGTGGTTTCTTCTACTGCGCTGACTTCGTAAGTAGTGGTGCCGGCGTCTTCGCTCTTTATCTTTGAGGCATAACCGTCGGCCACGAAATCGGTACCTGCACCTTCAGCTCGGCAATCGGCGGGATTGAAGCCCACAAACTGTCCGCCAGTAATGCTGACTGAAGCTGTGCCGTTCTTATAGTTAGCGTCATAACAATTAATCACATATTCATAAGGATATTCATTATTATACTTTTGCACGACGCTAAAGGTACCTCCTTTGATTTCGGCCTTACCGTCGAACACATAGACAGCATGTATATTTCCTACATAT
>CALUIF010000173.1 GCA_944320635.1 uncultured Bacteroides sp. | reverse complement strand
AAGACAGGGATTCGAACCCTGGGAACAGTTGCCCGTTCACCGCATTTCGAGTGCGGCCCGATCGACCACTCCGGCATCTTTCCTTGTTTTCGGGTGCAAAAGTAATTGCTTTTGCGATAACTTGTATATTTTTTGCCGCTTTTTTTCGTTTTTTCGGCCTATTTGCTGCATTATGGGCACCGGGTTGTCCAAGAAATCTGCTTGCAGATGGGCTAAGGTTGAAAGATTTTGCATATCTTTGGCACGAACTTTTAAACATGATAGCTTATGAAAAGAAGATTAGTTGCTACCCTTGTAGTTGCCTTGTTATGTCTGTGGGCTGTAGCTCCTGCGCAGGCACAGTTGCTCCAGTGGGGTGTAAAAGGCGGTGTGAACATGACGAAAATAGACTTTGATGAAGGTTACAAAGATAAGATGGCGGGCTTTTTTATCGGTCCGATGGCCGAGGTAACTATCCCTGTCGTGGGGCTTGGCATGGATGCCGCCTTGTTGTTCTCTCAGAAAGGCATTAAGGCCGATAATGGCACGTTGAAGCAATTTGGTATAGATATCCCTGTGAATCTGAAGTATACGCTGGGACTGGGGAGCATGTTGGGCGTCTATTTGGCTGCCGGTCCTGACTTTTATTTCGATTTCAAAGGCGAAAAGAGCGGCGTGGAGCGTAAGAGGGCACAAGTGGGCATTAATGTAGGTGGTGGTGTGAAGCTGTTCAGACACCTGCAGGCAGGCATTAGCTACAACATCCCCATGGGTGACCATTTTACATTCAGAGAAGCAGGTCAGGCCTTGCGTAAGGGAAAGGATAAGACTTGGCAGTTGTCGTTGGCATATATGTTTTGATACAATATTATAGTGACATTATGAAGAATTTTACATGCGTACAGGACCTTGGCGACCTGCGGGCTGCACTTGCCGAGGCGTTTGAGATTAAGAAAGACCGTTTCAAGTATGTGGAGCTGGGGCGTAACAAAACGTTGCTGATGATTTTCTTCAACTCCAGCCTGCGCACACGCCTCAGTACGCAGAAGGCAGCTCTGAACTTGGGCATGAATGTCATTGTGCTCGATATTAATCAGGGTGCCTGGAAGCTGGAAACCGAGCGTGGCGTAGTCATGGATGGCGACAAACCCGAGCACTTGTTGGAAGCAATCCCGGTGATGGGGTGCTATTGCGACATCATCGGTGTACGTTCCTTTGCGCGCTTTGAAAATCGTGAGTACGACTATAATGAAGTTATTCTGAATCAGTTCATCCAATACTCCGGTCGTCCGGTGTTTTCTATGGAGGCCGCTACTCGCCATCCTTTGCAGAGTTTTGCCGACCTTATCACTATCGAGGAGTACAAGAAGACAGCACGTCCCAAGGTGGTCATGACTTGGGCACCGCATCCACGCCCGTTGCCGCAGGCTGTGCCCAACTCGTTTGCCGAGTGGATGAACGCCACCGACTACGAGTTTGTCATCACCCATCCCGAGGGCTATGAGCTCGACCCGAAATTTGTAGGGCATGCCCGTGTGGAGTACGACCAGATGAAGGCGTTTGAAGGTGCCGACTTTATCTATGCAAAGAACTGGGCTGCCTATGCCGGCGACAACTACGGCCAGATATTGAGTCGCGACCGCTCGTGGACAGTGAGCGATAGGCAGATGGCCGTGACCAATAATGCTTACTTCATGCATTGCCTGCCCGTGCGCCGCAATATGATTGTGACAGACGACGTGATAGAAAGTCCGCAAAGCATTGTCATCCCTGAAGCTGCCAACCGTGAGGTTTCGGCTACCGTGGTGTTGAAGCGACTTATAGAAGGGCTTGCATAGCAGAGCTCCGTGCACTCTCTCTCCTGTGCCCTCTTTGAAGGATAAGAAGCAACATAATCGTATATAAAGTATTAGCATTATGAAAACAACATTACTCTCCCTCCTCTGCCTGCTGCTTGCTACTATGGCAGGCGCACAGCAGAACACCGGCTTCCGCGAAAGCAAGCTGGTCTCTCCGCAAATCAATGACGACCACTCCGTTACGTTCCGCCTTGAGGCACCTCGTGCCAAAGAAGTGAAGGTGTGGGGCGACTGGGAGGCCAACAAAGGACTTTGTGAAATGAAGAAAGGCAAGGACGGCATTTGGCAATGCACTACTCCCGTGCTTCCGTCCGAAATGTACACTTACCGCTTCATTGTGGATGGTGTGCCGGGGCTCGACCCCCTGAACCCTTTTACCCGTCGCGATGTGGGCAATGTATTCAGCATCTTTTTCATTGACGGAGGTGTGGCCGACTACTATCAGGTGCATGACGTGCCCCACGGCTCTATGACTTCCGTGTGGTACCACTCCAACGTGATGCAGGCCGACCGCCGGCTTTCTGTCTATACACCACCCTTCTACGGTAAGGAAAACAGGTCGTACCCCGTGCTCTATCTGCTGCATGGAAGCGGGGGCGATGAGCAGGCTTGGGTGGAGTTGGGCAACGTGGCCCGCATCATGGATAACCTCATAGCCGAAGGCAAGGCCGAGCCCATGATTGTGGTGATGCCCAACGGGAACTCCGGCAAGCAGGCCGCGCCCGGCGAGACGAGCGAAAACCTGGCCTACCGCCCTGCCATGACCAATACCCTGCCCGGCTATAAAGACGGGCGCTACGAACAGGCTTTCCCCGAGATTGTGAACTTCATCGACGCCACCTATCGCACTATCCCCGACAAGGCGCACCGTGCTATAGCAGGCCTGTCGATGGGGGGCTTCCACACGCTGATGATATCGGCCAATTACCCCACGTACTTCGACTATGTAGGCCTCTTCTCTGCTGGTGTGGACTTCAGCACTGTGGACTTGACGATACCCGTCTATGCCGACCTTGACAAGAAGCTGGACGCCTTGAACAAGACCGGCTTCAAGCTCTACTGGATAGGCATCGGCAATGAAGACTTCCTGTACGATGCCAATCGCCAACTTTGCCGCCGCATGGACGTCATCAAGCTGAAGTACACTTACCACGAGTCGTCGCGCGGACACCTGTGGTGCAACTGGAGGCAATACCTGTTGATGTTTGCCCCGCAATTGTTCAAGTAGTCCCTCTCTGTATGAAGCCGGCATTCCTTCTGTTGCTTGCCGTCGGCATGGCGGCATGTGGCGGGCGTAGCCCGGAGGCAGTGGCCGGGGCAGGGCACACCTTTACGGTCGATACCGCCTATGCCCATACGCCGCCCCTAAGCCAGGGGCGCACGTCGGCCTGCTGGGCGTTTGCCACTGCTTCGTTCCTGGAGTCGGAGCGGTTGCGCCTGGTGGGCGATACGGTGCGCCTGTCGCCCATGTATGCGGTGCGCCAGAAGTACCTAAAGCAGTTTGACGCCTATTACTATGCCTGCGGCGGCGAGGAGCTGAGGGCGGGCAGCCTGGCCCACTCGTTCCTTCGCGTGTGGCGTGAGGATGGTCTGATGCCCCTCCCGGCCTATGTAGGGGTGGGCGAGGGTGTGAGGCGGTACGACCACCGCCGCCTGTTGAGGCGCTTGAAGCTGCTGGCAGCCCGGGCGGTGAACCACCGCGACCTGCTCCGTTACCGTCGGCAAGCCGAGGAGCTGCTGGACAGGGAGATGGGCATCGTGCCGGACACGTTCACTTATAAAGGCGTGCGCTATACGCCCCGTAGCTTTGCTGACTCGCTGCGCCTCTCGCCCGACAATTACGTGCTGCTCACCAGCTTCACGCACCATCCCTTCTACGCCCCGTTCGTGCTCGAAGTGCCCGACAACTGGGAGCATGCCGCCTACCTCAATCTGCCGCTCGACACGCTGGAGCGGGTGGTGCGCCGCGCCTTGCAAGAGGGATACACCGTGGCATGGGATGGCGATGTGAGCGAGGACGGCTGCGACCCGTGGCAGGGCGTGGCCGTATGGCCCCGGCATCCGGTGACGCAGGCCGACCGCCAGCAGGGCTTCGAGCAATACACCACCACGGACGACCACATGATGCACATCGTAGGCACGGCCCGCGATGAGGACGGGCGCTTCTACTACCTGCTGAAGAATTCCTATGGCCGTTACGGCCGCCACGCAGGCATGCTCTACATGTCGGCCGACTACTTCCGCGCGAAGACCATCTCCGTCATGCTCCACCGCGATGCCATCCCTTGCACCGTCCTTCCTGCGGCGGGCAGTCTGCCGTGACCGTTGCAAGGCGCCCCTCCGCTAAAAAAGCGGGACGCGAGGCGGAAGTTCTCCCGTATTTTACGTACATTTGCGCACCTATTGACTACGCTATGCAAGGAACAACCTATATCAATGTAAACGGGTCGCTGCTCGACCTGTCCGTCCCCCGCGTGATGGGCATACTGAACGTCACCCCCGACTCCTTCTATGCCGCCAGCCGGATGCAGACGGAGGAACAGATAGCCCGCCGCGTGGAGCAGATAAGGGACGAGGGTGCAGAGATTATCGACATCGGCGCCTATTCGTCCCGCCCGGGCGCGGCCGACGTGCCCCCCGCTGAGGAGATGGAGCGCCTGCGCCAGGGGCTGGGGATAGTGCGGCGGGAGTGGCCGGAGGCCATCGTGTCGGTGGATACCTTCCGGGCCGACGTGGCGCGCATGTGCGTGGAGGAGTACGGCGTGGCCATCGTCAACGACATATCCGGCGGCGAGATGGACGACCGCATGTTCCCCACCATAGCGCAGCTGCACGTGCCCTACGTGCTGATGCACATGCAGGGCACGCCGCAGGACATGCAGAAGGCTCCCCGCTACGGCAGTGTCGTGGAGGAAGTGATGCAATACTTCGCGAAGAGAGTACAGCAGCTGCGCGACCTCGGCGTGGCCGACATTGTGCTCGACCCCGGCTTCGGCTTCGGCAAGACGCTCTTGCACAACTACGAGCTACTGGCCCACTTGGACGACTTCCGCATCTTCGGCCTGCCCCTGCTGGTGGGCGTGTCGCGCAAGTCGATGGTGTACCGCCTGCTGGGCACCACCCCGGCCGAGGCGCTCAACGGCACCACGGTGCTCCACACCATCTGCCTCATGAAGGGCGCGAACATCTTGCGCGTGCACGACGTGCGCCAGGCCGTGGAGGCAAGGAAAATAATCACAACCATGAACGAAACAATGGAATAGCATGTTCTTCGACTTTGGCATTAAAGATTTCATCGACATCCTGTTGGTAGCCTTTCTCCTGTACTACACGTACAAGCTGATGAAGGCATCGGGCTCCATCAACGTCTTTACCGGAGTCCTCGTGTTTATCATGATTTGGCTGGTGGTGTCCCAAGTATTGGAGATGAAGTTGCTGGGCACGATACTCGACAAGCTGGTCAGCGTAGGCGTGCTGGCGCTCATCGTCCTCTTCCAGGAAGAAATCAGGCGCTTCCTGCTCACGCTGGGGTCACACCGCCACGTCCGCGCACTGGTGCGCTTCTTCACGGGCAATAAGAAGCGGACGGTGACGCACGACGACATCATGCCCATCGTCATGGCCTGCATCAGCATGGGCAAGCAGAAGGTGGGCGCGCTGATTGTGATGGAGCACAACACCCCGCTGGACGACGTAGTGCGCACGGGCGAGGTGATTGACGCCAACGTGAACCAGCGGCTCATCGAGAACATCTTCTTCAAGAACAGCCCCCTGCACGACGGCGCCATGGTCATCAGCAAGCAGCGCATCAAGGCGGCGGGCTGCATACTGCCCGTCTCCCACAATCTCGACATCCCCAAGGAGCTGGGCCTGAGGCACCGCGCCGCCATGGGCATCTCGCAGGTGAGCGACGCGAAGGCCATCATCGTGTCCGAAGAGACGGGCGGCATCTCCGTGGCCTA
>CALUIF010000172.1 GCA_944320635.1 uncultured Bacteroides sp. | reverse complement strand
TCCTTACCGCCCACATTGGAAACAGAACCCGTCAGCGTTACCTTACGCTGCTGACCATAGCCAATGACAACCACTTCATCGAGCATTTCATTATCCGCTGCTAAAACAACATCCTGAGAACCTGATGTTGCCTTTACTTCTTTCGGCTTGTAGCCGACATACGAAAATACCAAGGTTGAACCCTCGGGAACTCCCAACAGAACGTAGTTACCGTCTATATCGGTTATCGTGCCTTTCGACTTATCCTTAGTCTGCACGGTAGCCCCGATAAGCGGCTCGCTCTGCTCGTCAGTAACACGACCTTGCACTTTAATAAGATTTTGTGCGAAGGACACTCCCGGTAGCAACAAAGCCAACAACAGGAGATGTAATCTGCATAACTTGCCCATTGCATTAAAAATTAAGATTAAAAAAAGTATTATATTTCGGTGCAAGTTTATTAACAAATATTTTTAATCAAGGGCAAAAATCGACATTTAAGGTCTAAAAGCTATTAATAAGGGTTGGAATACTATCAAAAAAGGTTAG
Organism: uncultured Bacteroides sp.; assembly: GCA_944320635.1. Taxonomy (GTDB): domain Bacteria; phylum Bacteroidota; class Bacteroidia; order Bacteroidales; family Bacteroidaceae; genus Bacteroides. Next base: position 4,715 of record CALUIF010000172.1, on the reverse strand, counting down.
AAAAACATCATAAAAAGGAATCCAACTTAAAAAGGTTGAAAAGCTATCGAAGAAAGTATAAAATACGTCGCTTCATTAGCGTGCTATCAAAATCGGAACCAGCCAAACAATAATCAAAATAACCACGGAAGAAGTAATCATTGCCTTCTTTTGACACCATTAAGTTCCTATGTCCGCATTTTGCCAAAGCAAGAATGAAAAATATAGCAAGTAAGCCGCTACATCCATTGCAACAAAATTAAATCAGCGCACATTTCACTCTACCAACAGGTTGATTACAGCATCAGCTTGTCTTAATAATAACGTGAGTTCGATGAATTTAGACACAGAATTAAAACTGTTCTAAATTCATCGAACTCACGTTATTATAGGTATATAAATTCACTTGTATGTCTGTCCGGAGTTCTATTATTTTGTGAGGAAAACAACTATCCAACTGCCCTTTTGTCCGTCACCCCGTTCAGCATGGTGCCGCCTCTCAATGCGAAGGCGATGCAAAAGGACAAAATCAAGTTCACTTCCGTCATCCAAACCAAGCCTTATCCTTTCGAACAAAATTTCTTACATTCGAATCTACAATAGTTTACATGCCGAGAACCGAAAAATCTGCCGGAAGGCAAAATCCGCGCTTCATAATCACACTGAGCATCAACCTAATACATTCCAGATACATCTCCATTCTTTACCATCTCCGTACCTCCTTCGTACCCGGTTCGTACCAAGTTCGCACCTGCTCCGCTCCATTCTCTGCGCTATAGAACGAAGGTGGAGCGTAGGAAATACGGACAAAGTAAGTAATAAAACCAACCAAAGTGACATTACGGCACTCATGAAACAACCGCAGGAAACGGTGCATTGAAAAAAAAAAGATTAAATTTGCATCGGTGAAACATCTTAATCGTACAGCAAGGCATGAAGACTATTTTACTCATGGTGGGGCGGACGGTGGAACCGCATTTCGTGGCAGGCATCAACGACTATGTGACGCGCGTAAAGCGCTACCTGACGTTTGACACGGAAGTGATACCCGAACTGAAGAACACACGCAGCCTCCCCGCCGAGGTGCAAAAGGAGAAGGAGGGCGAACTCATCTTGAAAGCCCTGCAGTCTGGCGATGTAGTGGTGCTGCTGGACGAGGGCGGGCAGGAGATGCGCTCTGTGGAGTTTGCAAAGTATATGAGGCAGAAAATGAACACCGTGCCCAAGCGGCTGGTGTTCGTCATCGGCGGGCCATACGGTTTCTCGCAGAAAGTGTATGGAGCGGCACATGAAAAGCTGTCGCTATCGCGCATGACCTTTTCGCACCAAATGGTACGCTTGGTTTTTGTAGAGCAGTTGTATCGCGCCATGAGCATACTGCACGGCAGCCCCTACCACCACGAATGACACCGGGAGAAGCGAAATATAGTATCCAACCAACCATACCAAAAACAAATTCAATGAAAAAAGCACTTATTTCGGGCATCACCGGGCAAGACGGTTCTTTTCTTGCCGAGTTTCTGTTGCAAAAAGGATATGAAGTACACGGCATTTTGCGACGTTCGTCGTCGTTCAACACAGGCCGCATAGAGCACTTGTATTTCGACGAGTGGGTGCGCGACATGAAGCAGAAGCGCCTCATCGACCTGCACTACGGGGACATGACGGACAGCAGTTCGCTTATCCGCATCATCCAGCAGGTGCGCCCCGACGAGATATACAACCTGGCCGCCCAAAGCCACGTGAAGGTGAGCTTCGATGTGCCCGAATACACCGCCGAAACCGATGCCGTGGGCACCCTGCGCATGCTGGAAGCCGTGCGGATACTGGGACTGGAACAGAAAACGAAAATCTACCAGGCCTCCACATCCGAACTGTTCGGCAAGGTGCAAGAAGTGCCTCAACGGGAAACGACCCCCTTCTACCCGCGCAGCCCTTATGGCGTGGCCAAGCAATACGGTTTCTGGATTACGAAAAACTATCGCGAAAGTTACGGCATGTTTGCCGTCAACGGCATTCTGTTCAACCACGAAAGCGAACGCCGGGGCGAAACCTTCGTCACCCGCAAAATCACTTTGGCCGCCGCACGCATTGCCCGGGGTCTGCAGGACAAGCTCTACCTGGGCAACCTTGATGCCGGACGCGACTGGGGCTATGCCAAGGACTACGTGGAGTGCATGTGGCTGATGCTTCAGCACCCCAAGCCAGAAGACTTCGTCATTGCTACGGGCGAAATGCACACCGTGCGCGAATTCTGCACCCTGGCCTTCCGCGAGGCCGGCATCGACCTGCGCTGGGAAGGAAACGGGACAGACGAACGAGGCATCGACACCCGAAGCGACAAAGTACTGGTGGAAGTAGACCCCAAGTATTTCCGCCCTGCCGAAGTAGACCAACTGCTTGGCGACCCTACCAAGGCCAAAACCCTGCTGGGCTGGAACCCCAGACAGACTACGTTCGACGAACTGGTGCGCATTATGGTGAGGCACGACATGGAGCAGGTAGATAAAAAATGACCTGCGGAAAACGGGTTTTTACAGGCAAATGTTTGCTTTCTTCGGGGAAAGCCTTATATTTGCACAAATTTCATTTCCTTGTGCAATAGTTATGAACCAAAGTTTTATAGCCTACATAGAGGAAAGCATCAAAAACAATTGGGACCTTGATGCCCTCACCGACTACAAAGGCGCCACCCTGCAATATAAAGATGTGGCCCGCAAAATAGAGAAACTGCACATCATCTTTGAAGCAAGCGGCATACGCAAAGGAGACAAGATAGCCGTGTGCGGACGCAACAGCTCGCATTGGGGGGTGGCATTCCTTGCCACGCTGACCTATGGAGCGGTTATCGTGCCCATACTGCATGAATTCAAGGCCGACAACATACACAACATTGTGAACCATTCGGAGGCCAAGCTGCTCTTTGTGGGCGACCAGGTATGGGAGAACCTGAACGAGGCCAGCATGCCCCTGCTGGAAGGTATTATATTGGTAACTGACTTCTCCCTCCTCGTATCGCGCAGCGAAAAGTTGAACTACGCAAGGGAGCACCTGAACGAGATGTTCGGCAAGAAATTTCCCAAAAACTTCCGCAAAGAGCACATTGCCTACCACCAAGACCAGCCGGAAGAACTGGCGGTCATCAACTATACATCAGGCACCACCAGCTATTCCAAGGGCGTGATGCTGCCTTACCGAAGCCTTTGGTCGAACACGGCCTTTGCTTTCGAAGTGCTGACCTTGAAGCAGGGAGACAACGTGGTGTCTATCCTGCCCATGGCACACATGTATGGGCTGGCGTTTGAGTTTCTGTATGAGTTTGCTGCAGGATGCCACATCTATTACCTCACGCGGATGCCCAGCCCTAAGATTATCTTCCAGGCCTTTGCCGAAGTAAAGCCCAACATTGTCATTTCCGTGCCCCTCATCATAGAAAAGATTATCAAGAAAAAAGTGCTGCCCAAGTTGGAGACCCCCACTATGAAGCTGTTGCTCAAAGTGCCTATTGTGAACGACAAGATAAAAGCAACGGTGCGCGAACAGGTGATACAAGCTTTTGGCGGAAACTTCACGGAGGTTATCATCGGCGGAGCCGCTTTCAACCAAGAGGTGGAACAGTTGCTGAAGATGATAGACTTCCCATACACCGTGGGCTACGGCATGACGGAGTGCGGCCCCATCATCTGCTACGAAGACTGGACACGCTTCAAGCCCGGCTCGTGTGGAAAGGCAGCGCCACGCATGGAGGTCAGGATAGACTCCCCCGATCCGGAACACATTCCTGGCGAAATCATCTGCCGCGGACCCAACGTAATGCTGGGTTATTACAAAAATCCGGAAGCCACGGCCGAAGTATTGGAACCGGACGGCTGGCTTCACACAGGCGACTTGGCCTTGATGGACAACGAAGGAAACGTCACCATCAAAGGAAGGAGCAAAAACATGTTGCTGGGTCCCAACGGACAGAACATTTATCCGGAGGAAATTGAAGACAAGTTGAATAACCTGCCCTATGTAGCAGAAAGCATTGTGGTGCAACAGAACGACAAGTTGGTGGGACTGGTTTACCCAGACTTCGACGATGCTTTTGCTCACGGGCTGCACCCGGAAGACATGGAACGCATCATGGAGGAAAACCGCCAGACACTGAACTCCGAACTACCCGCATATTGCCAAGTGTCGAAAATGAAAATATATCCGGAAGAATTCGAGAAAACCCCTAAGAAAAGCATTAAACGTTTCCTCTACCAAGAGGCCAAGGGATAAGAGAAATACGTTACCTCGCCATCCTATGAAATATTATTCAAGGCTACAGATATTGACTTTATTGTTCCTACTTACGGTAGGAACTCTTTTTGCCCAAAACAAAGGAACTACCATTGCCGGAAAACGTCCGGGCATCAACCTCTCCTTGTGGAAAGGAATCTCTACCCAGCGAACAGATACCGTAGGAAACACGTTCCTCAACATGGGTATACTCTCTACAATGAACAGGCTAAATGGGCTGGGAGTGAACGTTATAGGCTCTGTGGTACGGACAGATGTCAAGGGTATGCAATTGTCAGGACTGTCCAACATAACCGGAGGCAGCCTGCAGGGCATACAAGCCGCAGGCATCGCCAACATCAATGGCAATGACCTTACCGGCATATCGCTGGCCGGACTGACGGGCATTGCCGGCAACAACGCATATGGACTTATGGTCGCAGGGCTGGCTACCATTACCGGCAACCATA
>CALUIF010000171.1 GCA_944320635.1 uncultured Bacteroides sp. | reverse complement strand
GCCTCTTAACAATGCTCAAATCGGGGGTCGTTTTATTTTTATACCCCAATGACTATCAATTTCCCGAAACAATATAACAGCCCGGAGGATTTGGCCGAGTTGCTATCCAAAAGAGGGCTTGCATTCGCTGATAAGGAGCGCGTTTGCCGATACATCCGCAACATAGGTTATTACAGGCTAAGTGCATACTTCTATCCTTTTCTTGAAATTCCCAAAGACAGGCAGATTTTCAAACAGGGCAGCAGCTTTGACGCGGCCATCAAACTTTATAGGTTTGACAAGAAACTCCGCCTTTTCATGTTCAATGAGATTGAGAAGATTGAAGTTTCCCTGCGCAGCACTTTGGCCAATGTCGTGGCGAAAGAGACTGGAAACATATTTTGGATGACCGACAGTTCCTTGTTCGCCAATCCCAACAAGTTCAGCCGCACGATGGAACTGATAGACAAGGAGGTCAATAACTCCAAGGAGGATTTCATCCTGCATTTCAAGAGCAAGTACAGCAATGCCTATCCTCCGGCCTGGATGCTTGTGGAGATATTGCCGATGGGTGTCGTGACCCGCATCTATGAGAATATCAAGTCCAATCCGTTGAAGAAAAAGATTGCAGCCTGTTACGATTTACCCGTTCCCGTTTTTACTTCATGGCTGACAGTCATAACGCTTACCCGAAATTCCTGCTGCCACCACGCAAGGGTATGGAACAGGCAGTACGCCATCAACCCGATGGTGGCACGGAAAATGAAACGGCCTTGGATAAGCGATGTCGTATCGCCACAGAGGACATTTTACGAAATCTGCATCATCAAGTGGTTTATCGACATCATATCGCCCCATAACGACATGAAACAGCATTTTCTGGACTTGTTGGAGCAATATCCGAGCGTCGATTACAAGGCGATAGGTATTCCGCAGAACTGGCAGGACGAACCTTTGTGGCGTGAAATATAGCAAATCAGGCCTGTGCTCTTCGAAACTCCAAAGGAGTACATCCCACACCTTTCTTTAAAAAACGGCTGAATTGGGAGAAAGGCATACCTTGTCGGCAAAGTAACGCACTTGCTTAATTGTGTCCGCAATGCGGTCGCAATTGGATAAAGTCTGTAAAATTGGCGACTACGTTCTAATTGACGGATAGAAAAGCCACTTCCATATTCGGGTTCCAGCTGTTTTGCCAAATTCTTTATGAGATATGCTCCGTAATCAGCACAGTCCTTTCCTTGCTGTTCTTCTTCAAAAATACGTTTCCCCATGTACCGAATGTCACCAAGAAACTTATCTTTTGAAGCTGCCATTTTGTTCATATTCCATTCTCCTCCAATTCAGCCACAATCTTGTTCATTATCAAAATTGAATTTCGTACAAAGATATTGATGGGGGTGTGTCGAAATGTGATTTAGCACGGATTCCTTACAGTAAAAAGCGTACCGCCCCACCGGGCAGCACGCCTTGCAAACAAAACAAACAAACAGTCCGGCGGCCGATCCTCACGGACAGGACTAAGTGCCGGACGGGATATTATTTCGAAATGCAAATGTTTATGGTTCAGCAGTTTCTACCACTACGCTGGTAGAGGATGAGAAACAGCCATACAAGGCATTTTTCGGACCATATTCCTGCTTGCCTTCCTCACCACCTTTAATGATATAAGGGGCACCCTCAGTAGCCTGGGTACCGATTTTGTAAGTAATATCGGAAGCTGTACAGTTTTTCAAAGTAACACTAGAACCCTTATAACCCGTTGCATAACCAACGATAGAACCTACCGAGTTCTTATAATAGTCCTCTTCTTCGCCCAAAGAGGTAATCCACAATGCAGCATTGGACACACTACAACCTTCAACTACACAATCTCTGCCGTCCGCACTGAAACATCCCACTAAGCCTCCTACATTACGACTGCTTCTTATATCAACATTTTCAACCTTACAGTCTTTTATCTTATCCCCACTACAAAGTCCAACCATGCCACCTACTAAACCGGCATCTTCCCTTGTGGCTATACCGTCATCTGTACGCATGCATACGTTCTTCACTGTACAGTTTTCAATCGTGGAACCTTCGAAGTTACCAGCCAAGGCTCCTTGCCAGTTCTCCGAATTGAGAATTATCACATTCTCCACCGTTAAGTCTTTAATAGAAAAATCTACCCAACCAAACAATCCCCTTATGGCATTTGTACTAGATTTACTCTCGCTACCACATTCAAAATTCCGGATGGTATGCCCTTGCCCATCAAAAATACATTTGTCTTGAAGGCTCATAAGTACTCTCCAATAAATAGGTTTCCATTTGGTGCCTTTCAGGTCAATGTCATTTTCCAGCTTAAACGTATAGCCATTCTCCCCTGTTGCGCCCTTTCTGAGGTCAAAATAGTCATTATTGCGCCCATTATCGTCATTCATCGCATTCTGCTGCAACCACACCAGTTCCCCTGCCGTACGGATATAAACCACATTACCTTTAAACTCCGGCTTGGTAGCCGCGAAGACAGCCTCGCTCTCCATATCCTTGAATTCGCCTTCAAATATCTCATCGCAGCTCACCGATACAGCCACACCTGTTTTACCGGTCAGCATGTTGCCAAAAATAGTGGTCAGGAAATTGCGTTGGATAGGAATATCAGTAGTGCAGTTGTAGGTATATTTGCTGGTTTCGCCCTTCAACGCCTCCCACTTAAAGTGTATTTTGGTCTGCTTATCCGTCTCAGCCAGCAGGTAGTCCACCGTCAGCGTGCGGAAACCATCTTTTGCGTCGTAGTCTTCCGTATAGTCTTTCTGCGTTGTGCTGGCCAGTGTAGCGGTGTAGGCAGTAGTCTCGTCATCTTTCAACTCCGATCCGGTAGCCTCTCCTGTCACAGCATTCAGGCTGGTAAAGCGCTGGCACCCGTAGTAGGTAATCTTAAACTTGTCCGGCATGTCGGCACCTGCCATATTCACATCGCTCGCCACCACGCGCACCTTGGCAAAGGGACGGCGCAAGGTGAGGCTGACGCCTTGACCGGCATTTACCGTCAGGTTCTTCGTCACAAAGTAAGCATCGCGGCTTTCGTCGTTCAGCTGCTTGTCTGCTGCATCTTTGCAAGAGATGGCGGTGAGGCTGGTAGTATTGTAGTGCAAATCGTCAGTGGAGCCGGCAGTCACAAAGTCCGCCCAAGCCACAAATTTGTACTCCTGCCCTTCCAACAAGCCTACTTCAAAGGTAGTGGCATTGCTGCCTGCTCCCTTCACGGTCTTTGTCATCGGCTCAACAACGACCGTCGTGCCCTCGGCATCATACACCGCCAGCTTGTAGCGCAAGTCATACTGCGTGCGATCCACATTGGTCACACCACCCTTGGCACTGTTGGTGTACTTTGCCCCGTCGGCACGCGTCAAAGCCATAGCCTCGGGCGCCTCAAGGGAGATACGCACTACACGTTCACCGTCCGAACCACCAGACACCGTTTCCAACTCATTCTGGCACCCGGCAAAGGTTAATGCCGAAAGTACCAACAAACTCAACATTTTCTTCATAACATACTGTTTTTTAAAAGTAATACATATATAAAGCCACGTGACTAATCAATCATCTTCAGTTAAGATTATTATTAAGTAAGTCTCAAGAATTAAATGAATATATCCTGTTATTTTTTTAGACGCGTAATCCGCATCATCCGCTCAATCCGCGTCTAAAAAATCAATGACCGGCATAGTATAAACTAAATATGAACAACTACTTATAAACAGCAATTTAGCAGCACGGGGCTCAGCAACGTCAAAACGTTTTCCCCCATCGTAAAGTCCCTGTTTAGCACGCTAAAGAGCCACTTTAGAAGGCTAAAGTCCCTCTTTAGCGGGGCGAAAACCCACAGCTACAAGTGACGAGCTACGCGCGCTAAATTATCATCTATACACAACTCAGTCTATAACAATCACATATTCATCGTCAAACCCCTCGTCGACGCCCAGTCCGCCATCGCCCAGGTTATGCGTAAGAAAGCTGCCGCGAACGACCGTCTCCCGATTGCGCCGTAAGGGGATATCTACATTAGCAGTATGGCTCAACTCATGGCCCTCGGCATCGAGGAAGTAGAAGTCGGCCATCACGTGTGTCTCGTCGTCGCTGTCTACCAGAATATAGTCGTAAGCCAGACAGACGTTGCCCGTCTCGTTCACAATGGAAGGGTGCGTACGTGTTTCGCGCGTACTTACCCAACGGCAAGGTTCTTGCCCCAAGGCGTCGTAGGCCACGCTGACAAACTGCTTGTAGCGAATTATCACCTGCACCTCCTCTATATTGCCTCCTGCTTGCAGGAATTCGGCGAGGTCGTCGGCATAAAGGCGCAGGCGTCCGGACGGACGGGTCATGTAGACAGGTATCAACACCCCATCGCTTTCTTCCTGCGACACGTCAGCACCGTTGGCACGGGTCACGGCTTGCGAACAAGCCAGGCTCACCGACCCATCGCCGGCACGATGAAAGGTGGTGAAGCCCGTGGCCGAGTTCTTATGGTGCAACTCCTGCATGACCGTCTCCGTATTGACTTCGATGAAGTCCAGTCGCGAGGTGTCGTAATGCCAGTCGACGGGATTGGCCACAGGCACATAGTCGGCCCACGACACGGCAGTGTAGCTGCCACCGGCCGGCAAGCTGAAGTGCACTTCGGCCTGCGGGGGCAAGGCATCGTTGTCCACCGTCAGTTCACGGCGCGCCAACACAGCCTCATCGCCACTCCGGCTATTGTCGTGCACCTCCACCACAAAGCGCAGCGCCAGGCGGTCGTCGGGCAGATAGGCAGGCGATGCTTCGGCCTCCTGTTCTGTTTCGGTGCGATGCCCGTCACGGTCATACACTATCTCTTTATAGAAAGCCGGCGGCGTACGGTCGGCATGAAGCTGCACCACGAAGTCTTCCATCCGGTTTTCCTCCGTGCCGGGATACTGGTGTATGGTGGCCTCGCAGCCTGTCAGCCAAGAGGCACAAGCTGCCGCTGCCACAAGGATAGTAAGGTAGCGCCTTTTCATAATGTCGTCCTCCTTTGTTTCCTTTTAATCTGCCATTTATAGGATAAGCTGATGGCGGCACGCGTCACGCCCCAATACAGCTTGCTGCCTGACGCATACAACTTCTGCCCCTCACGGATGCCCGTGTTGGCATATTTGTCATACTTGTAGTCGGCAAAACCCACCCCCAAGGTGAACTCCGCCCCCCAACGCCCATCCTTGCCGAAAGGCAACGCATAACCATAGCTCAGCCCCATGCCCCACAGCGCATGGCCGGGATCCTGGTAACGGCCTTCATCGCCAAGGGCAATGTTGAAGCCTGCCACATGGGTATGCAAGCCCACAAAGTGGCGGTCACCCACACGGTCGAACCAATAGCGCACCTCGGGCTGGGTGGCCAGCACGCGCACCTTGCGCGTCTCTTTGAATAAATCGTAGGGAGAATAGTAGACGGGCACGTCGAGCGACCATCGGGGCCACAGTTCCACCTCGAAGCCCAAGTTGGCCACCGCAGCAGCGGCAATGGCCAGCACATTGCTTTTGAGCAACACTACGCGCCCGGCACCTGCGCCTTCCGACGCGGGCGGCACAGCATAGGACAGCCTGTCCGGCAGCACCGAAGTGCCCGGAGGCAAGTGTTTCACCGCCAAGGGCATGGCCGGCTGGTCGTAGCACACGATAACCATACGCGAATTGCGGAAGGGCGGAAACACCCGGCGTACCAGTTTCCTCCAGGTATTCCCGCCATCAAGGGCGTATATCTGCCGCTTGCGGTCAAAGGAGTTGGGTTCAGAGGCAAGGATATGCAAGATGTCGTCGCGGTGGGAAATATCCTCGTCGCCCTGCAAAGCATAAGCCACCGACTCCCAGTCTTCCGCGAGATTCTCCACACGCAGCAACGAGTCGGGCAAAGAAGTATGTCCAAGCAGATAGTCGGCAAGGGCATGCGCACGATAGGCACCCAACCTGCGGTTCCAACGCACAGGCCCTTCGGGCGAAGCGCTTCCGCCTATCCACACATAGGCCAGGCGCACGCGGTAATCGTGACTGATGCGTTCCACCAAGCGGACAATACTGTCGGTCTGTGCATTGGGACGCAAAGTATATTTGTTTGCCTCATAAACAACCGGCACCAAGTCGGTACGCGAATAGCGCAACAGGGAGTCGATGTGCGACGGAGGCAAAAAAGTGACATACCGTGGATACCACCGCCGTGGCCCCGACAACGTAGCCGTATCTGTCGCCACATGCACTTGCGCCTGCAAGGCATGCAGTGCCGCCACGGAGAAAAAGATGAAAATAAAAAAGGAAATATGTATCCGCATGGGCGAGTAACTACGCAGTCCTCCAGATTCCCAAATCGGACTATATATTCAAAAATCGGTTGTGGTTCACCTACATATATAAAAAAGAAGCGCGGGAATCTGTACCTGTCACTCGTCCCACACTTCGAGGCTCTCGCATTGCCCAACACCGTCAGGACGAGCAACGCAGAAGCCCACGCCGATATGTATATGCCTTAGCGTGCCTTCTACAACAAGAAAGCACACCAAGGGCTTATAAACATACCCCGCAGACATCTACCATTGCTTTGTTTTAACGGTGTTTCAAAACTTGCGAGATTTCGAAGTGTCAAAAACAAAACGTCAAGTAAACGTCTCTCTTATATATGTCTTCCCCCTACCCGCATTTTCTCTCTTTCCTGCTACGGACAAGAGATTCCGGCGTGAGGGACGATGCAAAGGTATAAAAAATATTCAACTTATCAATAATAATGAAAAGAAAAAAATGCGGGTACAAAAAAAAGGGACACACCACCAAGTGCATCCCTCAAGAAAAAAAATTGAATGTCTAACCTAAAGTGGGCGTTGACGGATTCGAACCGCCGACCCTCTGCTTGTAAGGCAGATGCTCTGAACCAGCTGAGCTAAACGCCCTTTTGAACATCGAAAACGCAAATTAAAAAAGAAAGGAGTAGTGGGCGCTGAGGGATTCGAACCCCCGACCCTCTGCTTGTAAGGCAGATGCTCTGAACCAGCTGAGCTAAGCGCCCGTGCGTTTTCGTTTCAAAAGCGATGCAAAGGTAC
>CALUIF010000170.1 GCA_944320635.1 uncultured Bacteroides sp. | reverse complement strand
AAAAGAAAGGAGTAGTGGGCGCTGAGGGATTCGAACCCCCGACCCTCTGCTTGTAAGGCAGATGCTCTGAACCAGCTGAGCTAAGCGCCCGTGCGTTTTCGTTTCAAAAGCGATGCAAAGGTACTACTTATTTTGGTATCTCCAAACGTTTCACACAATATTTTCTACAAAAACTTTTCAGGCATCCATTTACATTTTGGTTATCAACGGATTACAAAAACATTATTTTGCACGCATTTTCCCTGCACACCACAAGAGGCGGGTAAAAACAGCAAGGGCAGCACCGGACCCCCCGATACTGCCCTGCACTCTTTACTACTTTCCTAAGTTCCCTTACTTATACTCCTGCCAGCTCTTAATGCTGATATCTTCCACCTTCATTTCGCAGAAAGCCTCAATGAAGGCACTTGCCAGGCGGGCATTGGTGATGAGCGGGATGTTGTGGTCGATGGCACCACGGCGTATTTTATAACCGTTGGTCAGCTCGCGCTTCGTATGGTTTTTCGGAATGTTGACGATAAGGTCGAAAGTATGGTCGGCTATCATCTTCATCACGTTATTCTCTGCATCGGGCTTCTCATCCGGCCAGTATACCGGCTCAGCCGATACGCCATGCGCATTGAGGAAAGCCGATGTGCCTGCGGTAGCATAAATCTTGTAGCCTTTGGCCGCCAGCAACCGGCTGGCATCCAGCAAGTCTACCTTCGACTTCATGGCACCCGACGACAACATGATACCTTTCTTCGGGATATTGAAGCCCGTGGCCAACATGGCGTTCAGCAACGCCTCGTCGAAGTCATCGCCCAAGCAGCCCACCTCGCCGGTAGACGACATGTCGACACCCAGCACGGGGTCGGCCTTGTGCAAGCGGGAGAAAGAGAACTGGCTGGCCTTGACACCAATCCAATCGATATCGTAAGCCGACTTGTCGGGCTTGGTGTAGGGCGCATCCAGCATAATCTTCGTGGCCGTTTCAATGAAATTGCGCTTCAACACCTTGCTGACGAAGGGGAACGAACGGCTGGCACGGAGGTTGCACTCTATGACCTTCACCTCATTGTTGCGCGCCAGGAACTGGATGTTGAAAGGCCCGGAAATGTTCAGTTCCTTGGCTATCTGCCGGCTTATCTTCTTGATGCGGCGTGCCGTAGCGAAGTATATCTTCTGGGCGGGGAACACCAATGTAGCGTCGCCCGAGTGTACGCCGGCAAACTCAATGTGCTCGGAAATAGCGTATTCTACAATCTCGCCATTCTGTGCAACGGCATCAAACTCTATCTCTTTGGTGTTTTGCAGGAACTGAGACACCACTACGGGGTATTCCTTGGACACCTCGGCGGCCATCTTCAGGAATTCTTCCAGTTCCTCCTCATCGTAGCACACGTTCATGGCAGCGCCGGAGAGCACATAGCTGGGGCGCACCAGCACCGGATAGCCCACTTTGGCTACAAAGCCCTTCACATCGTCCAGGCTGGTCAGTTCCTGCCATGCAGGCTGGTCAATGCCAAGCAGGTCGAGCATGTGCGAGAACTTGTTGCGGTTCTCTGCCCGGTCGATGCTAACGGGCGAGGTACCCAGCACGGGGACAGACTGGCGGTAGAGCTTCATGGCCAGGTTGTTCGGAATCTGTCCGCCTACCGATACAATGACGCCGCGCGGCTGCTCCAGGTCGATGACATCGAGCACGCGTTCAAACGAAAGCTCGTCGAAGTACAGGCGGTCGCACATGTCATAGTCGGTGGACACCGTCTCAGGGTTGTAGTTTATCATGATGGACTTGTAGCCCAGCTTGCGTGCCGTCTGGATGGCGTTCACCGAGCACCCGTCGAACTCCACACTCGCACCGATGCGGTAAGCCCCCGAGCCCAGCACCACTACCGACTTCTCGTGCTTGTAGTAGTTGACGTCGTAACCCTCTGCACCATACGTCATGTACAGATAGTTGGTCAGTTCGGGATGCTCGCTGGCCACGGTATTGATGCGCTTCACGGCCGGCAAGATGCCCAGCTCCTTGCGGCGGGCACGTACTTGCAGGTTCTCCTTCTCCATATTCCCTGCAGGATGAAGCACAAAACGCGCAATCTGGAAGTCGGAGAAGCCCAGCACCTTGGCCTGGCGCAGCACGTCGGCAGGGATGTCTTCCACCTTGGTATATTCGGAAAGCTTATGCTTGTAGTCCACAATATTCTTCAGCCTTTCCAGGAACCAAGGGTCAATCTTGGTCAGCTCATAGATGCGGTCGATGGAGATGCCCTCCTCCAACGCCTGGGCGATAGCAAAGATGCGCAGGTCGGTGGGGTGTGCCAATTCGTGCTCCACGTCGTCGAAGTGCAAGTTGTCGTTGCCCACAAAGCCGTGCATGCCCTGCCCTATCATGCGGAGGCCTTTCTGAATGATTTCCTCGAACGAACGGCCAATGGACATGATTTCGCCCACCGACTTCATGGAGGAACCTATCTCGCGGCTCACGCCCACAAACTTCGTCAAGTCCCAGCGCGGAATCTTGCAGATGAGGTAGTCCAGCTGCGGAGCCACGTAGGCAGAGTTGGGCGTACCCATCTCACCTATCTGGTCGAGCGTATAGCCCAGCGCAATCTTGGCAGCCACGAAAGCCAATGGATAACCCGTAGCCTTGGAGGCCAAAGCCGACGAACGGCTTAGGCGGGCGTTGACCTCGATGACGCGATAGTCGTTGGTCTCGGCATTGAAGGCATACTGTATGTTGCACTCGCCCACAATGTTCAAGTGGCGCACGCACTGGCGCGAAAGCGCCTGCAACGTCTCTACCTGCTCCTGGCTGAGCGAACACGTAGGCGCCACCACGATACTCTCGCCCGTGTGTATGCCCAGCGGGTCGAAATTCTCCATGCTGGCCACGGTAAAGCAGTGGTCGTTGGCATCGCGGATAACCTCAAACTCAATCTCCTTCCAGCCCTTCAGCGACTCCTCTACCAGAATCTGATTGGAAAAGGTGAACGCGCTTTCGGCCAGCTTCAAGAACGTCCCTTCATCGGGGCAAATGCCGCTGCCCTGTCCGCCCAAGGCGTAGGCCGAACGCACCATGACGGGAAAGCCGATTTCGCGCGCAGCCTTCAAGGCATCTTCCATGCTCTCTACGGCATGGCTCTTGGGCGTCTTCATGGGAATTTCGTCCAGCTTCTTCACAAACAAGTCGCGGTCTTCCGTGTTCATGATGGCCTCGACCGAAGTGCCCAGCACCTGCACGCCATACTTCTGAAGAACGCCTTTCTGGTAAAGCTCCGTACCGCAGTTCAAAGCCGTCTGCCCGCCAAAGGCCAGCAGGATGCCGTCGGGACGCTCCTTCTCGATAATGCGCTCCACAAAGTACGGAGTCACCGGCAGGAAATAAACCTTGTCGGCAATACCTTCCGACGTCTGGATAGTCGCGATGTTGGGATTGACCAGCACCGAACTGATGCCTTCTTCACGCAAAGCCTTCAACGCCTGCGAGCCCGAATAGTCGAACTCGCCTGCCTGGCCGATTTTGAGTGCGCCCGAACCCAGGACAAGCACTTTCTTCAAATTCTTTTCCATCATATATGTCTAATCTATAAGTAGTTGTTCATATTTAGTTTATACTATGCCTGTCATTGATTTTTTAGACGCGGATAAGGCGGATTGAGCGGATTTGTGATTTATAGGATTCAGTATGTTATGCTAAGAATAATCCGCGTCATCCGCTCAATCCGCGTCTAAAAAATAACAGGATATATTCATTTAATTCTTGAGACTTACTTTTCACTAATAGTTCTGCACATGCCGGCCGGATAAAAAAAAATGCGCTATCCCTACCCCGAGGGTTAACGCATCCAGCCGATGTTGGGAAAAGAAGACGTCCGCCCCGAATAATGCTCATCCGGATTGTCGTATTTGGCCGTCACATTCCCTATTAATCGCATGTTACACAATTTTTCTGCAAAGGAAATGCTTTTTGCTGAAAGGAGCAAATTACTTGTGCACTTTTTCTTCCGCCTGCCCGAAAGAAAAGAAGCCCCAAGGGCCGGACAAACTTCAAACAGCCTTCAAGGACGTATCTCCGCCATGTTTGCTCCGCTTCTCCTCCGCTCCTATAGAAGCGGAGCAAGAGCGGAGGTGGAGCGGAGCAAATACGCCCCGGGTACGGGGGAGGCAGGTCACTGAAGCGGCGAAGAATCTTGCCGGGATAGATGCCT
>CALUIF010000169.1 GCA_944320635.1 uncultured Bacteroides sp. | reverse complement strand
GCCTGCGCACCTTCATCTACGACAAGGAGCATCAGAAGTACATCGACGACATTGCCTCGAAGCGCAAGACGATGGTTTCTACCGGTGACCGCTCGGCCAAGATACGTACTTACAACTACCCGCAGGGTCGAATTACCGACCATCGCATCAACTACACCATTTACAACCTGGCAGCTTTTATGGACGGTGACATACAGGACTGCATCGACCACCTCATCGTGGCAGAAAATGCCGAGCGGCTGAAGGAGAGTGAACTGTAGCTTCTGTCGGGGGAAACTCGAAGATAAATAGTAACATCATAGACGGACTCTCCGGTGGAGTCAAGAATAATGATACATGATAAGGTTATGAGAAAGAATAGTTTATCCGGAATCTTCCGTACATTGGGTTTGGCTTTCAGCCGCTGTGCCCACCGTTTTCCCGTAACTTTGGCATTTGCCTTGTTGCTTACTTTCTACCTATGTTACCTGGTGTACAGGCAAGGGGGGGCTGATGATAGAAAGCTACTGGTTTGCATAGGTTACTTCCTGTCTGTGGGCACGGTGCTTTCGCTTTCTTTGCATTTGTGGGCAGAGGAGGTGAAAAGTCGAAAGTTGCGCTTAGGCATGCAAATCGTGGCGCCTGTGTTGCTGGCTGTCGATGCTTTTTTCCTTTACTGTAACATTGAGGGGACACGGGCTGTAGAAGTAGGCATTGCCCATGGGGCGGCTATCTTTGCCATTGGGTTATCGCTGTTTTTCCTGTCTTTTTTCCGCGAGAAGAATGATATCCCTGCATGGAATTTCGCGCAGACAGCTATTGGCACGCTGGCGTTGACTCTCATTGTGGGCGCGGTGATGAGTGGCGGACTGTGTCTGCTGGCCCTTTCGTTGCATCAGCTCTTTGGGATTGAAGTCAGTTACAAATGCTACCTATCTATATTGATACTGTGTAGCGAACTGCTCCCCCTGCTTATGTTCCTCGGCCTGCTGCCGGAAGGGGAGCACAAGCACGACCGGCAACCGCAACCCACGGCTTTCCTGCGTGGCACAATCCGTTACCTGTTCCTGCCGTTGGCGGGGCTTTACCTGCTGGTGCTCTACGTCTATGCCGGTACTATCATCGTGCGGTGGGAGTTGCCGGACGGGTGGGTGTCATGGCTCGTCGTCGCGTTGATGGCCGGTGTCATTGCCATCGAAGTGGGTCTTTACCCCTCGCGCATCAAGGAGGGACGGCGGGCGGACGAGCGCATTGCCCGTTGGCTGCCTGTCCTGACCCTGCCCCTGCTGGTGCTGATGACAGTGGGTATCGGCCGCCGTTTCCTGGATTATGGCATTACCATCAACCGTTTGTATCTCGTTACGCTCAATGCATGGTTTTATTTCCTGTGCATCGGGCTGATTGTAGGGCGGGCGCGGCGCTTGAGCTGGATACCTATCTCTTTTTCGCTGGTCTTTCTGCTGACGTCTGTACTGCCTGTGAATTATGCCAGCATTACCCTCCGCGTGCTTCGTAGCGAGGTGCGGGAGGCTTTGGCGCAAGGCGGATATCACGAACTCCCTTTGTCGGCGGAGGCTTACGGAGACTGGCTTCTCTCCCTTCCTCGCGATGAGGCTCGGCGCATCAACGGTAAGGTGGTTTACCTGAGCGACTGGTATGGTGAGGAGTGCACGGCTGACATTGTACCTGCGGGCACAACTTACCTTTACGAGACGCAGGCTGTAGTGACAGAGCTGGAAACGGAAAATCTCCATTACACTACGTCGAGTAACTATACGTTGCCCCTTTCTAAGGAGGAGTTCCGATATTTCTCGATTGTGCAAAGCGACAGTCGTGTCCAGCCTGATAGCTTGCTGGTGGCTCCTCTGGGTATCGGCACGGACTCTGTCGACTTGTCTCTCGATTCACTGCGTCATTGGAGCCGGAGGATAGAGGATGTTCCACACATGTTCCGCACTCGGCAGGGCAACCGATTGATATTGACCCGTTGCTCTCTTTTCGGGCTTAGCCCCAAAAACGCAGGGGGAGCAGAACTTCATATTGACGGCTACCTATTCCATAACATAGAATCAACCACTAAAGAATAACGCATTATGAATAAGCAACAACTTATCGACAACATCCGCCGCAAGCAGTCGTTCCTCTGCGTGGGGCTGGATACGGACATCAAAAAGATTCCCGAACATTTGCTCACGGAGGATGACCCCGTCTTTGCCTTCAACCGCGCTATCATCGACGCCACGGCCGACCTCTGCGTGGCCTACAAACCCAACCTGGCCTTCTACGAATGCCTTGGCGTGAAGGGCTGGGTGGCCTTTGAGAAGACGGTGAAATACATCAAGGAGCAGTATCCGGACCAGTTTATCATTGCCGACGCGAAGCGGGGCGACATTGGGAACACCTCGCAGATGTATGCCCGTTCGTTTTTCGAGGAACTGGATATCGACGCCGTGACCGTGGCTCCCTATATGGGTGAAGACAGCGTGACGCCTTTCCTCTCTTATCCCGACCATTGGGTCATACTCCTGGCACTGACTTCGAACAAGGGCTCGCACGACTTCCAGCTGACGGAGGACAAAGACGGTGAACGCCTCTTCGAGAAAGTGCTGCGCCGGAGTCAGCAATGGGCAGGTGATGGGCAGATGATGTACGTGGTAGGTGCTACGCAGGGCCGTATGTTTGAAGACATTCGCAAAGTTGTACCTAACCACTTCCTCCTTGTGCCCGGCGTGGGCGCCCAGGGCGGTTCGCTGGAAGAAGTGTGCAAATATGGCATGACGGACGAATGCGGTTTGCTGGTCAACTCCAGTCGTGCCATTATCTATGCCAGCAAAGGTACCGACTTTGCCGAGGCCGCAAGGCTGTCTGCGAAGGATGTGCAGAGCCAAATGGCTGCGCAGTTGAACAATGTTTTCTGATTTACGCTCTGTTTCCGGGAACCGTTTCTCAAGGTGAATGCATGCTCAGTCGTGCGTGCAAATTTATCTGCCGCACGGCTGAGCTGTATGTATATCAATATATTTCCTTAAAATATTCATACATATACTCGCGAGCCTCTTCCAATTCCGGAAGGTTTTCCTCGCGTGACAAGCGAATGCCGCACCGCTCACAGAAGTCCTTTAAGAGTGCTTCAGTCTTGTCATCTGCCACGGCTACCGTGTCCGGCTTGCTGCCGCTTTCGGATATGTTGTTGGCAAGCTGCACCAGGATATTTAGATTTGAGTTTTCTTCCGCTGAACCGAGAACAGGGAACACTTGGTGGTTTCTTAGGCAAAGCAGCAAAGATGACGGGAAAACCTCCATTTCTTTCTCGTCTCTGTCAAACGGCATCGGGAATTGGATAAGGCAGATTTGGAGGTCATAGCCTTTAGGGAGTTTTTTCACGCGGTTTGCAAGGATGTCGTTTTTGAATTTGGGTGCGGGCCACTCGTCCGGCAAGTAAGCGGGAAGCGCTGTCATACTCCATTCATACGTGTCGCCGGGGTTTGGTGTGAGCAATGGAACCAACATTCCCCCTTCCTTGGTGGGATAATCGTCCGTCCCGTTGAACCCTAATGAGTGTAAATCGTTGCCTTTCAACTTTTCCGCCACGGCAAGGGCGGCGCGAAGTGCTTCCGTGATGTCGTCCGCGTCCTTTTCGCAAATGATTCCTCCTGGGATTTTCCCCGGCTGGTGCCGGGTGAAGTCGGGCCACCCTTTGGTGCGGCGTATCTTTACCCCGTGCGAATCGGCGTAAATGCGTATGGTTTTCTTCGTTTTTGCATCTATGTCGGCTGCCTGCATGAAGTCGCAATTGATGCAGTCCAAAGCAAATGCCAAATCGGCCATTGCCGCCGGGGATTGCATCGTGGCGGATATGTCAATCGCTTTCAGATAAGAAGCAAAGCCTTTCTGCCCCCTGTAAAATCCCAATGAGAAATGTTCCTCGTTGTTTCCCATCACACAACAATATCCCACTTCGCCATCCGAAAGGCGGAAGGCAAAAAGATCATTGTCTGCAAGTTTCTTCCATAACTCCGTTTCACGGTATTGGAACGCTACCGCAAGCATTTTGTCTGTCAATATCATATCGCATAATTTTTTAACGACTGGCAAAGCCGCCAATCGTCGCAAAGTTACGGCTTATTTCCTATTGGCAAAAAAACATTGCAGATACATTTTGTCTACGCTTGTTTGTCTAACCAGAAAACTTTATCTTTGGGCGTTGACAAATTAAGTAACTAATCATGATATCCCTGCAAACCATGCCCCCAGACTACGTGCTCTGCCCGACCACCGATGCTGCCTGCCCCCGCGCCGCCACCTGCCTGCGCGCCCTTGCTTGGCGTGCACTGGCCGCCGGTGCAGCCACCAGCGAGTGGTTCTACATCCGTTGCCTCAACCCCTCGTATGCTGCCAATCCGCCTGCCCGTTGCGAACATTACCGCGACAGTACGCCCGTGCACTATGCCCGCGGCATGACGCGCATTTTCGATGACGTGCCCGTGCGCGTCGAGAAGACCGTGCGTCGCCGGGTGATGTCCTGCTTCTCCTGCCGCAACTATTATTTCCTGAGCCGCAAGGGCGAGCGCCTCATCCGTCCCGAGGAACAGGAAGCCATTGCCCGCGTGTTCCGCTCCTGCGTGCCGGGCCTGGAGCCGACGTACGACGGATATGTAGATGATATATATTGGTAATCATTGATTTAACAGTTTATTGCAGTTTA
>CALUIF010000168.1 GCA_944320635.1 uncultured Bacteroides sp. | reverse complement strand
GCGCAATGCCTGGTCTACATCGGCTATAATATCGTCGGCATTCTCTATTCCCACAGAGAAGCGGATGAGGTCTGGACGAACGCCTGCCGCCATCAGTTGCTCGTCGGTGAGCTGGCGGTGTGTGTGGCTGGCAGGGTGCAGCACACAAGTGCGGGCATCGGCCACGTGGGTCACGATGGCGGCCAGCCGCAAGTGATCCATGAAGCGTATGGCCACATCGCGTCCACCTTTCAGTCCGAAGGACACAACGCCACACGTGCCGTTAGGCATATACTTCCGAGCCAAGTCGTAATACTTATTACCCGGCAGACCGGCATAGTTCACCCAAGCCACACGGTCGTTTTTGGCCAGGTATTCGGCCAGCGCCTGAGCGTTCTGGCAATGCCGGGGCATGCGGAGGTGCAACGTCTCCAGTCCCAAGTTGAGCAAGAAGGCATTCATAGGACTTTGTATACTGCCCAAGTCGCGCATCAGCTGGGCGGTTGCCTTGGTAATATAGGCCATCTTGCCGAACGACTTGGTGTACGTCAGTCCATGATACGACTCGTCGGGAGTGCAAAGGCCGGGGAATTTGGCTGCATGGGCATCCCAATCGAAATTACCACTGTCTACAATAGCACCACCCACCGAAGTGGCATGTCCGTCCATATACTTGGTAGTGGAGTGTACTACGATGTCGGCTCCCCACTCAAAGGGACGGCAATTGATAGGTGTGGGGAAGGTGTTGTCGACAATGAGGGGCACCCCATGGCGGTGGGCAATACGGGCAAATTTCTCAATATCGAGTACCTCAAGGGTGGGGTTCGATATGGTTTCACCAAACAAAGCCTTGGTGTTGGGGCGGAAAGCTGCTGAAATTTCCTCTTCACTGGCATCGGGATCTACAAACGTTACCTCAATGCCCAGCTTCTTCATCGTCACTCCAAACAAGTTGTACGTACCTCCATAAATAGTGGACGACGACACAAAATGGTCGCCTGCCTGGCAGATGTTGAACAGGGCATAGAAGTTTGCTGCCTGTCCGCTCGATGTGAGCATAGCACCCACACCGCCCTCCAGTGCGGCAATCTTGGCTGCCACTGCATCGTTGGTGGGATTCTGCAACCGGGTATAAAAATAGCCGCTCTCCTCAAGGTCGAAAAGGCGGGCCATTTGTTCGCTGGTCTCGTACTTGAATGTAGTACTTTGATATATGGGCAGTACACGAGGCTCGCCCTTCTTAGGGTTCCAGCCGGCCTGCACACACAGAGTTTCGGGTTTTAATTGCTTAGTCATACTCGTTTCCATTAAAGATTCAACGTTTTATCTGCCATTAGGCACGCAAAAGTAAGGAAATTCTTGTATTTTTGTCCCCATTAACAACGACTTTTTAACTTCATGCACGTATTTATAATGGCACGCACCCTTCTATTTCTCGTCCTGCTCCTCCTTTGGGCAGGCAATGCCTCAGCCCAGCAGGCCACCGATACCCCCCGCAAAGGGGAAGGCATCTCCGCCTTTCTGAAACGCAACGGACGTCCGGGCAAAGCTTACCATAAAGAGTTCCTCAAGCTAAACGAAAAGCGCCTTCGCGGCAAAGAAGAACTGCTGTTGGGCGTGAAGTACATACTGCCGCCTCTGCAAGACACAGAGGTAGAGGATGGTGGAAAGAAAAAGAAGAAGAAAAAAGTGGTGCATGAGCCCCTGTTCGGCAAGAAGCTGGATGACGTGGAGATAGTGTCCGACAGGCTGAAAGGTGCCTGCTTCTACATCTCCAGCGGACACGGAGGCCCCGACCCGGGAGCCATAGGACGTGCAGGCCGGCACGAGTTGCACGAAGATGAATATGCCTACGACGTAGCCCTGCGCCTGGCACGCAACCTGATGCAGGAGGGAGCCACGGTGCGCATCATCATACAAGACAAGAAAGACGGCATACGAAACGACCGCTACCTGAAGAACAGCAAGCGCGAAACTTGCATGGGCGACCCCATCCCCCTGAACCAAGTGGCCCGTCTGAAGCAACGGAGCGACAAGATAAACGAGCTTTATGCCAAAGATCGCAAACAGTTCAACTACTGCCGCGCAATTTTTCTACACGTCGACAGCCGCAGCAAGGGGGAGCAGATTGACGTGTTCTTCTACCACGCCCCCAAGAGCACGCAAGGGAAGCGCCTCGCCACCGGCATGCGGAACACCTTCCAAGCCAAGTATGACAGGCACCAGCCCAACCGGGGATTCAGCGGCACAGTAAGCGAAAGGAATCTCTACGTACTGCGCAATACCCTGCCCGTAGGCACGTATGTGGAACTGGGCAACCTGCAAAACACCTTCGACCAACGTCGTTTTGTGCTGGCTGACAACCGACAAGCCCTTGCCAAATGGATGACGGAAGCCATCATAAGCGATTACCGCAAATAACGACTTCCGTCACCAACTTATTGATTCTTCTCTGTCATTTCCCTTTGAGCGACTTGAGCACCGGGATGAATACCAGAGCTGCCGAGAGCACAAGCATCAGTATCAGCGGGCCATCGATGCGCTCGGTACCGGTCAGAATCCAGTAGCACAAAGCCAGCCACAGCAAGATGATGCACACGCTCTGCGTCTTCGATAGCCGTTTTCCCCGCCTCATTGTCCCGACTTTTTCTTGTCCACAATGGCATCGATAACAGCCACGGCAGTGATGTTTACAATGTCGCGCACAGAGCTTTCAAAGTCCGTAAAATGTATCGGCTTGTTCAAGCCCATCTGGATGGGACCTATCAGCTCGGCTTCGGTGTCCATGCCTTGCAGCAGTTGGTAAGCAGAGTTTGCCGAACTGAGGTTGGGGAAGATGAGCGTATTGACATCCTTGCCCTTCAGGCGGGTAAAGGGATACTTCACATCACGTATGTCGCGGTTCAGGGCGAAGTTCACCTGCATCTCCCCGTCGATGGCCAGGTCGGGATAGTGCTGCTGCATGTAGTCCACAGCTTGGTGCACCTTCACCGGGCTGCCTTCGGCATCGGCTCCGAAGTTGGAGTAACTCAGCATGGCCATCACCGGGGTGTGGTTGAAGAAGCGCACCGTGTATGCCGACAGGCGGGCAATGTCTATCAATGTCTCCGTATCGGGATGGCGGTTTATCAACGTGTCGGCCAGGAAGAAGGTACCCTTCTTGGAGTTCAGTATATGCATGGTGCCGAAGTGCTTGTATTCGGGACGTATGCCTATCACCTCCTTGGCCACCTTGATGGTGTTGCTATACTTGGTGTACAACCCGGTGATGAAGGCATCGGCTTCACCGGTCTCTACCATCATCATGCCGAAGTAGTTGCGCTCAAACATCTTGTCGTTGGCCTCCTCGTAGGTAACGCCTTCGCGGGCACGCTTCTCGGCAAGGATGTGGGCATAACGCTCGCGGCGCGGGGCTTCATCGGGATGGCGCAGGTTGACGATTTCAATGCCATCCAGGCTGAGGTCGAGCTGCTTGGCCAGTTTCTCGATGGCTTCGTCGTTGCCAAGCAAAATAGGCTGGCAGATGCCTTCGGCTTTCGCCTCCACGGCAGCCTTTAGCATGTTGGGATGTATGCCTTCGGCAAATACCACCCGTTGCGGGTTGCGGCGGGCAATGTCGTAGAGCTGACGGGTAAGTTTGCTTTCATAGCCCATCAGTTCGCGCAGATGCAGGCAGTAGGCATCCCAGTCTTCGATGTGCTTGCGCGCTACCCCACTCTCCATGGCTGCACGCGCCACGGCGCACGACACTTCGGTAATGAGGCGCGGGTCTACCGGTTTGGGAATGAAATAGTCGGGGCCAAACGTCAGGTTGTTCACATGGTAGGCATCGTTCACCACATCGGGCACGGGCTGCTTGGCCAGTCCGGCAATGGCACGCACGGCGGCCAACTTCATTTCTTCGTTGATGGCACGTGCCTGCGTGTCGAGCGCACCGCGGAAGATGTAGGGGAAACCGATGACGTTGTTAATCTGGTTGGGGTAATCCGAACGCCCGGTGGCCATCAGCACGTCGGGACGGGCGGCCATGGCGTCTTCGTAGGAAATCTCCGGCGTAGGATTGGCCAGGGCAAAGACGATGGGGTTGGGAGCCATGCTGCGCACCATGTCCTGTGTCAGCACATTGCCCTTGGAGAGCCCCAGGAACACATCGGCGCCCTTGATGGCTTCGGCCAAGGTGTGGATGTCGGTGCGGTCAGTGGCAAAGAAGCGTTTCTGCTCGTTCAGGTCGGTGCGCGTCTTGGTGATGACTCCTTTGCTGTCGAGCATCACGATGTTTTCCAACCGTGCGCCCAGCGAAATGTAGAGCTTGGTGCACGACACGGCCGAGGCACCTGCCCCGTTGACCACGATTTTCACATCCTCTATCTTCTTGCCTGCCACTTCGAGCGCATTGACCAGTCCGGCGGACGAGATGATGGCCGTACCGTGCTGGTCGTCGTGCATCACGGGGATGTCCAGTTCTTCCTTCAAGCGCCGCTCTATCTCGAAGCACTCGGGTGCCTTGATGTCTTCCAGGTTGATACCGCCAAAGGTAGGGGCTATGGCCTTTACTGCTTCGATGAACTTCTCAGGATCTTTTTCGTCTACCTCGATATCAAACACGTCGATGCCGGCATATATCTTGAACAGCAGTCCCTTACCTTCCATCACCGGTTTGCCGCTCAATGCGCCGATGTCGCCCAGCCCCAATACGGCGGTGCCGTTGGAAATCACTGCCACCAGGTTACCCTTGTCGGTATACAGGTAAGCGTCTTGCGGATTCTTCTGTATCTCAAGGCAAGGCTCGGCTACTCCGGGCGAATAGGCCAACGAAAGGTCGGTCTGCGTACTGTGGGGCTTGGTGGGCACCACTTCAATCTTGCCGGGTTTTCCCTGCGAATGGTATAGCAGGGCGGCTTCTTTGGTTATCTTTGCCATACTAATATCGTTTTTTAGTGAGTCTTATTTATAATCCGGGCGCAAATGTAGACATAAAAGTTGATAATTGTAAGCATTGCGCCGTTTTTTCTGTTATATCAATAGCGTAACTCCTTTTTGCAAGCCAATGAAAGAAAATAAATGATTGCCAGCAATACAAATCCTGTCATCGGTGCTATGACGTATATCATCATGTTCAGCGTCTCATGTTACTACCAGCCTTAACATTCTAATAAACATTCCCAAGAAAGGGAGGGTCACTAAAACAGGAAAAGCATATATACAGATATATACGCTTGTCTCCTCATAGTTCCACCCCAGCGGAAGCCCTATCAGGTAGAGTAGTCCACATAGTAAATAAAACACTTCACTCATGTTTTTTCTTTTTAATCGGTTTAGGACTCAATGTAGCGTTCTGTAAACCGGGGGAATGCCTTTGCGATACTTTGCCGGTGCCTTGGCAGTACTTTGCCGGGTGCTTTCCCAAACAAAGGGGAAGACGGCCTCAGCCCCCCTTCTTGACAAACTGCAGGCGCATCTGCTCGCCGTCGTAAATCTCGCGGAAACCAATGTGCTGCTCGGCCAGATACTCCTTCAGGTCATTGAAAGCCGTAGCATCGGCCAGTATTATCTCCAGTTGCTCGCCTTCGGCAGCCTCGCAGATGGCCTTGACAGCCGGGATGAGCGGGCTGTAGGGATGGGGAGCACACAAGTCAATGGTTCTCATCGCCATCCTCCTCCACAAGGTGTTCAGGCTGGGAAATCCAGTCCAAATAAAGCTTTATCAGCTGCTGCAGGCCGAAGGCTTTCATGTTGTTGTGGTAAATGACATCTATGCAAAGGTCGAGCAGATCCTTGCAATCTTCCTCTTGCGAGGCTATGAGTGAGCGGACATTGAGCTTCAGCTTGTCGAGCACAGGCTCGTCTACAATGCCGTTACTGTCTATCAGGTGGCGGAAAAGTCCGTACTTCTCGATGGTAACCAGGTTTTCTTCCGACACTTCCAGTGTGCGGGTGCCCTTCGGGTTGGCTTGGATGGTGTACATGATATCGTTTCTTTTTTTTGATTATATGCGTACAAAGATACATGTTTTCAACGCACTTCCGCCTTTTCCGGCGGAATAAATCGTGCAAACAACCCCTAAAAGTGCGTAAAACCCCGTATCTTTGTCCCCATGAAAGAATACAGACTGACAGATTGGTTGCCCACCACCAAGAAAGAAGTGGAGCTGCGCGGATGGGACGGGCTGGACGTCATCCTGTTCAGCGGCGATGCCTACGTAGACCACCCCTCATTCGGGGCTGCGGTCATAGGCCGTATGCTCGAGGCAGAAGGGCTGCGGGTGGCCATTGTGCCCCAACCCAACTGGCGCGACGATCTGCGCGACTTCAAAAAGCTGGGACGACCGCGCCTGTTCTTCGGAGTAAGCGGCGGATGCATGGACTCCATGGTCAACAAATATACTGCCAACAAACGCCTGCGCAGTGACGATGCCTACACACCCGATGCACGTCCCGACATGAGGCCCGAATACCCCACCATTGTCTACACGCAGATACTGAAACGCCTGTTTCCCAACGTGCCCGTAGTGCTGGGTGGCATCGAGGCAAGCATGCGCCGACTCACACACTATGATTACTGGCAGGACCGCCTGCGCCCCTCCATCCTGGTAGACAGCGGAGCCGATGCTATAATATATGGTATGGGAGAAAAGCCGGTGCCCGAACTGGCCAAAAGGCTGATACAGGGCGAAGACTTCCAGCAGGCCATCCGCGCCACACTACAGACGGTCTACCTGACAGAGGACGCAAACGGACAGCAGGGAGACCTGCACCTGTATCCGCACGAAGAATGCCTGAAAGACAAAAAAAAGCAGGCGGCCAACTTCCGCCACATCGAGGAAGAGAGCAATAAATATGCGGCTGCACGCATCTTGCAGGCTGTAGGGAGGCAAACCGTAGTGGTCAATCCGCCCTACCCGCCCCTTACGGAGGCCGAGCTCGACCACTCATTCGACCTGCCTTACACCCGTATGCCTCACCCCAAATACAAAGGGAAACGCATCCCGGCCTACGACATGATAAAATTCTCCGTCAACATCCACCGCGGATGTTTCGGCGGTTGTGCCTTCTGCACCATTTCCGCCCACCAAGGCAAGTTCATCGTAAGCCGAAGCCGGGAAAGCATATTGAAGGAAGTAAAGGCCATTACGGAGATGCCCGACTTTAAAGGCTACCTCAGCGACCTGGGAGGGCCCAGTGCCAACATGTACCGCATGCACGGACGCAATCTTGACCTGTGTAAGAAGTGCCGTCGCCCGTCGTGTATCCATCCGGCTGTCTGCCCCAACCTGAACACCGACCACAAACCTCTGCTCGACCTCTACCGGGCGGTCGATGCCCTGCCCGGCATCAAGAAATCGTTCATTGGCAGTGGCGTGCGCTACGACCTCCTCTTGCACCACGACCGCGATGAAGCCGTCAACCGGCATGCGCGCGAATATACCCGCGAACTGATAACCAAGCACGTCAGCGGACGCCTTAAAGTGGCACCCGAACATACATCAGACCACGTGCTGGCCGTCATGCGCAAACCGTCTTTCAAGCAGTTTGAGGCCTTTAAGCAAGTGTTCGACCGCATCAACCGCGAAGAAGGACTGCGCCAGCAGCTCATACCCTACTTCATCTCCAGCCACCCCGACTGCCATGAAGAAGATATGGCCGAACTTGCTGTCATTACCAAGCGGCTCGATTTTCATCTGGAACAGGTGCAAGACTTCACCCCTACCCCCATGACAGTAAGTACCGAGGCATGGTATACGGGCTTCCACCCCTACACCATGCAACCTGTATTCAGTGCCAAGACTCAGCGCGAGAAACTTGCCCAACGCCTGTTTTTCTTCTGGTACAAGCCCGAAGAGCGCAAACACATCATTGCCGAACTGCGCCGTATAGGCCGTCCGGACCTGATAGACAAGCTATACGGAAGGCGGTAATCAATATACCTCTACCTTGGCGGCCAGCCGCTTGGCCTTATCGCGCAGCGCATCGAGGTCGCTGCCCAACGACGCATAGCACAGCACCACCCCCATGCGACGGTTGACGCGCGTAGTGGGTTTGCCGAAAATGCGGAGGTAGGTATCTTCTTCCTGCAACACATCCTCCATGCCGCGATAGTTAGGAAGTTCCTGGCTGGCAATGGGCGAAAGGATAACGGCACTGGCTCCCATCCGCTCCTGCTTGATGCCGGGAATGGGCAAGCCCAATACAGCACGCAGGTGCAGTTCAAACTCATTAAGGTTCTGTGTGCCGGCAAGGGTTACCATGCCCGTGTCGTGCGGCCGCGGAGACAGTTCGGAGAAATACACCCCGTTTTCGTGACTCAAGAAGAATTCCACGCCCCAAATACCGGCCCCGGTCAGCGCACGGGTCACCTTGTCGGCCATCATCTGTGCTTCCTTCAAGTGGGCCGGGTCTATGTAAGCAGGCTGGAAACTCTCGCGATAGTCGCCCCCTTTCTGCACATGCCCTATAGGAGGACAGAACAAGGTAGGCCCGTTCTTCTGCGTCACGGTCAGCAGGGTTATTTCGCTATCAAAGTGGATAAATTCTTCTATAATCAGCTCCTTGATGTCGCCCCGGCTTCCACTGCAGCCATACTCCCACGCATGTTCCAGTTCGTCGGCACTCTTTACCAGCGACTGTCCTTTGCCGGAGGAAGACATCAGAGGCTTCACCACGCAGGGGAAACCGATCTTCGCAGCTGCTTCGCGCAGTTCGTCCAGCGACTTGGCATAATAGTACTTGGCGGTTTTCAACCCCAGTTCCTTGGCAGCCAGGTCGCGTATGGCCTTACGGTTCATGGTGTAGTTCACCGCCCGCGCACTGGGCACTACCTGGATGCCCTCTTTCTCAAAATCATAGAGCCGCTCGGTGCGGATAGCCTCTATCTCAGGCACAATAATATCGGGGACATGCTTACGCACTACCTTTTCCAAGGCATCGCCATCCAGCATATTGAGCACTTCATATTCATCGGCCACCTGCATGGCCGGCGCGCCTGCATACGAATCACAGGCCACAACGTATTGTCCTTTCCGTTGAGCGGCAATGACAAACTCCTTGCCCAACTCCCCGGAACCCAGCAACAGTATTTTTTTCATTCGATCAATTTAATCAGTTTTATTCTAAATTCAGCGGGGCAAAGTCCCGCAGCTACAAGTGACAAGCTACGAGCTACAAGTAAAGTTTCCAAGTACTGTCGACAGTCACTCGTAGCTCGTAGCTTGTAGCTCGTCACTGTACGCGCTACGCGCGCTCAATTCTTATTGGTGCTGCTCGCGCAAAAGGTCGTTCACAGTCTTCACGGGGTTGAAGGTGGTGAGCGGCACTTCCACAAACACAGTGTTCCAGTCGCTCATGGCGCCATTCCACAGGCCGGGCAGCTCCAAAGCCTTCAAGTCTCGGCCATTCTTCGACTTGTGTGAGATGAAGCCGGTAGCCTTGTCCACGTAGTTCACCAGGTCGAACTTATGCCCCTTATAGTCGCGCACGGCACATACCAGGTCTACCGGATTGAAGTGCGTGCCTTGCTCGAACATGGCCTTCTTCTCCGGATCGTTCATGTCGATTTGCGAACTTTCCAGAATCTGCAACGAGATGGTACCGTCGTTGTTGTACGCCAGGAACGGGCCGCCTCCGGGTTCACCCACATTCTTCACCATACCACATACACGCATGGGGCGGTTCAGTTTCTTCTTCAAGTAAATCACCAGTTCGGAGTCCTCAAGGTTCTTGGTTTCCGGATTCTTGCAATGCAGCTCTTTCTGGAGGAACTGCAGGATTTCCAGCACCTGCTCGTGCGTATATTTTCCGCTATCCAGCAAGTGCAGGTAGGCAAATGCCTTCTGCTGCAGGTCTATCAGGATACCGGCAATCAGCTTCTTATACAACACGGTGTCGCCCTTTCGCTTGTCGGGCACCACGTTGTCGATGTTCTTGATGAAGATTACGTCGGCATCCAGGTCGTTCAGGTTTTCAATCAGTGCGCCATGGCCTCCGGGGCGGAACAGCAGGCTGCCGTCGTCATTGCGGAAGGGCTTGTTTTCCATATCTGCCGCAATGGTATCGGTGCTTGGTTTCTGTTCGGAGAAGGATATGTTGTAATCCACTCCATAACGTTTGGCATAGACGGGGGCTTTGGCAGTGGCCAGTGCCTGGAAGAGGCTGCGGTGCTCGGGCGATACCGTAAAGTGCACATTCACTTTCCCGTTGCGGTTGGTGGCATAAAGAGCGCCTTCCACCAGGTGTTCTTCCACCGGGGTGCGGTTGCCGTCTTCATACCTGTGGAATTTCAGCAGGCCTTTCGGCAGACCACCGTAGTTCAGTCCCGGTTCTTCCAGCAGCACCTTCACCACGGTCTTATAGTTGCCTTCGGCCATGAGGTCGGCAATCCGCTTACCGGCCACTTTCAGGCAAGCTTCATCCAGGTCGGGATAAAAGGCAAAGCGGTCAATCCTATCGAAGAAAGTTTTCTCAAATTCCGTCTGGGGCGCATCATTGGCCGAACTAAGAAACTCAAACAAGTTTTTGAACATTCGGCTGGCAGCTCCCGAGGCGGGCACGAACTTCACCACAGTTTTGTCTGTCTGGGTGTATGCCTCCCACGTGTCCAGATATTTTTTCTGCTCGTCGGTATCCGGCGCCATAATGCCATTGTCCACTGAGGCTGCGGCAAACAATTTCAGGTAAGGAAAACCTTTCTCAAAACACGTCAACTGTTCTGCAATCTTCGCTTCCGAGATTCCTTTCCGGGAAAATAACTCTTTGTCTTGCTGTGTTATCATATTACTTATTAGTTTAATGATTTCATGGTCAAAAGTACAAAGAATTATTCAGCCCGACAATATCTTTTAAAAAAAAGTTTCAACCGATGATTGTTGGCTCTTACTGCCTTCGCTAATTTGGCATGGCATTTGTGTATTTTACGAAGAATTTCATTAACTTTACGCCGTTAAAGTGCCTCTTTTGCGGCATAAATGGGAATTTGGCGGGGCAAGGCTCCGCAGCTACGAGTGACGAGCTACCAGCTACAAGTAAAGTTTCCAAGAACTGCGTCAGTCACTCGTAGCTCGTAGCTTGTAGCTCGTCACTGTTTTAAACACATACTTCAATGGAAATAAACGACTTCTTTACACCGGATGAAAAGCAACAACTGCCCGTGCTTTACCGCAAACTGCTGCAATTATCGGGAGAAGCATTGCGCAAAGACGACTGCCGGAAATTGAAAAAACTGATTATAAGCGCCATACAAAGCAAGCCTATACCCCGCGACGTGTTCGGACTGAATCCCATCATCAAAGACATGCAGACAGCCGTCATCGTGGCCGAAGAAATTGGCATGAGGCGCGCTTCCATACTGGGACTGATGCTGCACGACCCCGTGCAAAACGGCACCTACACCTCCGAACAGGCTGCCGAAGACTTTGGCGAAGACGTGGCAGGCATCATCCGCGGACTCATCCGCATCAATGAGTTGTATTCCAGAAGCCCTACGGTGGAGTCGGAAAACTTCCGCAACCTGCTGCTCTCCTTTGCCGAAGACATGCGCGTCATCCTCATCATGATAGCCAACCGCGTCAACGTAATGCGGCAAATAAAGGACTGCCCCAACGACGAGGCACGGCGCAAAGCAGCCAACGAAGCCGCCTACCTCTATGCACCGCTGGCCCACAAGCTGGGTCTGTACAAGCTGAAGTCGGAACTGGAAGACCTCTCGCTGAAGTACACCGAGCACGACGTCTACTACCATATTAAAGATAAGCTGAACGAGACCAAGGCCTCGCGCGACCGCTACATAGCCACCTTCATCCAACCCATCCAGAAGAAACTGGAAGAAGCCGGATTGAAGTTCCACATCAAGGGGCGCACCAAGTCCATCCACTCCATCTACCAGAAGATGAAGAAGCAGAAGTGCCCCTTCGAAGGCGTGTACGACCTGTTTGCCATCCGTGTCATCCTCGACTCCGCTCCCGACAAGGAGAAACAAGAGTGCTGGCAGGTGTACTCCATCGTGACGGACATGTATCAGCCCAACCCTAAACGCCTGCGCGACTGGCTGTCCGTACCCAAGAGCAACGGCTACGAGTCGTTGCACATCACCGTCATGGGTCCCGAAGGCAAATGGGTGGAAGTGCAAATCCGCACCGAACGCATGGACGACATTGCCGAACGCGGCCTTGCCGCCCACTGGCGCTATAAAGGCATCAAGGGAGAAAGCGGGCTGGATGAATGGCTCACCTCCGTGCGCGAAGCACTGGAGAGTTCGGACAACAACCTGGAGGCCATGGACCGCTTCAAGCTCGAGCTGTACGAAGACGAGGTATTTGTGTTCACCCCCAAAGGCGACCTGTTCAAGTTGCCCAAAGGAGCCACCGTGCTCGACTTCGCCTTCCACATCCACACCAACCTGGGATGCCGGTGCACGGGCGCCAAAGTCAATGGCAAGAATGTCCCCTTGCGCCACCTGCTTCAAAGTGGCGACCAGGTGGAAGTGATGACCTCCACCACCCAGACTCCCAAGCAAGACTGGCTCAACATCGTCACTACCTCCAAGGCCCGCACCAAGATACGCCAGGCCCTGAAGGAAATGGCCGCCCGCCAGCACGACTTCGCAAAGGAGACACTGGAACGGAAATTCCGTAACCGTAAGATAGAATATGACGACAGCACCATGATGCGCCTCATCAAGCGCATGGGCTTCAAGGTAGTCACCGAGTTCTACCAAAGCATAGCCGATGGCGCACTGGACGTGAACGACATCATCGACCGCTACCTGGAGCAGCAGAAACGCGACAGCGATACCCACGACGAGATACAGTATCGCAGCGCGGAAAGCTACAACCTCCCCACCCCTCAACCCGATGAAAACGGAAGCAAGGAAGACGTGCTCATCATCGACCGCAACCTGAAAGGCATAGATTTCAAGCTGGCCAAGTGCTGCAACCCCATCTATGGCGACGACGTATTCGGCTTTGTCAGTGTCACGGGCGGCATCAAGATTCACCGCTGCGACTGCCCCAATGCCGCCGAGCTGCATGCACGCTTCGGTTACCGCATAGTGAAAGCACGGTGGGCAGGCAAGTCACAAGGCACGCAGTATCCCATCACGCTGCATGTCGTAGGCCACGACGACATCGGCATCGTCACCAACATCACGTCCATCATCTCCAAAGAGTCCGGCGTCAACCTGCGCAGCATCGGCATCGACTCCCACGATGGATTGTTTTCCGGCAACCTCACCATCATGGTGGAAGACACCGGCCACCTGGAGACGCACAACAAAAAACTGCGCACAGTGAAGGGAGTGAAGCAGGTAACAAGAAACTAAATTGAGAATTAAAAATTGAGAATTGAGAATTGAGAATTGAGAATTGAGAATGAAGAACGAAAAATGAAGAATGAAGAATTTGCATAGCAACTCATTGGGATGCCCCCTCAGTAATGACGCAAATTCATCATTCTTCATTCTCAATTTTTAATTCTCAATTCTCAATTTCCCCCTACCTCACCCTTTTCCTCTTATAGTAAGGATAAGTGACCAGCCCGGCCAACAGCAAGGCACACAGCCAGACGCCAAGCACCCAATAGCCCATTTCTGTGCCCGTGTCCATGCATGCAACTGCCGCCATGCCTGCCACCATGCCGGTATCGGCAGCCAGGTTGAAAGTAGTGTTGCCCGTTCCCCTTTGGCAGTGGTGCGACAACTTGACAAACATCTTCACCAACGGCGCCACAAACAGCAAGGCCAACGCACCCGGCACCACACAGGCATACCACGGCAACACCCCCTCCACATACACCACCGTCATGCCACAGGCACCTGCCAGCAACAACACATTCAAGGCAGGAACCAATGCGCGGGGCAACAAGAAGCGGTCCAGATTGACAACCCCCATCCCTATAGGCGCACGGAAAGGCAGGTACACCGAAGCCACCTCAAGCACACCCAGCAATCCGAAAGCCAGGCTGAGGTACAACACCGCATCCAGCCCGTCGTGCCGGAACGACCAATAACCGAACACCAGCCCCACAAACATACCTGCGCGGTTCAGCAAAGCATAGAGTTCATTGCCCCGCGTGCGGTTGCCGGATGTCGTGATATCAATGCTCACCGTAACCCCCGCAGCCGAAGCCAGCCCGAAGCACACGCCCTGCACCGCAGCCCACACAGGCCACAGCGCAAGGGTTTCCATGTAGATGTAGGCGGCAATGGCCAACATCATCCCCAGCAAAGCCCCGATGAATACATGCTTCCTGCGGTAAGTATCGCCTAAGTACGCATTGAACGGCCCTGCCACAAGCATGCCCGCCACAAACGCCCCACACACCTTCCAGGCCTCTTGCCCCGCCGCCGGCAACAGGGCAGCCAGCGACAGGTAAGCCGCCAGGTATAAGCAACATCCCCCTATGACCGTCCGCCTGAAGGCCGGGGTCAGCACCGTCTGCAGGTCAGTACTGTTCTTTTTCATTCGGGAAGTCCAAGTTCTTCACATCGCTCACGTAGCGGCTGATGGCATCCGTCATCACCGTATGCAGGTCCGCATACCGGCGCAAGAAGCGCGGGCGGAACCCATTGTTCATGCCCAGCATATCCTGTACCACCAGCACCTGTCCGTCCACATCCCCGCCGGCACCTATGCCAATGACGGGAATCGTCAGCTCATGGGCCACACGTCCGGCCAGCACGGCAGGAATCTTCTCCAGCACCAGCCCGAAGCAGCCGGCCTCTTCCAGCAAGTGGGCATCGCGCACCAGCTTCTCGGCCTCTGCCTCATCCTTCGCCCGCACCGTGTAGGTGCCATACTTGTTGATGGATTGTGGCATCAGCCCCAAGTGTCCCATCACCGGAATGCCCGCACTGATGATGCGCTTCACCGTGTCGATTACCTCCTCGCCGCCTTCCAGCTTCAAGGCATCGGCATGGCTCTCCTTCATGATGCGGATAGCCGAAGCCAGTCCCTCCAGTTCATTGCCCTGATACGAGCCAAACGGCATATCCACCACCACCATGGCACGCTTCACACCGCGCACCACCGACTTGGCGTGGTAAATCATCTGGTCCAGCGTGATGGGCAGTGTCGTTACATTGCCCGCCATCACGTTCGACGCCGAGTCGCCCACCAGTATCACGTCCATACCTGCACCATCCACAATCTGTGCCATGGTGTAATCATATGCAGTCAACATCGAAATCTTCTCGCCCCGTTGCTTCATTTCCACCAGGCGATGCGTAGTTACCTTACGCGTGTCATCCGAAATATATCCGGCCATAAGTCATACAATATTTAGTGATTAGTTATTTAGCGATTAATGATTAGCGTTTAGAGATTAAAAATTAAGAATTAGTGAGGAAATTCTTCATTCTTAATTCTTCATTCTTAATTCTTCATTCTTAATTCTTAATTCTCAATTCTCAATTCTTCCCCATTTCCTGCAGTTTTTCCAGTGTAAAGCCTTTGAAGTCCTCTATCATGTAGTGGCACAGCGGCTTCACCACTTTCCCCGGGTTTGTAGTCGTCAGCCCCACCACGGTAGCCCCCGAGGCCATAGCAGCCTTCAGTCCGTTTACCGAGTCCTCAAACACCACGGTCGTTTCCGGCGTCGAGCCACACACCTTCATTCCCAGCAAGAAGCAGTCCGGGTCGGGCTTCGAGGCAGCAAACATGTCCGCAGTCAGCACAGGGCCAAACGCCGTCCTCACCTCCGGATGCGAGCTGTACACCGCCTCCATTTTCTGTTCATTCGAGCTGGTTACCACCGCCGTAGGCACCCCGTTTCGCCTCAGTTCCTCCACGAAGTCCGTCACGCCCGGCACATATTCATAGTCCATCTCCAGTTCATAGCGGTTCAGTGCAATGGAAATTTCCTCCCGTTCGCGTATTTTCCCCCGGAAAAACGTGCTGAAGATGTACGACAGTGTCTGTCCCTTCACCAGCACCTCCAGATCCGTCAGTCCCAGGTAGTTTCTACCTATACGGTTCCAAAAAGCGCTGTATTGCCCTTCCGTATCCATAATAACGCCGTCAAAGTCAAACAATACGGCCCAATTCTTCATCCTATCCAT
>CALUIF010000167.1 GCA_944320635.1 uncultured Bacteroides sp. | reverse complement strand
GCGTCAGCTCGTGCACCAGCCACCAGTCGGCAAAGCTGCGGGCGTCGATGTAGCGGGTGCACACGGTGTCGATGCTTCCCGTGGTGTAGAGCAGCGCCTCGATGGTGTCGAGGCAGGCGGCAATGTGCTGCAGTTGCTGCGGGGTGGCGTGGCCAGGTTCTTTGACGTTGACGGGCAGGCGGCGCAGGCGGGTGCGGAAGCGTTGTGGCTCGTCGAAGTAGGCATCCACCTCGAGCAGGTAGTCGTGCCGGTCGTCCAGGTCGAGGCGGTTCTTATGGAAGCGGACGTCCTCGCACAGCAGGTAGCAGCCTTGCAGGCGGCCGTTCACCACCACGTCTACAAACCGGCCTTGGGGCGTCCAGTCCAGGGCGGTCTGCCGGGCGATGGCGAAAGCCAGACTGTTGCGCATCAGGCTGTGGTCCATGAAGTTGGCCAGCAGCGCCCAGCGTTTGCCGTCGGGCATGCCCAGCAGAGGGGCGGCCTTGTCCAGTCTTAGCGCGTAGGGCTTCTTGGGCTTACTGAAGGTGGAGTGCCCGCGACCTTTCACCTCTGCCCGGGCGGACTCGTAGGCCACGGTGCCGTCGGGCAAGACGATGCGCAGGGACACGCCCTCGGTCCAGTCGTCGCGCGACAGGGTGGCGGTGCTGTCCGGCAGGTCGAGGTAGACGGTGGGGATGAGGTGATGGGCCTGCGCGGTTCCGGCCGTCCAACAGAGGAGCATAACGAGGAGAGTCTTATACATAGTATATATCATGGTTGAGGGTGATTACCGCCTCCAAGCCCCGCCCGCATACCCCGGCACGTCGGGCCTTATCATGGGGCCGGCGCGGAAGCTGTCGCCACCATGCACGGCGCGGCGGATAATCTCGTAGATGATGGGACCCACGTCGAGCCCCAGTTCGAACTTGGGGAACTTCACCGTGGGGACAACGACGGGCAGCGTGGTCCACTTGCCGCTGGCGGGGTCGTAATACCGCTGCACGCCCAGCTCGAGGCTGAAACGCTCGCCCAGGTCGAAGCCCACGGAGCCGCCGTAGTGCCAGTCCGGCCGGTTGGGAAAGTGGCCCACAGCCGTGCCGCCGAAGACGTTGAACCAAAGGTGATCCTGCGCCTGGTAGGTGAGCCGCCCGCCGAAGTCTACAGCCATGCGCGTGAGGTGCATCATGCTGAGCTTGGTGGCGTTGGCAGTGGCTTGCAGGTACAGGCGGTCGTTGAGCTGGCGCACGTAGGCCAGTCCCGCCTCCGTCTGCACCCCCAGTCCGGGCAGGGTGTAGCGGGCACCCGAGCCGTAGATGGCATTTTCGCCCCACGCCACGATGGGTCCGCCCGTGCTATAGTCGCCCCGGAACATGGGCGAGGGATTGGTGTAGTAAGGCGGAATATACTCGGGTGGCACGGGCGGCGGGGTGAAGGTCATGGGCCGCTC
Organism: uncultured Bacteroides sp.; assembly: GCA_944320635.1. Lineage (GTDB taxonomy): Bacteria > Bacteroidota > Bacteroidia > Bacteroidales > Bacteroidaceae > Bacteroides. The sequence continues at coordinate 24,675 of CALUIF010000167.1, read as the reverse complement.
GTCGACAGCGGTGCCTTGCACGGGCAGTATCGCGCCGCCGTCCTCCTTGCCTGCCGTCCTCAGCAAGGTGGCAGGCTCGCGGCCGGGCACCTGCGGAAGGGTGCGCACCGAGTCGGGCACCTGGCGCGTGCGGTCCTCCTGCGCCCGAATGGAAGGAGCAGCGAACAACAACAAAGCCACGCAAAGCAAGACGGCGGAACGCGTGGGGACGGAAGTGATGATACTCTTCATAGGCAAAATAAATAATGTGTCGACTAAAAGAAATCACTATAACAAAGGTAAGCAAAGGCCAACTACTGTGCAAGGGGCGGTAAGCATATTTAAGAGTAAATAGCACTCCCCTCCTGCCCTGCCTGCGGACGGCGGCGATGATAGCGACCCATCGCCAACGCGATAGCGACGGAGCGCTAACACGCTGGCGATACTACGCTAACACGCCAGTGCTCCGTCGCTATCGGGACGGGGACGGGAGGCTTTGCCGCCTCCGGCAGATTTTCCGGCCGTTTTCCGCGAAGGAATGCAGAGTTGACATTTTGATACAAAACAGCAAGGAAAACGACTTTTTTCTTCCCGATTTCCTGCAAACATGGCACATTTTCCTGCAAAATGCAAAGAAGAGAACCATCCCGTCTGACAATCTGTACGGCGGCCAATGGCTTTTCCTTGCGATTTTTTGCACCGCCCCACCCCACGGCCGGAAAAATCGGCGGGATTCCGGGGTTGTTTAACACTTCGTAAGACTTCGATAAACTCTCACTAAGAGCAGGCAAAAAATCTTTCATCTGCGGATGAAAGATTACTTATCCCGCAAAATTCCGCCCCCTAATTTTCAATTCTCAATTCTCAATTCTCAATTTATTAGTACCTTTGCCGGAAGAAAAACAAAGGGAAGACGAATGGAATTCAATTACGACGTAATAGTCATCGGCGCCGGCCACGCGGGATGCGAGGCTGCCTCGGCCGCCGCACGGCTGGGCTCGAAGACAGTGCTCATCACGATGGACATGAACAAGATAGCACAGATGAGCTGCAACCCCGCCATAGGCGGCATTGCCAAAGGCCAGATTGTGCGCGAAATCGACGCCCTGGGCGGATACACCGGACTGGTGACCGACCGCACGGCCATACAGTTCCGCCTGCTCAACCGCTCGAAAGGCCCCGCCATGTGGAGCCCCCGCGCGCAATGCGACCGCAACAAGTTCATCTGGGCCTGGCGCGAGGTGCTGGAAAACACCCCTAACCTGCACATCTGGCAAGACACCGTGCGTCGCCTGCTCGTGAAAGACGGCGAGGTGCAGGGCGTGGAGACGGTGTGGGGCGTGACCTTCTTCGCCCGGTGCGTGGTGCTCACGGCAGGCACCTTCCTCAACGGACTGATGCACGTGGGCCGCGCCATGGTGCCCGGCGGGCGCATGGCCGAGCCGGCATCCTACGAGCTGACGGAGTCGATAGCTGCACACGGCATCGGCTACGGCCGCATGAAGACGGGCACCCCCGTGCGCATAGACGGCCGCACTGTGCACTACGAGGACATGGAGGTGCAGGACGGCGAGGCGGATTTCCACAAGTTCTCCTTCCTCGACACCCCGCAACGCCCCCTGCGGCAATTGCCCTGCTGGACGTGCTTCACCAACGAGGCCGTGCACGAAGTGCTGCGCCGCGGACTGCCCGAATCGCCCCTCTACAACGGACAGATACAAAGCATCGGGCCACGCTACTGCCCCAGCATCGAGACGAAGATAGTGACCTTCCCCGACAAGCCGCAACACCAGCTTTTCCTCGAGCCTGAAGGCGAAACCACCCGCGAGCTCTACCTCAACGGTTTCTCCTCTTCCCTGCCGCTCGACGTGCAGCTGGAGGCCATACGCCGCATGCCGGCCTTCCGCGACGTGGTCATCTACCGCCCGGGCTACGCCATCGAGTACGACTACTTCGACCCCACGCAACTGAAGCATACGCTGGAAACAAAAGCCGTGCGCAACCTCTTCTTCGCCGGACAGGTGAACGGCACCACGGGCTACGAGGAGGCCGCCGGACAAGGCATCGTGGCAGGCATCAACGCGCACCAGAACTGCCACGGCGGCGAGCCCTTCACCCTGGCGCGGGACGAGGCCTACATCGGCGTGCTGATAGACGACCTCGTCACCAAAGGCGTGGACGAGCCCTACCGCATGTTTACCTCGCGCGCCGAATACCGCATACTCCTGCGCATGGACGACGCCGACATGCGCCTCACGGAGCGTTCCTACCGCCTTGGCCTGGCCGATGCACACCGCTACAGCCTGCTCACCACCAAGCGCGAGGCAGTGACCCGCCTGGTAGACTTTACCCGACGGTTCTCCATCAAGCCCGCACTCATCAACCCCGCGCTCGAAGCCCTCGGCACCACCCCGCTGCGCCAAGGCTGCAAGCTGGTCGACCTGCTGAACCGTCCGCAGCTCACCATCGCCAACCTGGCGCCGCACATCCAAGCCTTCCAACGCGAACTGGACCGCCTCTCCGACCGCCGCGAGGAAATCATCGAAGCCGCCGAAATACTCATCAAGTATGAAGGCTACATCGCCCGCGAACGGCAGATTGCTGACAAGCTGGGCCGCCTGGACAGCATCAAGATTAAAGGCAAATTCGACTACGCTTCCCTGCAGTCCCTCTCCACCGAGGCACGGCAAAAGCTAGTCAAGATAGACCCCGAAACCATCGGACAGGCCAGCCGCATCCCCGGCGTATCGCCCAGCGACATCAACGTGCTGCTGGTGCTTTGCAACCGGTAGGCCGAGCGTTCCACGTGAAACAAATAATTCAATAAACGAAATAAAACGACTGATTATGAGCAAAGAAACACTGCGGAAAAGCATCCGCGAAATTCCCGACTTTCCCAAGCCCGGTATCCTTTTCTACGACGTGACCACCATGTTCAAAGATGTTGCCGCCCTGCGCGAACTGTCGGACACACTGTATGAGATGTACAAGGACAAAGGCATCACCAAGGTGGTGGGCATCGAGTCGCGCGGCTTCATCATGGGCGGGCTGCTTGCTGCAAGGTTGGGCGCAGGGTTTGTGCCCGTGCGCAAGCCCGGCAAGCTGCCTGCCGAAACCATCGAGATAAGCTACGAAAAGGAGTACGGCACCGACACCATACAGATACACCGCGACGCCATCGAGTCGGGCGACGTAGTACTTATGCACGACGACCTCCTGGCCACGGGAGGCACCATGAAGGCTGCCTGCCAGCTGGTGCAAAGCATGTCGCCACAGAAGGTCTACGTCAACTTCATCATCGAGCTGGAAGCACTGCACGGGCGCGACGTCTTCGGTCCGGACGTGGAACTGGACACCATCCTGAAACTATAAAAACAGCGGTTAAGTAGCTAATCGTATTTAGTTTATATTATAAATTGGATTTTATTTTTCATCCGCAGATGACGCAGATTGCGCAGATTTTATTTTTTTCTTCACAAAAGGTATTTCCCTGCACCATCGGTGCATAGTAAGATCCGCGTCATCTGCGTCATCTGCGGATGAAAAATTACCCCGATAAATCATCACACATACTTAGCTGGATATGGACATCCTCAAGAACAACTCCTACCTGGCGGGCATCGTGCACAACCTGCCCGAGAGTCCCGGCATCTACCAGTACCTCAACGCCGAGGGCACCATCATCTACGTGGGTAAGGCCAAGAACCTGAAGCGCCGCGTGTCCAGTTACTTCAACCGCGAGCACGAATCGGGCAAGACGAGGCTGCTCGTCACCAAGATTGCCGACATACGCTACATCGTGGTCAACACCGAGGAAGACGCCCTGCTGCTGGAGAACAACCTCATCAAGAAGTACAAGCCAAGGTATAACGTGCTGCTGAAGGATGACAAGACCTACCCCAGCATCTGCGTGCAGAACGAGCCTTTTCCCCGCGTGTTCCGCACCCGGAAGGTGGTGCGCAACGGCTCCACCTACTTCGGCCCCTACAGCCACATACCCAGCATGTATGCCGTGCTCGACCTCATCAAGCACCTCTACCCCCTGCGCACGTGCCACCACAACCTTTCGCCGGAGAACATCCGCGCAGGCAAGTTCCGCGTTTGCCTGGAGTACCACATACACAACTGCGCCGGCCCCTGCGTGGGCAAGCAAAGCGAGGAAGAGTACCTGAAAAACATTGCCCAGGTGAAGGAAATACTCAAAGGCAACACCCAGGAAGTGGAGCGCATGCTCTACCGCCAGATGCAAAGCCTTGCCGAGGAAATGCGCTTCGAGGAAGCCCAGCGGGTGAAGGAGAAGTACATGCTGGTGGTGAACTACCGCGCCAAGTCGGAGGTGGTGAACAGCTCGCTGCACAACATCGACGTCTTTGCCATTGAGGAAAACGAAGAGCAAAGCTCGGCCTACGTCAACTACCTCCACATCACCAACGGCGCCGTCAACCAGGCCTTCACCTTCGAGTACAAGAAGCGCCTCAACGAGTCGCTCGAAGAGCTCCTTGCCCTGGGCATCGTGGAGATGAGGGAGCGCTACCGCAGCCGCTCACACGAAATCATCGTGCCCTTCGACCCCGGCATCGAGCTGAACGGCGTCACCTTCACCGTGCCCCAGCGCGGCGACAAGAAGAAGCTGCTCGACCTCTCCACCCTCAACGTGAAGCAGTACAAGGCCGACCGCCTGAAGCAGGCCGACAAGCTCAACCCCGAGCAACGCTCGCTGCGCCTGCTCAAAGAGTTCCAGCAACTGCTGCACCTCGACCGCCCACCCCTGCGCATAGAGTGCTTCGACAACTCCAACACCCAGGGCAGCGACCCCGTGGCCGGCTGCGTGGTCTTCCTCAAGGGAAAGGCTGCCAAGCAGGAGTACCGCAAGTACAACATCAAGACCGTCTCCGGCCCCGACGACTACGCCTCCATGCAAGAAGTGGTGCGCCGCCGCTACACTCACGCGCTGGAAGACGGCTCTCCCCTGCCCGACCTCATCATCACCGACGGCGGAAAGGGACAGATGAGCGCCGTGAAAGAGGTGCTCGACGAACTGGGCGTGGACATCCCCGTAGCCGGACTGGCCAAGGACTACCGCCACCGCACCTCAGAGCTGCTCTACGGCCTGCCCCCGCAAGTCATCGGCCTGAAGCAAAGCTCGCCCCTCTTCCGCCTCCTCACCTACATACAAGACGAGGTGCACCGCTACGCCATCTCCTTCCACCGCCAGAAGCGCAGCAAGCGCCAGGTAGCCTCCGAGCTCGACGGCATACGCGGCATCGGCCCCAAGGCCAAGGAAGCCCTGCTGCGCGAGTTCAAGAGCGTAAAGCGCATCCGCGAAGCCTCCACCGAAGCCCTCGCCGCCATCGTGGGCCAGGCCAAGGCACAGGCGCTGCAAGAGCACTTCGCCGCCACGGAAGGAGAGCCCGCCGGGAAGCACTGAGCATGTCGTAATACAAAAAAAACGGATACCATTCCGTCACCCTGAGCGCAACGCAGTCGAAGGGTCTCACAGAGATTAACGTGAGATGCTTCGACTGCGCTACTTGGCACCCATCGGGTGCAGGAACATGACAGAATGATAGCAATCTCCCCATCACGACACACCCTTCCCGCAGAGGACACGGAGGCGTGCCGCAATAAAATGTCTAGCATACTAATAACCAACTGTTTCGCTCCCTATTTTGTCCCCATGGGGACAAAATCCTGCATTTTCCGGAAAAAATGCTATGGCCCGCCCGACAGCGACGGAGCACTGACGCGATAGCGACGGAGCACTAACACGCTGGCGACGGAGCGCTAACACGATAGCGACGGAGCACTAACACGATAGCGACGGAGCACTAACACGATAGCGACGGAGCACTAACAAACCCGCGACCCAGTGCCGACAACACAGCCTTCCGGCCTGCCCCCCACACCGCCCCGCAAAGACCCCCCCAAAAACAGACGGGAAAAACAGAAAAAACAAAAACGGACAAACGAATCAGCCGGCCCGTTTTCGCAAACGAACCAATATTCGTCAAATCAAGAGCATTTTCCTTTAATTTTATTTGGAGTATTTAAAAAAAATACATATAATTGCAATAAGATAAATAAAGAGAGTCGCACATACTACAGTCTTTTAACAAATGCCAATCAATACCTATCAATAGCCATCACTTATAGGGCAAAGGCAAAAGAGGCATAGCCCATATATCCCCCACGGCTGGCAAATGAAATTTATTGAACAGCATAACTAAAAGCAGGAAGAAAAAAACTGCAAGCAGAACGGCGAAGAACAAACGTCCGCACTGCGCAAACCATACCAATTAATAAAGAGGAAAAGCCATGAGGAGGAGAGTACCCACCACCATCCGGCACCAGTTTTGGTAACAGCCGAAAGCCCCCACCGCCCCGATCTTCTTACCAGAAGCGGGCCGACACCCGAACCTATTGTCTAACCCTAAAACAATGAACTAATGAGACTATTTTCACGTAGCATGCAGTACACGGCCACGTGTATTGCGTTGTCATTGCTCCTTTCGCCCTCCATGCTGCGGGCCAACACAGCGACGGGCGACGGCGAAAACCCGGCAATTGCAGGCATAGAGCAGCAACAGACCAAGCACACCATCACAGGCGTGGTGATGACCGGCGACACCAACGAACCTGCCATCGGCGCCACCGTGTACCTGCGCAACAGTACCACGGGCACCATCACCGATGCAGACGGCAAGTACTCTATCACAATCGAAGGGCTGGGCGGCGTGCTCGAGTTCTCGTACATCGGCTACAAGAAACAAGAAGTGGCGCTGGTAGGCCAGACCGAAATCAACATCACCCTGCAAGTAGACAACGAGGTGCTGGACGAAGTAGTCGTCGTGGGCTACGGCAGCCAGCGCAAGGAAAGCGTGGTGGGAGCCATCTCCACACTGGACGTGGCCAAGCTCACGGTGCCCACCTCCAACCTCTCCACCGCCCTGGCCGGACAGCTTTCGGGCATCGTGGCCATGAGTCGTTCGGGCGAACCGGGCAAGAACAGCTCGGCCGACTTCTACATCCGCGGCGTATCATCGTTCACCGGAAACACCAGCCCGCTGGTACTGGTGGACGGCGTTGAGCGCGACCTCGACCTGGTGGACACGGAAGACATCGCCTCGTTCTCCATCCTGAAAGACGCATCCGCCTCGGCCGTATACGGCGTGCGCGGCGCCAATGGCGTCATCCTCATCACCACCAAGAAAGGAGCCGTGGGCAAGCCGCAAGTGAACGTGCGCACGGAGTTCGGCTTCACGCAACCCACCAAGATGCCCCAGATGGTGAACTCCGCACAGTGGGCGGAACTCTACAACGAAGCCTACAGCACCAACTACTACTCGGCCGAAGACATTGAGATGTACCGCTCGGGCGCCGACCCCGACCTGTATCCCGACGTAGACTGGTTCGACGAAATGTTCAACAACATGGCCGCCAACCAGCGCGTCAACCTCAACATCACAGGCGGTAGCGACATCGTGCGCTACTACATAGCCGGCTCGTTCTACAACGAAAGCTCCATCTACAAGAGCGCGGGCAACATCTACGGATACGACTCGTCCATCCGCTACAACAAGTTCAACTTCCGCGCCAACGTGGACCTGAACCTCACCAAGAGCACCGTCGTCAACCTGAATCTGGCCAACATCTACGAGAAATCGTTCGGACCCGGCTGGGGCGAAACCGACGACGACATCTGGAGCTACCTGTTCCTCACCTCGCCCAACGCCTTCCCCGTAGAATACTCCGACGGCCGCCTGTCCGGCCCCTCCGCCGACTCGGGCTACAACCCGTGGAACATGCTGGCACACTCCGGCTACCGCGAACAGTTCTGGAACTCCGCCCAGTCGCTCATCGGTGTCACGCAAGACATCGGTGCCCTATGGGAACCGCTGAAAGGCCTGTCGGCCAACATCAAATTCTCGTGGGATGCCTGGAACACCACCCTGCAACGCCGCTCCAAGACGTCCACCTTCTACCATGCGCGCGGACGCGCCGAGGACGGCAGCCTGATATATGACGACCGCAACGGTGACGGCATCTGGGAGCCCGTGCACACCGGCGAGGAGACGCTGACCTACGACATCGTCCGCAGCGGCACCATGACGCGCTACGTGGAAGGGTCGCTCACCTACAACCGCCTGTTTGGCGAGCACCGCGTAGGCGCCCTGTTCCTGTACAACCACAAGATTTACACCAACACGCAGGCAGCCAGCCCCTCCGCCTCCCTGCCCTACAAAGACCAGGGCATCGCAGGCCGCGTGACCTACGCCTTCCGCGATACCTACTTCGCCGAAGTGAACATGGGCTACAACGGCTCCGAAAACTTCGCGCGCGGCCACCGTTTCGGCTTCTTCCCCGCCGTGGCCCTGGGCTGGATGATGTCGAGCGAAAAGTGGTTCCAACCCGCCACCAAGGTCATCGACATGCTGAAGTGGAAAGCCTCCTACGGCAAGGTGGGCAACGACGACATCGGCGGCACCCGCCGCTGGGTGTACGAGCCCACTATCGTGACGGGCGGCGAATGGTGGTACGGACAAAGCGCCAACCAGGGCGGCAGCGGCATCCGCGTGGGCGAAGTGGAAAACCTCGAGGCCTCGTGGGAAGAAGCCCTGAAACTGAACGCGGGCGTAGAATTCTCGCTGTTCAACAAGGTGCGTGTGCAGGCCGACTACTTCCGCGAGAAACGCCAGGGCATCTTCCTGAAACGTGCCGGATTGCCCGCCATCGTGGGTGTGTCCACCGTGCCCTACGTGAACATCGGCGAAACGCTGAACCAAGGCTTCGACGCCACCATCGAATACATGCACCAGGTGAACGACGACCTCTTCATCACCGCGCGCGGCAACTTCACCTTCAACCGCAACAAGCTCATCAACAACGACGAGCCCGACTGGGAGTACCGCTACCAGAACCGCATAGGCAAGCCCTTCGGCTCGGGCGGAGCAGAGCAGCCCTTCGGCCTCATAGCCCTCGGCCTGTTTGAGAGCGAGGAAGAGATAGCCAACAGCCCGGTACAGAACTTCGGCGAATACCGCGTGGGCGACATCAAGTACCAGGACGTCAACGGCGACGGCATAGTCGACGAACAGGATGCCGTGGCCATAGGCTACACCAACCTGCCGGAGATAACCTACGGCTTCGGCGCCACCGCGCAGTGGAAGGGATGGGACTTCAACGCCTTCTTCCAAGGCGTGGCACGCACCAGCTTCTTCCTCTCGGGCAGCAGCATCCGCTCACCGTTCTCGACGGGCAACATGGAACGCGCCGCCATCAACGAAGACGTGTATGGCAACGTATGGATGTCCTCCAACACGGCCGGGCAGAACGCCAACGTCACCTACCCGCGCCTCAGCGCAGGCAGCGGCGGCGCAGGCTCCACCAACAACAACCGCGCCTCCACGTGGTGGCTGCGCAGCGGCTCCTTCCTGCGCCTGAAAAGCGTGGAGATAGGCTACTCGCTGCCCAAGAACGTGCTGCAGAAGACGTTCATCAAGTCGCTGCGCTTCTACATAGCCGGCAACAACCTGCTTTGCTTCAGCCCCTTCAAGCTGTGGGATCCCGAAAAGGGCAGCTCCGACGGTTCGGGCTACCCGCTCAACCGCACGTTCTCCTTCGGTTTCAACGCTAATTTCTAACACTAACACACGAATTAAGGATATGAAAAATCTGATTAAATACTTCACCATGGGTTGCTTCGCCGCAGGCGCATTGCTCTGCACCTCGTGCGAAGACTTCCTCGACAGACAGGAAGACGAAAACCTGACATTCGAAGACATCTGGGTATCGCGCAACTACGTGCGCCAGTACTGGCTGAACTGCATGTCGTTCCTGCCCAACTTCGACGGAAGCTACGTCGGCGACAACGACCCGTACCTCGGAGCTTCGGACGAATGCACCATCACCTACGACCGCGCCTACCGCTACATCAACTTCGGCACATGGAACGCCTCCACCGTGCCCTACTACAAGATGGACAGTTACTATCAAGGCATCCGTGAGTGCAACATCTTCATGCAGAACGTGTACAGCTGTACCGACCCCGACGCATCGCAGGCACAGCTCGACCAATGGTACTGGCAGGCACGCTTCGCCCGCGCCTACTACTACTTCCTGATGATGTGCGACTACGGACCCGTGTTCCTGCTGGGCGACGAGCTGCTCGACTTTACCGCCAGCACAGAGGCCCTCTACCGCCCGCGCAACACGTGGGAGCAATGCGTGGACTACGTGGTGAGCGAAATGACCGCCTGCGCCAATGCCGACGCCGTGCAAAGCCAATACAACGCCACCGAGTACGGCCTCGCCACCAAGGGCACCTGCCTGGCCGTGATTTCGCGACTGCTGCTATACTCCGCCCGCGACCTGTTCAACGGCAACACGCTGTACCGCGACGTGCGCAACCCGCAAACGGAGGACTTCCCCGAACTGTCGGGCGTGAACCTCTTTCCGCAGACCTACGACGCGAATAAATGGCTGGAAGCCGCCACGGCTGCCAAGACGCTGATCGACACAAACGTCTACAGCCTGTACCGCGCCGGCAACGGCAACCCCTACGAAGACTACTACGGCATAACCAACGTGACCTGGAACAGCGAGCTCATCTGGACAAACCGGTATAACAACCGTTACTATTGGTCCATCAACACAGTGCCGGCAGGCATCAGCGGCTACGGCGGTGTCGGCCCCACGCAGCAACAGGTAGACGCCTACGCCATGAACACGGGCATTTACCCCATCACCGGCTACGAGGCAGACGGAACGCCCATTACCGACCCCACCTCGGGCTACGACGTGGCCACGGAGATGGTGCACGAAACCTATCCCTACCCCATCGAGGGATGGACATCCTATACCGGCACGTTCGACATCCCGGTACCCCGCATGTGCATGAACCGCGAGCCGCGCTTCTACATCTCCGTGTTCTGGAGCGGAAATTACTGGTTCTATGGCAGCCGGTACACACAGGTATCCTTTGCCAGCGACGGCAATGGAAACCAGAGCCACGACTACCCCAAGTCGGGCTACCTGGTAAACCGTTTCTTCGACCATACGCTGGACCACACGCAAGGCACTTGGGGCAACATCACCTACCCGGTATTCCGCCTGGGTGAAATCTACCTGAACTTCATCGAAGCCGTGCTCGAGTGCCAAAACCGCGGCGTCACCCTGCCCTCAGGCTACTACGACCAGGCCATGGAGGTATGGGCCGACTTGCGCGACCGTGCCGGACTGGAACCCATCACCGACGTCTACCCTGGTGCCACCACCGCCGAACTGATAGAACTGTGCCGCAAGGAACGCCGCGTGGAACTAGCCTTCGAACGCCTGCGCTACTACGACACGCGCACATGGATGATTGCCACCGAAACCGACGGAGGCCCCATGTATGGCATGAACACCAATGCCATCGCCGGAGGCTCGACCAACACGCCCGACGAATTCTGGCAACGCACGGTGTTCGAAACCCGCGTCTTCAACAACAACCATTATCTCTATCCGTTCTCGCAACGCGAACTGGACCGCAACCGCCTGCTCACGCAAAACTACGGATGGTAATGCAAACCTTATTAAAACGACTTACTCATGAAGAAGAAGAAGAACATATTATTAGCTGCGCTTGCCGCCGGCCTCCTGCTGGTACCCACGGCGTGCGAAGACAACAAGGATGAGTTCCTGAGCGACTTCAGTACCATCCTCTATTTCAGGAACAGCGGGGAAATCGCCATGACAACCTACATCACAGGCGATAATGCCAACTATACACTGATAGTGAACAAATCGGGGTCGGACCTCGGAGCCACGGCCTCAGTAGACGTAAGCGTCATGAGCGACGCCTCCCTACAGGCCTACAACGCAGAACACGGGTATAACTACCGGGCATATCCGGCTTCGTGCTATAACTTCGAAAGAACCACTTTGCAGTTTGGTTCTGCCGACTTGTACAAAGAAGTACCCGTTGAGTTGATTACCACGGCCATGGGCACCAGCATCGGAACGGACGGTGTTTACGTCGTACCCTTCGAACTGACCAATGGCACAGACTCCATCAACAGCGACAAAAGATACGTGTTCCTGCAGGTAACTCCCCAATATCCGGACATCGCCTTTGAGCAACCGGGATTCTCGTCCACTATCCTGAGTGACGACGGGGTTTCGACTGCCGAACTCTCTTACAATCTCACAATTCCGGTGGAAAACTATTGGGGATTGCAATGCGACCTCACCGTCGACCCCGACCTGCTGGATGCCTACAACCAAGCCAACGGCACAAGCTATGAGTTGCTGGACGCCGCAAGCTACACAATGGACAGCAGCGTATCGTTTGGCGACGGAGCGACCTCCGCCACGTTCAACATTACGGTCAATAAAGAAAACCTGGAATATGGCGATTACATCATCCCGGTGCGCATAGCCAATCCGTCCAATTCCAGTTTCCGGGTGGATGATGAGACCGGTGTTGCCTTGATTGGCATTACATTCACTTTGCCGGAAATCGCATTGACAGCCAACATGCTTTCCAGCAACTACGTGGAACCTTCGGAAGGCTCATTGGCAAACCTGCTGGACGGCAATATCGCCACCTATTTCCACTCGGCTTGGAGTATCGCCACCACGAGCGAGCACTACGTACAGGTAGACCTGAACGAACCCATCAGCCGCCTTTCCTTCACTTACACTACGCGGGATAGCAACGGAAACGCCGCTCCTGCCGAACTGTATGTAAGCGTAAGCACCGATGGCGAGCAATGGACGGAAGTAGAACGCTTTACAAACAGTGCAGACGGCTTGCCCGCTGCCGGTGCCACATCGTGGACTTCACCGCGCATAGACTGCGGCGAAAGCATTTCGCACGTACGCTTCACCAACGTTGTCAACGCAACGGGCGGCGTGTTCTTCGTATGGAGTGAATTCTCCATGCGCGGCAGATAACACTACTTAAACCTTATTCCGGGAGCTGATACTCAGGACAGGTTCCCAGATATTTTCCTCATGTTTTTTACAAAAAGGCAAAAGGGAATGTTTTGTTGGGAAACAAGACTTCCCTCTTGCCTTTTATAGCCTAAAAAACTGTGCAAAGGTTTACGTAATCGGCGCATAAATTTCACGAAATCGTAAAAAAATGTACCTTTACCCAATGTTTAACCCCTTATAATATTCACGCCCATGAAAAGAATCATCTTCCTGCCCATCTACATCATCTGCGTGGTCTTCGCTTCGGCTGCATGCAGCGAGGATGAAGGCAATTCCGGCAGAACGCCGGTATTCAGCATCGACGAACAACAACTGCAACAAGACTTCGAACAGGGAGCATCGTATGTCTCCATCCCCGTCACGACCAACCTGGAACTCTCGCAGTGGAGCGTCGCCTCGTCCGACGACACCTGGTGCCTCGTAGCGCAGGAACAACCCACGTCGACTTCATCGGCCATACTGATTTCGGTGCGGGCAAGCGAGGAGCCCGACGTGCGCACGGCCACCGTCAGCGTAACATCCACCGTGGAAAACTACACCATACAGGTGCGCCAACTGGGCTACGGGCCTGCCATACTGCTGAAAGACGACAGCCCCACCGTCTCTGCCGACGGCGGCGAACTGAGCATCACGGTGACATCGAACGTGGAATACACCACAGACCTGCCTGCCGAATGCACCTGGCTGCACGAAGTAACCACACGAGCCCTTACCGACAAGGTGTACAACTACACGGCAGACGCCAACCCCACGTATGAAGAACGCGCAGTGACGCTGACCTATACCTATACGGAAGACCCCACGGTGACGGCTGCCTGCACGGTGACGCAGGAAGCAAAGACATCGGACGTGGACGACGTAGAGGTGGACGGCGACGTGCAGGTATTTCCCACCAGTGCACAGGCCAGCGAGCAGCAGCCGGGCAGCGGCATAGAATACAGCTACGACGGACGGATAGACGAAAACCACTACCACTCCATCTGGAACCAGTCGGCCAACTTCCCCGTGACGCTGGAGTACTTCTTCGACCAGAAACCCGACCTTGACTACATCGTCTACAACACACGGAGCGGCAACGGCAACTTCGGCGAAGTGGACATCTACGTGGCCACCGAAGCCAACCCCGACTACCAGCTGCAAGGCTCGTACGACTTCAAGATGCAGAACGCGGCCAGCCGCATCGTCTTCTCGCCCGCATACAGCAAGGTCACCAAAGTGAAGTTCTCCGTCAAGTCCGGGCTGGGCGACTTCGTAAGCTGCTCGGAGATGCAGTTCTTCCAGCGGAACCCGGACAACCGGCTGGAACGCCAGTTGCTGGAAGTGTTTACCGACATCACCTGCACGGAAGTGAAAGCCGGCGCCACCGACGCGCAGATACAAGCCCTGCCGGGCTACTTCGCCAGCCTCGCCACGCAGCTGCGCAACGGCACGTATGACTCGTGGGAAAAGGAATTCCGCGTGCAGGCCTACCAGCCCTACAGCGACGTGGAAGAATGGGCGCAGACCCTGATGACCAACCGCTACGGCAACCTGGACAACCCCACCGGCATCTATGTGGAACCGGGCGACTCGGTCATCGTACTGGTGGGCGACACGCACGGGCAGCCGCTCAGCATACAGTGCATCGGCGAGGAAACCGTGAGCGACGGTACCACAAGCTACGTACAGACGGCAGCCTCGGGCGAAACGCGCTTCCTCGAAGAAGGCGTAAACAAGGTGGGCTTCAGCCGGCGGGGCATGCTGTTCATCATGTACACGGCCAACCTGCTCGACGCCAACGCCCGGCCGATAACCATCCACATCCCGCCCGGCAGCGGCACGGTGAGCGGCTTCTTCGACCTGGCCACGCACCAGACCAACGACAAGTACGCCGAGCTGATAGGAAAAGCCAACTACAAGTACTTCTGCGTGCGCGGCGAGCGCATCATGTTCTACTTCCACCGCGCACAGATGCAGCAGGCCGTGCCCTACGACATCCTCTCGGCCATCAACCTGTGGGACGACATCATAGGCTGGCAGCAGGAGCTGATGGGCATTGAAGACGTGCGCCCCTCGCAGGTGAACAACCACATCTTCGCCATCTCACCCGAGGGCAGCTACATGTGGGCGTCGGACTACCGCGTGGGCTTCGTCTACACCTACCTGGACAACATCCTGCTGTACGACAATGTCATGGCGGCCAAGGACAACGCCTGGGGACCCGCCCACGAGATAGGGCACGTGCACCAGAAAGCCATCAACTGGCCCGGCTCCACCGAGTCGTCAAACAACCTGTTCTCCAACTACATCCTCTACAAGCTGGGCAAATACTGCTCGCGCGGCGAGGAACTAAGCGCCCTAGCCACCGCCCGCTGCATCAACCACCAAGCCTGGTGCAACATGGGCAGCGCCACCCACCAGAATGAGGACACGGAGCTGCACATGCGCATGAACTGGCAGCTGTGGAACTACTACCACCGCTGCGGCCACAAGCCCGACTTCTGGCCCACGCTGTTCCGCCTGCTGCGCGAAGACCGCATCGTGGAGAGCGACCCCGGAGCCGGACAACTGAAGTTTGCCATGAAGGCCAGCCAGGCGGCGGGCGAAAACCTCACGGACTTCTTCGAGATGTGGGGCTTCTTCGAGCCGGTAAATACCACCATCGAGCAATACGGTACGTGGAACTACGTGGTGACGGAGTCCATGATAGCATCCGCCAAGAACTACATGGCACAGTTCCCCGCCCCCAAGCACGCCTTCTACTACCTGGAAGACCGCAAGGACGGCGATGTGGGCATCGAGAACTACCAGGTGGGCGACGTGGGCCACTACACGCAGTTTGAAGGCAATGGCACCAGAATCACCAAGGAAGTAAGCTACACGCGCTCGGGCAACCGCATCAGCATCACCGGTGGCGAAGAGGCCGTAGCCTTCGAGATAAGGCAGTCGCCGGACAGCGAGCTGCTTTACTTCTCCAACTTCCTGACGTTCGACGTGCCCTCGTCCGTCGCGCTGGACGGCGCGAAGGTATATGCCGTACAGGCCGACGGCACGCGCATCGCCTGCACGGAGAAGTAACACATCTCTCTTGCTTACATTTTTCATCCGCAAATGACGCGGGTAACGCAGATAACTACGCACACCGAATGTGCATGCTTGCAAAAGACAAAAATCTGCGTTATCCGCGTCACTTGCGGATGAAAAATACCCTTCTGGCAGCAGCCTAATCCCCTTTCCTTAGCGACGGAGCGCTAACGTGTTAGTGACGGAGCGCTAACACGCTGGCGACGGAACGCTAACACGACAGCAACGGAACACCCCAAAAACACCACTTTCACCCCACCGCACGCAACAAGGAAAAGAAATAATTCGTATCTTTGAAAAACGAATGAACAACCGCTAAACGAAAACAAAGTGAGAATCGTGATACAACGCACCGCCCACGCCTCCGTCACCATCGACGGCCGCCAGAAGTCCGCCATAGGCCGCGGGCTGCTTATCCTAGTGGGCATAGAAGACAGCGACGGCCAGGACGACATCGACTGGCTGGCGCACAAAGTGGTGAACCTCCGCATCTTCGACGACGACTGCGGCGTGATGAACCGCTCCGTGCTCGACGTGGGCGGAGAGCTGCTCGTCGTCAGCCAGTTCACCCTCCACGCCTCCACCAAGAAGGGCAACCGCCCCAGCTACATCCGCGCCGCGCGCCCCGAAGTGGCCATACCGCTGTACGAACAGTTCTGCCAAACCCTCAGCGGCCTGTTGGGACGGCCCGTGCAGACAGGCCAATTCGGCGCCGACATGAAGGTGGAGCTGCTCAACGACGGCCCCGTGACCATACTGATGGACACCAAGCAGAAAGAATAAGCGTTAATAAGTATTAAGTGTTAGGTATTAGTGATTAAGTACCAATGACCACTTCATCACTAATACCTGACACTTATACTTAGCACTTCATCACTAATACCTAACACTTAATACTTAACTTACCGTGACTCTGAAAGAAATACAAGAAGAAGTAGACCGCTGGATCAAGACCTACGGCGTGCGCTACTTCAGCGAACTCACCAACATGGCCGTACTCACCGAAGAAGTGGGCGAACTGGCACGCGTCGTGGCACGGCGCTACGGCGACCAGTCGTTCAAGCCCGGCGAACGCGACAACCTCGACGAAGAACTGGCCGACGTGCTCTGGGTACTCGTCTGCCTGGCCAACCAGACCGGCACCGACCTCACCCAAGCCTTCGCCCGCACCCTCCAGAAGAAAACAAGCCGCGACAAAGACAGGCATATCAATAACCCCAAACTGAATGACAATGGAAACAAATGAACAACCCACACAAAGCAAGTACGACGCCGCACTGGCCAAGTACGACACCAACCTGAAGGACGAGGACATCGTGGCACAGGTAGACAGCATCATCGAAGCCAAGGTGCTGGACAACAACACCCCGGAGGTAAAACGCTTCCTCTTTCACTGCATCGACCTCACCACCCTCTCCACCACCGACAACGACCAGAGCGTCATGCGCTTCACGCAGGCCGTCAACCGCCTCGACGAAGAGCACCCCGACCTGAAGAACGTGGCCGCCATCTGCGTCTACCCCAACTTTGCCGAGATAGTGCGCGACACCCTCGAGGTGGAGGACGTCAGGATAGCCTGCGTGGCCGGAGGCTTCCCCTCGTCGCAGACCTTCCCCGAAGTCAAGGTGGCCGAAACCGCCATGGCCGTCATGGAGGGTGCCGACGAGATAGACATCGTCATGTCGGTCGGCAAATTCCTGGCCGGCGACTACGAGGCCCTGTGCGATGAAATACAGGAACTGAAAGAAACGTGCAAGGAGCGCACGCTGAAGGTGATACTCGAAACCGGCACCCTCGGCCCGATGGCCAACGTGAAGAAAGCCTCCATACTGGCCATGTATGCCGGCGCCGACTTCATCAAGACCAGCACCGGCAAGCAGCAGCCCGCCGCCACCCCCGAGGCCGCCTACGTGATGTGCCAGGCCATCCGCGAGTACTACGAGCAGACGGGCACGCGCATCGGCTTCAAGCCCGCCGGAGGCATCAGCTCGGTGCACGACGCGCTGGTGTACTACACCATCGTCAAGGAAGTACTGGGCGAGGAGTGGCTCAACAACCGCCTGTTCCGCCTGGGCACCAGCCGGCTGGCCAACCTGCTGCTGAGCGACATTCTGGGGCAGGAAGTAAAGTGGTTTTAATAGCTACGAACTGTAAATAGCTACGAGCTACAAGCTACGAGTATGGTTGCTGCAACTGGATTGTTGCTCATTACTCGTAGCTTGTAGCTCGTAACTCGTAGCTGAAAATTACCTGTCCCGCTCCACCACGTAGTTCACGTAGGCGGTGAAGGCACGGCGCAGGGCTGCGTCGGGCACAGCGTCGAGCAGTTCGAGGGCGCGGATGCGATACTCCGCCATCACGCACGAGGCGTAGGCTATGCCGCCATGGTCTTTGGTGAACTGCACGAGCTTCTTGATGTCGTCGGCCGAGGCGGTGCCGCGCTTCACGCGCACGGCAAGGTCGCGCATCAGGGGATCGTCCATATTGTTGAGCACGAAGAGGGCAGGCAGGGTGAGCTTGCCCTCGTGCATATCATTGCCCGTGGGCTTGCCTATCTCGGGGCTGTCGTAGTAGTCGAAGATGTCGTCTTTTATCTGGAAGCAGATGCCGATGTTCTCGCCCACCAGCCGCGCGCGCTCCACCACTTCGCTGCTTGCCCCGGCGGAGAGGGCCCCGGCCTTGGTGCAGGCGGCAAAGAGGGCGGCGGTCTTCTTGCGGATGACGTCGAAGTACACCTCCTCCGAGAAGTCAAGGTTGTCTACGTTGGAGAGTTGGAGCAGCTCGCCTTCGGCCAGGTCCTGGCCCAACTTTGCCACTACTTCGATAATGTCGTGGTTGTGCGTCTGCTCCACCTGCACCAGGGCAGTGGCCAGCAGGTAGTCGCCCGCCAGGACGGCCACTTTGTTGTTGAACACGGCGTTGACCGACAGCTGCCCGCGGCGCTCGTCGCTTTCGTCTACCACATCGTCGTGCACGAGGCTGGCTGTGTGCAGCAGTTCGAGCGACACGGCTGCGTGGCCCGAGGCCGCAGTCACTCCCCCGCAGGCTTTGGCCGTGAGCAGCAGCAGCATGGGGCGCATCATCTTGCCGCTTCTCTGGCGGATGTGCGCTATGACGCTCTGCAACAGCGGGTTGGAGCTGGACAGCGAGGCGTCGAACACGCGGCGGAAATCTTCCAGCTCGTCAGAAATAGGCGTTTTTATTCGAGACAAATAATAATCCATGCTTTGCTTTACTCAATCTATCTATGCAGGTACGCGCAAGCGTTGCCACCCCTGCCCCATAGCAGTGCTACCCTTGCGTGTTAGCGACGGAGCACTGACACGATAGCGACGAAGCGCTAACGCGATAGCGACGGAGCGCTAACAAACGGGGCTTACTGTACCTCCGCAAGGGACACGGCAGGGGCTTTTTCCGGGGGCACGTGCGCTATTCGGTCACAAAAATACGAATAAAACGCAGAATACGGCATTTTCTTCGTATTTTTACCCGAAAAATAACGATAAATTCATGGAATCTACAGACAAACTATTCCTGCTGGACGCTTACGCGCTCATCTACCGGGCCTACTATGCCTTCATCAAGGCACCCCGCATCAACTCCAAAGGCTTCAACACATCGGCCATACTCGGCTTCGTCAACACGCTCGAAGAGGTGCTGCGCAAGGAGCAGCCTTCGCACATCGGCGTGGCCTTCGACCCGGCCGGCCCCACTTTCCGCCACGAGGCCTACGAGCAGTACAAGGCGCAGCGGGAGGAGACACCCGAAACCATCCGCCTCTCCGTACCTATTATAAAAGACATCATCCGCGCCTACCGCATCCCCATACTCGAGGTGGCGGGTTTCGAGGCCGACGACGTCATCGGCACCCTGGCCCTGGAGGCCGGACGCCGCGGCATCGACACCTACATGATGACGCCCGACAAAGACTACGGCCAGCTCGTGGGCGGCACCGTGCACATGTACCGCCCCAAGCACACGGGCGGCTTCGAGGTGATGGGGGCAGAGGAGGTCAAGGCCAAGTTTGGCATAGAGCACACCGCCCAAGTCATCGACATGCTGGGGCTGATGGGCGATGCCTCGGACAACATACCCGGCTGCCCGGGCGTGGGCGAAAAGACGGCACAGAAGCTCATCGCCCAGTTTGGCAGCATCGAAAACCTCCTGGAGCACACCGACCAGCTCAAGGGCGCCCTGCGCAAAAAGGTGGAAGAGAACAGCGGGCAGATACGCTTCTCCAAATTCCTGGCCACCATCAAGACCGACGTGCCCATTGCCCTCGACATGTCCGCCCTCGTGCGCGAGCAGCCCGACGAAGAGGAGCTGCGACGGCTGTTCGGCGAACTGGAGTTCCGCACCCTGGCCGACCGTGTCCTTGGCAAGCCCTCTCCCACCCCCGCACCCGCCGACCCCTACGCCGGAACGCTCTTCGCCCAGCCGGAAACACAACCCTCCACCACTCCGGCACAAGCCGATTTGTTTGCCGAAAATCCGGCCGGAGGCACAGCCGGCGCAGGAGAAACGCCCCTACAAAGCCTTCAGGACCTCACCGTGGACTACCAACTGGCTGACTGCGAGGAAAAACGCACGGAAATGTTACAAAAACTCCTTACAGCCGAAATTCTCTCAATAGACACCGAGACCACCGGCACCGAGCCGATGGAGGCCGAGCTGGTAGGCATGAGCTTCTGCGACGCGCCGGGACGCGCCTGGTACGTACCCGTCCCCGCCGACCAGGCCGAGGCCGCCCGCATAGTCCGCTCCCTGTCGCCCCTCTACGAAAACCCGCGCACGCTGAAGGTGGGGCAAAACATAAAGTACGACATGATAGTGCTGCAACGGTACGGCGTCCGCGTGCAAGGCCCGCTGTTCGACACCATGCTCGCCCACTACGTCCTGCAGCCCGAACTTCGCCACAACATGGACTACCTTGCCGAAATCTACCTGAACTACCGCACCATCCACATCGACGAACTCATCGGCCCGCGCGGCAAGGACCAGAAGTCCATGCGCGACCTTCCGCCGGCCGACGTCTACCGCTATGCCTGCGAAGACGCCGACGTCACCCTCCGCCTCAAGGAAGCACTCGGGCGGGAACTGAAAGAGCAAGGCGCCGAAGCCCTGTTTGCCGACGTGGAGATGCCCCTCGTGCCCGTGCTCGTCAACCTCGAGACCAACGGCGTGCGCATCGACACCGGGGCACTTGCCCAGACGTCGGAAGACTTCACCAACCGCCTCCGCGAGATTGAGGCCGACATCTACCGCCTGGCCGGCACGACGTTCAACATCGCCTCGCCCAAGCAAGTGGGCGAAGTGCTCTTCGACCGCCTGCACATAGCCGACAAACCCAAGAAGACGAAGACCGGGCAGTACGTCACCTCGGAGGAAGTGCTCGAAAGCCTGCGTCCCCGCCACGCCATCGTGGGCCGCATACTGGAACACCGCGGACTGAAGAAACTGCTGGGCACCTACGTCGACGCCCTGCCACAGCTCATCAACCCCCGCACGGGGCGCATACACACCTCCTTCAACCAGGCCGTCACCGCCACAGGCCGCCTCAGCTCGAGCAACCCCAACCTGCAGAACATACCGGTGCGCGACGACGACGGCAAGGAGATACGCAAAGCCTTCATCCCCGACGACGGCTGCCGCTTCTTCTCGGCCGACTACTCGCAGATAGAGCTGCGCATCATGGCCCACCTCAGCCAGGACCCCGACATGATTGAGGCTTTCATCGAAGGACACGACATACACGCCGCCACCGCCGCCAAGATATACCACGTGCCCCTGGCCGACGTGACCCCCGACATGCGCCGCAAGGCCAAGACGGCCAACTTCGGCATCATCTACGGCATCTCCACCTTCGGCCTGGCCGAACGCATGGGCGTGTCCCGACAGGAAGCCAAGGAGCTGATAGACGGCTACTTCGCCACCTACCCCCGGGTGAAGGCCTACATGGACTACAGCATCGACGTGGCCCGGCAGCAGGGGTATGTGGAGACCATCTTCCACCGCAAACGCTACCTGCCCGACATCAACTCGCGCAACGCCACCGTGCGGGGCTATGCCGAACGCAACGCCATCAACGCGCCCATACAAGGCAGCGCGGCCGACATCATCAAGGTGGCCATGGCCCGCATATACCGGCGCTTCCAGGCTGAGGGCATCCGTGCCAAAATGCTGCTGCAGGTGCACGACGAACTGAACTTCAGCGTACCCCTGGACGAGCGTGAACGCGTGCAAAGCATTGTCATTGAGGAGATGGAGCAGGCCTGCCCCATGCGCGTGCCCCTCAAGGCCGACTGCGGTTGGGGAGCCAACTGGCTGGAGGCGCACTGACCTCCCGCCCTACCCCAAATATACGCGCCGCCCGCATGGAGTGTAACCGATTTTGCGTATATTTGTCGCCATTAACCCAAAACACGAATCATTAACATCTTATCGTATCACTGACATGAAAAAAACTCTATCGACCCTGTGGCTGTTGCTCGTGGCAGCCCTCTTCATCACTTCCTGCCAAGAGGAGGAAAACGTAAACGACATTCCCGGCGTATCGCAATCCACGTGGACCACCGGCGTCACCATCGCCGCCGACGCCACTTCGGCCGAATACACCTTCCAAGCCGCAGGAGCCTGGATAGCCAGCAGCCAGCAAAGCTGGTGCAGCGTCACCTCCAAAGGGCAGGCCGGAGCCTCGACCCTCACCCTCACCTTCGAGCCCAATACCTCCCGGGAAGACCGCACCACGCTCATCTCCATAGCCTTTACCGACGGCTACAAGGGCGACAGCTTCGTGGTGACACAAGAGGGCGACCCCAGTGGACAAGACCCCACCGAGGAAGGCCCGCTGGTGAACCAGTACTTCGACGAGTTCCTCTCCTACTACTACCTGTGGAACACCGAGTACAAGGCCATGGAACGCGACTTCAGCACGCCCTACGTGGACGACTACGAAAACAACTTCTTCGTACAGTCGCTCCTGCGCCTGGGCCGGACCACCGGAGCCAACAACCTGGACTATAAGAACGGCACGCTCTACTCCTACGTCACCCGTACGGCAGGCACACGCACTACCTCCACCCGTGCCACGGACGGCGAGATAGACCACAGCTACCTGGGCCTCGAAAAGGAAATGACGGACAGTTACGGCATCGCCAGCATAAGTATCATCTATTTTACAGACCAGAACGGTCAGCCCACAGGCTCCTACGGGTTCGCCGTCTCAGCCCTTTATCCCGACTCGCCCGCTGAGGAAGCCGGACTGCAACGCGGCGACATCATCGCAGAAGTAAACGGCAGGGAAATAACCGACTATATGTCTGCCTACTACGACCTGATGGCCCCCAGCGCCGGAGCCTCCGTCACAGTAGGGCTCAACGAGCCGGGCATACCCACCCTCTCCTTCACCACCACCCGCCTCTATCCCACCCCCGTGCTGGCAGAGGAAGTGTTTGAAGAGGGTGGCACACGCATCGGCTACCTCAACTACTCGGGCTTCGACGCCGCCTACGACAACGACCTGCTCCAAGCGCTGCGCGACCTGAAGGCACAGGGCATCAGCGAACTCATCCTCGACCTGCGCTACAACGGCGGAGGCCACGTGATGTCGGCCAACATGCTCTCCACCGTCATCGCCGGAAGCCAGGCCGACGGGCAGGTATTTGCCTACTACCGATACAACGACGACCGCATGGCCGACGTGGAAGGCACCGCCGATGAAACGGGAATGGAGTATGTGGAAGCAGTAGACCGCTTCAAGGAAGGATTCTACTACGGCGACTACGACGGAGCCGACCTCAGCCGCGAAGGCCTCGGCCTGCAGCGCCTGTACGTGCTCACCACCGCCAGCACGGCATCGGCCAGCGAACTGGTCATCAACTCGCTGCGCGGCATCGGCATTGACGTGGTGACCGTGGGCGAGACATCCAACGGCAAGAACGTGGGCATGGAGGGCACCAGCTTCTCCCTCGAAGGCTACACCTACGAGATGTTCCCCATCACCTTCCAAAGCTATAACGCCGACAACTATTCCATCCCCTCCACCGGCGTGACGCCCGACATCGCCGCCGCCGACTGGGATGAATACAACGGCTACATGCCCTTCGGCCCCGACGAGCCGCTCATTGCTGCCGCCATTGAGGACATCACCGGCGTAACGGCCACCGCCGCCACCAAGGCCGCCCGGGCCACCCCGCTGCGCGCGCAACGGATTGACCTGGCCGCACCCGTGCGCCAACACCCGCAGGGCATGATTGTGCTGCGCAACACACCTTTTGAAAGCGGAGAAAGATAATAATTTTTGCATTTTTGCTTTCTTTCTCCGGATATATTCCCTACCTTTGGCAGCACGAACAGTGACAAACAGGCACCGGAAACCTCCCTTGCCAGCGACGGAGCGCCAAGACGATAGCGATGGGACGCTAAGACGATAGCGACGGAACGCTAAGACGATAGCAACGGAGCGCTGGCAAGCAGCCTGACAAGAGAGAGTTTGAATAACCATATAGTTAAACCTTTAAAAACAAAAGTCATGAAAAAGTTATTCGTTACACTGATGGTATGTCTGCTGACATCCACCGCCCTATGGGCACAAGACAGCAAGTGGGGCGTCGGCCTCAACCTGGGTTATGGAACGGACGTACTGGGCGGACAAGC
>CALUIF010000166.1 GCA_944320635.1 uncultured Bacteroides sp. | reverse complement strand
AGTTGCCTTGCTTTTCCACGCCAAATTATCTGCATGACACAATCCCTTCTTCTTTTTCCAGTTCTGCAAGAAAATCCTCATGCGACATGTCATCTCCTCCGGCGTCCGATTCAGCCAATACACGCTTCAGTTCTTCTACTGAAAACTGGCAAGGAGGTCTATCATATTCCTTCCTCTGCACAAAACTTGTTATCAATTGTTGCACACTATCCAGTAGTTCACGGCTATCTATCGCAAACAGTTGGCGAATGATAGCAGCCCGTTCAGCATCAAGTTCTACAGTGTTCATATTAAGCATTTTTTACAGTTAATCTCTACGCATCATCTCCCATATCGGGCATAATCGAATGGCAAGCGATAGCTCCGCAAAGATAACCTTATTTTCCGTATTTCCCAAAATGTCAAAGAGCGACCTTATTGAATTAAGAATTAAGAATTAAGAATTGAGAAATAAGCTATTCCCGATTCTTCATTCTTATTGAATTGAGAAATAAGTCACCTCTTATTTTTTAATTCTTAATTCTCAACTCTCAATTTATCAACTCCAGCATCTCTTCCATCTGCCGCAGGTTGTCACCCGCAGCCGTGCTCCCTGCACGGACGGCTTGCCCGAAGGCTTCCCTCGCCAGGTCATACCGCTCTGCCTTTGCACAGGCCACGCCAAGCATGTTCAGCAGGCCACCGTCTTCGCTGCCTTGCAGCAGGGCGATGGCTCCGGAATAATCCTCCGTTTCCAGCTTGGCCAATGCGCAGTTGTGTCGCGCCACCACGTTGTCCGGATAGGTCTCAACGGTCACCTCCAGCGCTGCGATGTACTCCGGGGTGTTGCGCCCGTAGCTGTCCGCCACCTTCTGTATCTCGGCCACGCTGAGCAGGTCGGGGCGGGTGGCCAGCAGTTCCTTCGTCTCCTCCAGCGTGAAGTGGCGCACGTTGTACTCTATGCGGTATTCATTGCGCCGCAGGGGCACATATACCTCGTTCAACAGGCGTTGGTATGCCCCGGCGGATATCATGGCCTTCACTCTTGCCTCGCAGGCATCCTGGTCGCCCCCGCATTCCTCTATGAGCTTCAGCATCCCGGCCTGCTGCTCCAGGTCCCGGCGGTGTTCCACCTCCCGGGCGAAGCCTGCCCAGTCCTCACCCTTCCAGTCCACGTGCCACAGTGTCTTGTCCAGCTCGCGGTTGCTTCTTTGCACGTATTGCGTGAAACCCTTGGCACGGCGTTCGGACAGCGCCAGGTTGTAAGCCATCGAACCTTCGGGAGAGGCATAGCCCGTCACGTAGATGCCTGTGATGCTGAGGTTGGGGTTCTGCTTCACTGCGTCTATCGAAGCCTGTACCTTGTCCAGCTCCTTGCGGTTGTCCCGATAGTCCGGCTGCACGGCGTCCACGTCGCGGCGGTATTGCAGGCGTGCCGTGCGCACTTCCGAACGACGCTTCACCTGCTCCTCGGCGGGCTGCAAAACTTCGCCGGACACGTATTGCGGGGCCACGAAGGGAAGCACTGTGCCCGTGTTCACCGTCTCGCGGCCTTCCTCGCACCGGGCGCAGCCCGTAGTCTTGGCACGCAGTTCCAAACGCCCGTCCAACATCCAGCGGCGGAAGGGGACGGAAGCCGCGTAGTGCAAGGTTTGTGCTTCGCCGTTCTTGCGCACCATGCAAAGGCTGTTTTCCTGCTCCGCATCACCCAAGGCAATGAGGCGTTCCGCCACCTTGTGCCTTACCTTGCCGTTCACCACCACAGGCGACAACCCCGTTTCCTCGCTGCCGTCGGCCGACACCAGCACAGGCACCAACGTCAGCGAGTGCTGCCTGTCCAGCTTCAGGTCGTCCAGGTTGAGGTCCAGGCTCACCGCCACCTCCTTGCCTTGCTTCTCCACCCGACGGTTCTCCACCCGCACGGCTTCCAAGTAAGACACCTGCGCAAATGCTGCCTGCAAGGACAACAGCACCACCCCGGTCGAAATCAATATCTTTTTCATAATAAGCAGTTGTTCATATTTAGTTTATACTATGCAGGGTTTTGATTTTTTAGACGCGGATGAAGCGGATTGAGCGGATTTGTAATTTATAGGATTCAGTATGTTATGCTAAGAATAACCCGCGTCATCCGCTCAATCCGCGTCTAAAAAATAACAGGATATATTCATTTAATAATGTATATCAGCGACACGGCAGCCTTCGTCACACCCACGTAGTTCTTCTTCCCGCTGCCCTGCCAGGAGCCGCAGTGGGGGCACTCGTAGAGGTCGTAACCTGCACGCACATACCCCAGACCCAGCGCGGCCTCCAGGCTCCAGCGACGCCCCAGCAGCCACTGGTAACCGTACACCACGCCCGCGCCGGCATACCACCCTTCGTAGCGGTGGTCCTTCAGGCCGTCCCAAAGGCCGAAGGGCAGGTTGAGTCCGCCCATGTTGTACTGCCCGCCAAGCAGGTGCGTGCCAAGGAAGTGCCCGTTGAAAGCCTCGCAAAGCCAATACCGGGCTTCGGGCTGGGCCATCCAGTGCTTCCATTTCTTATTGTCGTTGAAAGTCCATCCGTTGTAGTTGGCGGACAGGTCGAGCGTCCACCGCGGGGACAAGCCGAACTCCGCGCCCACGTTGATGGTGGTCGTGGCGTCGTAAAGTAGGTTGGTCTTGACTGACACAGTCTGTGCCAATGCAGGCAATCCTACCCAGAACAGGAGGATTAAGAGGTGCTTTTTCATATGTCCCGTGTTGTGTTTTGTTGCAAAGTGATGTCACTCCGCAAAAG
>CALUIF010000165.1 GCA_944320635.1 uncultured Bacteroides sp. | reverse complement strand
AAAAACAGCCCCGGTAAAGGGCACAGCAGGCAGAAACTCTAAAAAAAGTTTTCCGCCTGCTGCATTCCGCCCCGAAATGTATACCTTTGCCGAAAATCAGCAAAACGCCTATGAACAGCCTGATATTTCCGCCCTACATCAGTGAAGGCGACCGCGTGGTCATCGTCTCCCCATCCAGCAAGATTGACAAAGCCTTTTTGAAAGGAGCTGTCAAACGCCTGCGCTCGTGGGGACTGGAGGTCAGCCTTGCACGCCATGCGGCATCAGCTTGCGGCACGTATGCAGGCACCATTGCCCAACGACTGGAAGACCTCCAGGCAGCTATGGACGACGAAGAAACCAAAGTCATCTTTTGCAGCCGGGGTGGCTACGGGGCAGTGCACCTGGTGGACAAGCTGGATTTCACCCGCTTCCGCCAACACCCCAAGTGGCTGGTAGGCTTCAGCGACATCACAGCACTGCACAACACCTTCCAACACGAAGGCTTTGCCTCGCTACACGCCCCCATGGCACGGCACCTCACCGTGGAGCCTGCCGACGATCCCTGCACACTGGCCTTGCGCGATGTCCTTTTCGGCCGGAGGACAGATACCGAGAAAGGCTTCGGCTACACCTGTCCGGCACACAAACTGAATCACCGGGGAACAGCCACAGGCACACTGCGCGGCGGCAACCTCTCCGTGTTCTACGGACTGCGCGGTACGCCACTGGACATTCCCCCCGAGAATACCATACTTTACATAGAAGACGTGGGCGAACGCCCCCACGCAGTAGAACGCATGATGTATAACCTCCGGCTGGGCGGTGTACTCGGCCGGCTGAAGGGCCTCATCATCGGACAATTCACAGAGTACGTAGAAAACAAGTCGCTGGGCAAGGATTTGTATGGCGCACTGGCCGATGTGCTGAAAGAGTATGACATGCCCGTATGTTTCAACTTCCCCGTAGGCCACGTCACCATGAACGTTCCCCTCATCAACGGCGCAGAAGTGACGCTGGACGTAGGCAAAAAAGAAACCCGGCTAAACTTCTCGAATCCCCATTAAACTAAATACGTTCAACTATCTATGAAACGGAAACATACCCTTATCATTCCTCTGCTGGCCATGCTTGCCATTCACTTTGCAGCCTGCGGAAACAGCAAAAACAGCCAAACAACCGCCGGCACAAAGGCCGAGACACGCTCCAATGTAGAAGTACCTGCCTTCCATGCCGACAGCGCCTATCAGTACGTCAAGACACAGTGCGACTTCGGCCCCCGTGTGCCGGGCACCCAGGCACACCGCGACTGCGGCGAATACCTTGTGCAGAAACTCAAGCAGTTTGGCGCAAAGGTGTACGAACAGCCAGCCGACCTCATCGCCTATGACAACACCATCCTGAAGGCGCGCAACATCATTGCTTCGTACAATCCCGACAACCGCCGGCGTGTGCTGCTCTGTGCTCATTGGGACAGTCGCCCCTATGCCGACGAAGAAAAAGACAAGGCCAAGCAGCAGAAACCCATCTTAGGTGCCAACGACGGTGCCAGCGGTGTGGGCGTATTGCTCGAAATAGCCCGCCAACTGCAGCAGAAAGCCCCGGCAATAGGCATCGACATCATACTGTTTGACGCCGAAGACTACGGCATCCCTACTTTCTACCGCGGCAACTATAAGCCCGACACCTGGTGCCTCGGCTCGCAATACTGGGGACGCATGCCGCATGTAAGCAACTACAATGCCCGCTTCGGCATCCTGCTCGATATGGTGGGCGGACGGGGAGCCACATTCTACCAAGAGCGCTTCTCGCAACGCACGGCAGGCAAATACGTCAAGAAGATTTGGGAGGCCGCCCACCGCATAGGCTTCGGCAGCTACTTCCCCAAAGAGAGCGGCACGGAGGTGACGGACGACCACCTGTACGTGTACCAACTGCGCCAGATTCCCTGCGTGGACATCATCAACTACGACCCCAACTCGGACACCGGCTTCGGCGACTTCTGGCATACGCACGCCGACAACATGGACATCATAGACCCCGCCACCCTGCAAGCCGTGGGGCAGACGGTGCTGGAGGTAATCTATAATGAGAAATGAGTAATCAGCTACAAGCTACGAGCTACAAGCTACAAGTGCCAAACTTGCCGCCCAGACTCGTAGCTCGTAGCTTGTAGCTATAAACCATATAAAAGTATGAGCATCAACGAACTACAAGACGAAGTAATTGCTGAATTCAGCGATTTGGACGACTGGATGGACCGCTACCAGCTCCTGATAGACTTGGGCAACGAGCAAACTCCTTTGGACGAAAAGTATAAGACAGACCAAAACCTTATTGAAGGCTGCCAAAGCCGCGTATGGCTACAGGCCGACGAGGTGGACGGCAAAGTAATCTTCCAGGCCGAAAGCGACGCACTGATTGTGAAAGGCATCATCGCCCTACTCATCAAAGTATTGTCCGGCCACACGCCCGAAGAGATTCTCTCGGCCGACCTTTATTTCATCGACCGCATCGGACTGAAAGAGCACCTCTCGCCCACCCGCAGCAACGGCCTGCTGGCCATGGTGAAGCAGATGCGGATGTATGCGCTGGCGTTTAAGGCGAAGGATGCAAGCATGTAAACAAGAACTGCCTGCCGCAACATCAGGCGATGTGCACGGCAGGCAGTTCTTGTCTGTCTCTGTGAGTGTAGCTCAGTCGGCAAAAAAGCGTTTGCCTTTTGAGGTATGGGCAAATATCAATAAGCCAATAGCTAATAAACATAGAAATACCATCATAACGATTGC
>CALUIF010000164.1 GCA_944320635.1 uncultured Bacteroides sp. | reverse complement strand
TGGGGGCATTGCAAAGGTCGAGCAGGCGGAACACTTCGCCGGGGACGGCACCATCCTTGTCCTTCTCCATCAGACCGATAAGCTGGCGCATGGGGGGAAGCATGCCCTCATAGTCGGCCCGCCCGTAACGCAAGGCAGCCAGTCCGTAGAGGGCTTCGCAGCGGAGGGAGTCGTCGGCGCAGGCGGCAGGGGAAAGCGCGCGAAGATAACAACTGTCCGCCCGGGCGGTAAGTCCCAAGCTGCTGCAGGCATCGGCACGGGCAAGGAGAAGGCTGGCGTAGCGGGCATCCGATTGTCGTCCGTCAGCCTCCATCCACGCCTGGAGGATGGTGAAGCACGAGTCGGCCTCGGCATACAGCCCGGCCACGTGGCACACGGTGGCAGCCATCTGCAAGTCGTCGCGATAGAGGGAGGAGGTATCGCCCTCCAGCCGTTGCGCAATGGCGGCGGCACGGAGCGAGTAGCGGGCGGCGCGCGCATAGTCCCTCACGCGCTGGAAGCTGAGCGCCTCGTTTTGCTTCAGCAACAGGTAGGCCATGGGCGTGTCCGCCGTGCCCAGCACTTTGGGCAAAGCCGTCAAGGCCCAGTCGCGCCGTTGCAGGGCGTCGTCATCTCGGCCGCCCTCCTCCAGGTGCTGTGCCACGCCCCGGGCGCAGGTGAAGAAGTAAGCGTCGTGAAAGGCGGGAAACTTATAAGTGATGCGCAACGTCTTGTCCGCATCCGCCCAGTCCGTGCGCCCGTCGCCCGTCTCCATGAAGTAGGCCTGCAGCGTCAGCCGCGCCAGCATCTCCACGGTCACCTTCATCTCCACGGGGCTGGTGTAGAGGTAGTTGTAGAGGGTGTCCACGTAGGGGGCATAGTCGTAGTCCATGCCTTGGGGGGTGGCGTGCTCCAGGCCGAAGCGCACGCGGGTGATGCAGTTGAGCAGCGTGTTCTCCTGCGGGGTATAGTCCGACTGGGCAGACAGGCGCGGCAAGGCTGCCACGAGCATCAGCAGGGATAGGATAAGTGTTTTCATGTCGGTCCGTCAGTTATCAAGCAACGCCCAAAGGTATATAAAATAGGTGAAAACCGGAACGTTTCAGAGCAAGAAATTCGCTCCCCGCCCCGCTTTTACGCACCAAAGCCTTGCTTTTGTAGCAGGAAAGACATACCTTTGCCGCTACCATGCCATGCCTGCCACTGCAGTGGCACGGTTCTGTCACTGGAGTGGCACACGTCTGCCACTGGAGTGGCACGGTCCTGCCACTGCAGTGACAGGCATGCCAAGGTAGCACCAAGGACGCGCCAAGGCAGCGCAAAGGACGTGCCAAGGTAGCCCGAAGAAAACATCAAACTACTTACTTAAAAAACTTACCGCTATGTCTATCCTGTTTGAATGGTATGAGAATGTGAACGACTTGCAAAAACCCGAAGAAGAACGCTGCCTGCACCCGCGCCCCGTACTCACGATGCCGATGGAGACGAAAGACCTGGCCGACCGCATAGAACAGGCCAGCACCATGAGCCGCGGCGACATTGTGGGCGTGCTGAGCGAGCTGGCACGCGCCGTGGCCTACGGACTGAGCCAGGGGCAACGCGTGCACATCGACGGATTGGGTTACTTCCGGGCCACGCTCGCCACCACCGAGCCCGTGTACCGCGACACGCCGCAAAAGTCGCAGAAAGTGCGCATCAAGGCCATCCGCTTCCAGCCGGAGAAATCGCTGCTGGCCGGCATCCCCTACCCTGGCTTCAGCCGCATGGAGCGCGGAGACCATGCCCGCCGGCTGGAAGGAGCCGACATCGACAGCCTGTTGGCCAGCCACTTTGCCGACAACCCCGTGCTGACACGGGCGCAGGCACAACGTCTCTTCGGCCTGACGGAAACCACCGCACGCCGACTGCTACGCCGCCTTGTGGACGAAGGCCGGCTGCGCAACGCAGGCACGGCAAGGATGCCGATGTATGTATTAGTATAAATTTTGCCAACCCTACTTTGCAATCCGATAAAAATCCCCTATATTTGTGGCCGATTAACTGAGCATTTCCTCACCACGCACAAAGAGATATGGAATCATTCTACCGCACACATGCCTACCTGGTGGAACACACCAGCGCTCCCGTCCGCCGCGACCTGATGGACGAGATAGACTGGAGCCACCGCCTCATCGGCATCAAGGGCACGCGCGGTGTGGGCAAAACCACCTTCCTGCTGCAATACGCCAAAGAGAAGCATGGCACGGGCGACCGTTCGTGCCTGTTCATCAACATGAACAACTTCTACTTCTCAGGGCACAGCCTCGTGGAGTTTGCCGACGCTTTCCAGCGCCGCGGCGGCAGGGTGCTGCTCATCGACCAGGTGTTCAAGCACCCGGGATGGAACCACGAACTGCGCGAATGCTACGACCGGTTCCCGGGGCTGAAGATAGTGTTCACCGGCTCGTCGGTGATGCGCCTGCTGGACGACGACTCCGAAATACGCGACGTGGTGCACAGCTACAACCTGCGGGGCTTCTCCTTCCGCGAATTCCTCAACCTGCAGACGGGCATGAAGTTCCACGCCTACACGCTGGACGAAATCCTCACGGGGCACGAACAGATAGCCCGGGGCATCCTCTCGAAGGTGCGCCCGCTCGACTTCTTCCCCGACTACCTGCACCATGGCTTCTACCCTTTCTTCCTGGAGAAACGCAACTTCTCGGAAAACCTCCTGAAGACCATGAACATGATGATAGAAGTGGACATCCTCCTCATCAAGCAGATAGAACTGAAATACCTGTCGAAGATAAAAAAACTGCTCTACCTCCTGGCAGTGAACGGCCCCAAGGCCCCCAACGTAAGCCAACTGGCCAGCGAGATACAAACCTCGCGTGCCACGGTGATGAACTACATCAAGTACCTGGCCGACGCACGGCTCATCAACATGGTCTACCCTGCGGGCGAAGAGTTCCCCAAGAAGCCGGCCAAGATTATGATGCACAACCCCAACCTGATGTATCCCATCTACCCCGTTCGCATAGAAGACCAGGACGTATTGGACACGTTCTTCGTCAACTCCCTGTGGAAAGACCACAAGGTGAACAAAGGCGACAAGCTGGTGCCCTTCATGGTAGACGGGCATTTGCCGTTCAAGATATGCACCGAAGGAGCGAAGATAAAGCACGACCCGGGAGTGACCTACGCCCTGCACAAAGCCGAAGTAGGACGCGGCAACCTGGTGCCCCTCTGGCTGCTGGGTTTCCTGTATTAATATATAATATATGGAGAGAAGAAAAAGAAGATTTATTTACCTACATAAACTTATATAGTTATGACTAAACAGAAAAAATTCATCACTTGCGATGGTAACGAGGCAGCTGCCCACATCTCGTACATGTTCTCCGAGGTAGCCGCCATCTATCCCATCACCCCGTCGTCCACGATGGCTGAACACGTAGACGAATGGGCCGCCGCAGGTCGTAAGAACATCTTCGGCGAAACAGTATTGGTACAGGAAATGCAGTCGGAAGCCGGTGCCGCCGGTGCTGTTCACGGCTCGCTCCAGG
Source organism: uncultured Bacteroides sp. (assembly GCA_944320635.1). Classification (GTDB taxonomy): domain Bacteria; phylum Bacteroidota; class Bacteroidia; order Bacteroidales; family Bacteroidaceae; genus Bacteroides. The sequence continues at coordinate 13,338 of CALUIF010000164.1, read as the reverse complement.
CCGGTGCGCTGACCACCACCTACACGGCCTCCCAAGGCTTGCTGCTGATGATACCCAACATGTACAAGATTGCCGGTGAAAACCTGCCTTGCGTGTTCCACGTATCGGCACGTACCCTGGCCAGCCATGCCTTGTGTATCTTCGGCGACCATCAGGATGTAATGTCTTGCCGCCAGACGGGCTTCGCCATGCTGGCCGAAGGTTCCGTACAGGAAGTGATGGACCTGGCCGGTGTAGCCCACCTGTCTACACTGAAGGCCCGCGTGCCGTTCATCAACTTCTTCGACGGCTTCCGCACCTCTCACGAAATTCAGAAGATTGAGCGCCTGGACAACGAAGACCTCGCTCCGCTTATCGACCAAGAGGCTTTGGCCGAATTCCGTAACCGCGCCATGAACCCCATGAACCCGGTAATGCGCGGTATGGCCGAAAACCCCGACCACTTCTTCCAGCACCGCGAATCGTGCAACCCCTTCTATGAAGCAGTTCCTGCCATTGTAGAAGACTACATGAAGAAAATCAGCGAAATCACCGGCCGCCAATACGGCTTGTTCGACTACTACGGCGACCCCGAAGCCGACCGTGTCATCATCGCCATGGGCTCGGTAACGGAAGCCATCCGCGAAGTCATCGACTACCTGCGTGCCAAGGGCGAGAAGGTAGGCCTCGTAGCCGTTCACCTTTACCGTCCGTTCTCGGCCAAGCACTTCCTGGCAGCCGTGCCCAAGTCGGCCAAGCGTATTGCCGTGCTCGACCGCACCAAGGAACCGGGCGCCATGGGCGAACCGCTGTATATGGACGTGAAGGACTGCTTCTACGGCCAGGCCGATGCCCCGCTCATCGTAGGCGGACGCTACGGTTTGGGCTCCAAGGACACCACCCCGGCACAAATCCTCGCCGTATATGACAACCTGAAGATGAACGAGCCTAAGAACCACTTCACCATCGGCATTGTGGACGACGTGACGTTCTCCTCGCTTCCCCAGGAAGCAGAGATAGCCGTAGGCGGCGAAGGCATGTTCGAGGCCAAATTCTACGGTCTGGGTGCCGACGGAACGGTGGGTGCCAACAAGAACTCCGTCAAGATTATCGGCGACAACACCGACAAGCATTGCCAGGCATACTTCTCTTACGACTCCAAGAAGTCCGGCGGCTTCACCTGCTCGCACCTGCGTTTTGGCGACACGCCCATCCGCTCCACTTACCTGGTAAATACACCGAACTTCGTGGCTTGCCACGTTCAGGCTTACCTGCACATGTACGACGTGACCCGCGGCTTGCGCGACAACGGCTCGTTCTTGCTGAACACCATCTGGGAAGGCGATGAACTGGCCAAGAACTTGCCCAACCGCGTGAAGAAATACTTCGCACAACACAACATCACCGTTTACTACATCAACGCTACCCAAATTGCACAAGAGATTGGCTTGGGCAACCGCACCAACACCATCCTGCAATCGGCATTCTTCCGCATCACGGGCGTTATCCCCGTCGACTTGGCCGTAGAGCAGATGAAGAAATTCATCGTGAAGTCCTACGGCAAGAAGGGCGAAGATGTGGTGAACAAGAACTATGCAGCCGTTGACCGCGGCGGTGAATACAAGCAACTGACCATTGACCCCGCATGGGCCAACCTGCCCGACGACGCCAAGGCCGAAAACAACGACCCGGCTTTCATCAACGAAGTGGTGCGCCCCATCAACGCACAAGACGGCGACCTGCTACCGGTATCTGCCTTCAAAGACATCGAAGACGGCACCTGGTATCCCGGCACCGCCAAGTATGAGAAGCGCGGTGTGGCAGCTTTCGTGCCCGAATGGAATCCTGAGAACTGTATCCAATGCAACAAGTGCGCATACGTTTGTCCGCACGCTGCCATCCGTCCGTTTGTGCTCGATGCCGAGGAGCAGAAGGGTGCCAACTTCCCGATGCTGAAAGCAGTGGGCAAGGTATTCGACGGCATGACGTTCCGCATGCAGGTCGATGTACTCGATTGCTTGGGTTGCGGCAACTGCGCCGACATCTGCCCGGGCAACCCGAAGAAGGGCGGCAAGGCCTTGACCATGAAGCACCTCGAAAGCCAACTGGCAGAGGCTGCCAACTGGACTTACTGCGTGGACAACGTAAAGAGCAAACAACACCTGGTAGACATCAAGGCCAATGTGAAGAACAGCCAGTTTGCCACCCCGTTGTTCGAGTTCTCCGGTGCCTGCTCAGGCTGCGGCGAAACTCCGTATGTAAAGCTCATCAGCCAACTGTTTGGCGACCGCGAAATGGTAGCCAACGCTACGGGATGCTCGTCCATCTACTCCGGCTCCGTACCCTCCACCCCTTACACCAAGAACGAAAAGGGTCACGGTCCTGCTTGGGCAAACTCTCTGTTCGAGGACTTCTGCGAGTTCGGCCTCGGCATGGAACTGGCCAACGAAAAAATGCGTGCCCGCATTGCCAAACTGATGCAGGAAGGCATTGAAAACGAAGCTACTCCCGCCGAATATAAAGCCATCTTCCAAGAATGGTTGGACAACGCACTCGATGCCGACAAGACGAAAGACATCTACGAGCGCATCGTGCCCATGCTGGAAGCTGCTAAGGATAAGTGCCCCATCTGTGCACAAATCTACGGTTTGAAGCAATACATCGTAAAACGCAGCCAGTGGATTATCGGTGGCGACGGTGCTTCTTACGACATAGGTTACGGCGGCCTCGACCACGTGATTGCCAGCGGCAAGGACGTCAACATCCTCGTGCTCGATACAGAAGTTTACTCCAACACGGGTGGACAGTCTTCTAAGGCAACGCCTCTGGGTGCCATCGCCAAGTTTGCCGCCAGCGGCAAGCGCGTCCGCAAGAAAGACCTCGGACTGATGGCTACCACCTACGGCTATGTTTATGTAGCCCAGATAGCCATGGGCGCCGATCAGGCTCAAACACTGAAAGCCCTGCGCGAAGCCGAAGCTTATCCCGGCCCGTCGCTCATCATAGCCTACGCACCGTGTATCAACCACGGCTTGAAGGCAGGCATGGGCAAAAGCCAAGCCGAAGAAGAAAAAGCCGTGAAGTGCGGTTACTGGCACTTGTGGCGTTACAACCCCGCATTGGAAGCCGAAGGCAAGAACCCCTTCACGCTCGACAGCAAAGAACCGGATTGGACCGGCTTCAAGGACTTCCTGAAGGGCGAAGTACGCTACGCATCTGTCATGAAGCAGTACCCGCAAGAAGCCGAAGAGCTCTTCCAAGCTGCCGAAGACAACGCCAAGTGGCGCTACGCCAGCTACCAGCGCATGGCTGCCGAAAGCTGGGGTGTAGCTCCTGCCGACACGATGCTGAACAATAAGTAACGACAGCTTCATCTACCTGAATAGCGAACAGAGGGCATGCCTGCAAAGGCGTGCCCTCTTGCTTTTTGCCACAGGCAACGCAACTGCCACAGCCTTATAGGTAAAGATATCGGACAATGGAAACGGCAAGGGCAAGGAAAGGACGCATCACACCAAGTTCGTACCATGTTCGTACCAACTTCGTACCATGTTCGTTCTTTTCTTGGCGCTATAGGAACGAACATGGAGCGAAGGAGAAGCGAATTTGATATATAAATATATTTACAAACAATCAACACTCTACTGTCCGTTCCACGACAAAAAGAAAGAGGGTAAACCGGCATGGCTTACCCTCTTTCTTTTTACAACAGTATGCTTTCTGCTTATTTCAAGGAATTAATGTAGTTCAACATAGTGTTGGCATTGGCCAGCATCTTCTTCTGTGTGGCGTTGCTTTCGGAGAGCAGGGGCACGAGCTGGTCGAGGTACTGCTTAGCGGTAGCAAACTCGGCCTTGGCCTTATCGAGATCGCTCTGCACCAATCCTGCCCCCTTGGTGTAGTACAGCACGCCCAGTGCATTGAGTGCATTGAGGTTCTGAGGCTGCATGGTGAGCACTTCCTTGAAAGCGGCAGCTGCATCGTCAGCCTTCTTGGCCTTTTGGGCAGCTACGCCTTGAGTGAGGTAGAAGTTGACGTACATCTTCTCGAATGTAGCTTTGCTTTCGGGCACAGCGGCCATAGCTTCCTTCAAAGCTGCCACATATTCATCGTTCTGCTTCAAGTCTTTCAACGCACCCACTTTGCCAATGTAAGAATTGGCCAGATTGTAGTTCTTCTGGATAGCGATATCGAAATATTTGGCTGCTTCGGCCGGCTTCTTGAGCTTGTCGGCGCACACACCGCAGTTGAAAGCGATAACAGAGTCTTGGTTGTTGGTTTGGGTAAGGTAGGCGCTCAGTTTGTCGAATGCTTCCTGATAGTTCTTAGCCTCCAGGGCAGTTTTACCTTCGTTGAGCAATTGGTTAGGGTCGGCGGCCTCTTGGGCAAAACCGGCAGCAGCTGCGAAACACAGCGCAAGTGATAAGATTAATTTTTTCATGTGCTTTATAAGTTTAAAAAAGTTTTCCAAAAGTAACGGACTACTGGCAAAGGTGCAAACACTTCTGACCTTTTTTAAACCTTGAACCGTAGGAAATAACATTTATTACCACAATTCCCTCTACCTCATGAGGCAGCAAAAATGTATCTTTGCAAACGCTAATCACCAAACACTAAACGCTATATTCATAATTATGTTACGTAAAATCAGACTGACTCTTGCCATTATCTGCCTCGTATTGGTGACCTTACTGTTTGTAGACTTTACAGGAACCCTGCACGCATGGCTGGGATGGATGGCTCGCATTCAATTCCTGCCCGCTGTGCTGGCTCTCAACATTGGTGTCGTCGTAATACTGGTACTGCTGACGTGGGTACTCGGGCGCGTATATTGTTCTGTCATTTGTCCGCTGGGCATCTTTCAAGATTTCCTGGCTTGGATAGGCCGCAAGGCCGGCGGGAAACGGCGCAGGCTGCCCTACTCTTATTCGCCTGCGAAGTCGTGGCTAAGATATGGGGTGCTGGCCGTATTCCTCATAGCCCTTGTGGCGGGCGTAGGCTCGTTGGTAGCACTGCTTGCCCCTTATAGTTCTTACGGCCGCATAGCTTCCAACCTGTTGCAACCCGTTTGGATGTGGGGCAACAACTTCTTGGCTTACTTGGCCGAACGTGCCGACAGCTACGCCTTCTACCACACAGACGTGTGGCTCAAGAGCCTGCCTACGTTTATCATCGCTGTGGCAACCTTCATCATTCTGGCTATATTGGCCTGGCGTGGAGGGCGGACGTATTGCAACACCATTTGTCCTGTAGGTACGATATTGGGATTCATAGCCCGTTACTCTTGGTTCCGCATCAGCATCGACGAAAAGAAATGCAATTCATGCAGCCTGTGTTCGCGCCGGTGCAAGGCAGCCTGTATAGACTACAAAAATCATAAAGTAGACCTCAGCCGCTGCGTAGCATGCATGAACTGTATAGAGGAGTGCAAGCATAATGCCATTTCCTACAAATTGCAACTGCCGTGGCAGAAGCCGGGCTCCCAGCCCGCTGCCACCCCCAACACGCAAAGCAATGCCGCTACCGGCAACAACACACGACGCAGTTTTCTCATAGGCACTGCCCTCGCCTTGGGCACCTCGGCCCTGCAAGCGCAAGAAAAAAAGGTGGACGGTGGTCTGGCCCCCATCATCAAGAAGAAGCGCCCGGTGCGACAGACACCAATCGTACCGCCCGGTGCCACAGATGCCCGCCACTTTGCACAGCATTGCACAGCCTGCCAACTGTGTGTATCGGTTTGCCCCAACCAAGTATTGCGCCCCTCTACCGACATGTTGAAACTAATGCAACCGGAAATGAGTTACGAGCGAGGCTATTGCCGACCCGAGTGCGTCCGGTGTTCCGAAGTGTGCCCCACGGGAGCCATCAGCCTCATAGACCGCGCCGAAAAGTCATCCATTAAAATTGGCACAGCCGTGTGGACACGCCAGAACTGCATTACCCAAACCGACGGCCAGCCTTGCGATAACTGCGCTCGCCATTGTCCCACGGGAGCCATCGTTATGGTGACTGATGCCCAAAATCCGGATAGCGACAGACGCATCCCCGCTATCAACACCGAGCGATGCATAGGATGCGGTGCCTGCGAAGCCCTCTGCCCTGCACGGCCTTACAGCGCCATCCATGTAGAAGGTATCATAACACACCACATTATATAATAGAAATCATTACGCCTTCAAGCTATGACTAAAAACAACTCCATAAACCGCCGCGAATTTATAAAAATAGTAGGTATTGCAGCTGCCACAGGCACCGCTTCGCTCTATGGCTGCGGTAACCCCAATGGCACTTCCTCCTCTACATCCTCCATAGGATCGTCGGAAACAACCGGAGAAGGCAGCATGACCCTGCGCTCTTTTCCTTCATTGGGAAACGACAAAGTATCTCTGTTAGGCTACGGATGCATGCGCTGGCCCACCCTGCCCTCACCCGAAGGCAACGGCAACGTCATCGACCAAGATGCCGTGAACACACTTGTCGACTATGCCATAGCCCATGGTGTAAACTACTTCGATACCTCACCCGTATATGTGCAAGGATGGAGTGAAAAGTCTACGGGTATTGCTTTGAAACGTTATCCACGCGAGTCTATCTATATCGCAACGAAGCTTTCCAACTTCTCCAACTTCAGTCGGGAGAACTCCATAGCTATGTACCGCCAGTCTTTCCGCGACCTGCAAACCGACTACATAGACTACTACCTGCTGCACTCCATTGGAAACGGAGGGATTGAAACTTTCCGTGCACGCTACATAGAAAACGGCATGATCGACTTTCTGCGTAGTGAACGTGAAGCAGGACGCATCCGCCACTTGGGGTTCTCTTTCCACGGTACAAAGGAAGTATTCGACGAAGTATTGGCCATGCACGACGAAGTACATTGGGATTTCGTACAAATCCAGCTGAACTATGTAGATTGGACACACGCATCGGGCAATAATGTCAATGCCGACTACCTCTATGCAGAGTTGGAGAAAAAAAACATCCCAGCCGTTATTATGGAGCCTTTGCTGGGGGGGCGGTTGTCTAACGTGCCGCAACATATCGTGGCCCGCCTTAAAGAACGCGCTCCCGAAGCCAGTGTGGCATCATGGGCATTCCGTTATGCAGGAACCCCCAAAGGAGTATTGACCGTACTGAGCGGCATGACCTACATGGAGCACTTGCAGGAAAATGTACACACATATTCCCCCCTCATACCCCTTTCCGCCGAAGAAGAACAGTTTCTATACGACACAGCCGACCTCATGGTGCAATATCCCACCATACCTTGTAACGATTGCCAATACTGTATGCCTTGCCCCTATGGCATAGACATACCAGGAGTATTGCTCCACTACAACAAGTGCATTACCGAAGACCGTATGCCGCAAACCGAAGGCGACCCAGAATACCACCGCCAACGTCGTGCCTTCCTTATCGGATACGACCGGAGTGTTCCCCGTCTGCGTCAAGCAGACCATTGTACAGGATGTGGACAGTGTAATCCGCATTGCCCTCAATCCATCGACATTCCCAAGGAACTGCACCGCATAGATGACTTCGTTGAACAACTAAAACAAAATGCACTCTGACTCTATGATGGACGAACTGGTAAAAATGCTGCATGAGGGACACTACTCATGCGTCATCCGCAAGGGTGAAGAAATCCGCACTTATACTCAACGTGGCGTGGCCGATCTGTTGGATGTATTAGAGCACGACAAGGCTTTTCTACAAGGTGCTCAAGTAGCCGACAAGGTGGTAGGCCGAGGCGCCGCCGCCCTTATGACACTTGGCAAAATAGCAGAACTGCATGCCGACGTCATGAGCGAAGGCGCACGCGAAATATTAAGCCAGGCAAATATTCACACCACCTGCACTACTTGTGTCCCTTATATCATCAACCGGGCAGGTACCGGACAATGCCCTGTAGAAGTTTTATGCGCTCCCTATACCCGCCCCGAAGACATGCTGCCCAAAATACAAGCATTCGTAAGCAACATAAAAAGCCAAAGATAGGCACTTTCTTGTCTCAACATTGCGGAAATATTCCACACTTTGTGGAAGACTTCCCCACCTTACAGTGCATCCAAGAGCATTCTACAAAACCCTTTCTTACACTGAGGCCTAATAACTTAACCATATATTAGGCAAAAATGGGAAAATGGTATTATCTTTGCATGCCGAAAAGATGTGAAAGTGCTAATCATAAAACCATAAATGTAGCATGAAATTGTTTTTTACCAAGCGTGAATTGAAACTGCGGAAAAAACGCATCATCATGATGTCGGCCTGCATGTTAGTATTAGTGGCCATTTACGTGATATTGACATGGCCTAAGAAAGTAGAACCGGAAGCGCCGGTCGTAGTAGTAGAACCCGTGGGGGTTGAAGATGTAGAAATATATGGTGAATACGTAGGACGCATCCGCGCACAACAGTTTGTAGAAGTACGTGCCCGCGTAGAAGGCTTCCTTGAAAGCATGGACTTTGAAGAAGGTACTTACGTTACCAAAAACCAAGTGTTGTTTGTCATCGACCAAAAACAATACCGCGCCCGTGCCGACAAAGCCCGTGCCCAGTTACGCAAAGATTCTGCCTTGGTACTGAAAACGGAACGCGACCTGAACCGTATCCGTCCCTTGTTTCAACAAAATGCAGCCAGCCAACTCGATTTGGATAACGCCATTGCCGCCTATGAAACAGCCGTAGCGAGCATGGGTATGAGCCAGGCCGATCTTGACCAAGCCGAACAAGAGTTAAGCTATACATGGGTACGCTCACCCATCTCGGGATACATCAGCGAACGGTATGTCGACTTAGGAACATTGGTTGGTACTGGCGGACAATCGCTGCTGGCCACTGTGGTCAAGAGCGACACTGTGCTTGTAGACTTCAGTATGACAGCTTTGGACTACTTGAAAAGCAAAGAACGCAACGTCATCTTAGGTCAAAAAGACTCTACCCGCTCTTGGCAACCCATGGTTACAGTAACCCTCGCTGACAATAGCGAATATCCATACAAAGGTCTAGTAGACTTTGCCGACCCGCAAGTAGACCCTCAGACAGGAACCTTCTCCGTGCGTGCAGAAATGCCCAACCCCGACCGTGTGCTCTTGCCCGGACAATTTACCAAAGTACGTGCCCTGCTTGACGTGCGGGAGCATGCCACGGTAGTTCCTCAAAAATCACTCATCATTGAAAAGGGAGGTGCATATGTTTTCGTCATGCGCCGGGATTCCATTGCCGAACGCCGCTTCATCGAGCTAGGACCTGAGTTTGGCAACAACGTAGTGGTAGAACGTGGCATTGTGCCGGGCGAGATGCTGGTAACCGAAGGCTACCACAAGCTGACACCGGGCATCAAAATCCGTCCCGTCCCTCCCGTAGAAAAATAAACCTACCCATAGCGTCCAATCAATAACATACGCGCCAAAATGAAAGTAAGTTTCTTTATCGACAGGCCGGTGTTCTCGGCGGTCATATCCATACTTATTGTTATCGTGGGACTCATCGGCCTTACCATGCTTCCCATCGACCAATATCCACAAATTACTCCGCCGGTGGTGAGAATCAGTGCGTCATACCCCGGCGCAAGTGCCCTCACCGTATCTCAAGCTGTGGCCACTCCTATCGAACAGGAGTTGAACGGAACCCCAGGCATGCTTTACATGGAAAGCAACAGTTCCAACTCCGGAGGATTCTCTGCCACCGTCACGTTCGACATCTCCTCCGACCCCGATCTTGCCGCCGTTGAAATACAAAACCGCATCAAACTGGCTGAATCGCGTCTGCCAGCCGAAGTTGTACAAAATGGCATCGAAATCGAGAAACAGGCATCAAGCCAATTAATGACCATCTGCCTCACCTCTGAAGACCCGAAATTTGATGAAATCTACCTGAGCAACTTCGCCACCTTAAACGTGCTCGATTTACTGCGCCGTATCCCAGGCGTTGGACGAGTATCAAACATCGGTAGCCGGTACTATGCTATGCAGATATGGGTAGACCCTGCCCGCCTGGCCAATTATGGTCTTACCGTTAAAGACGTGCAAGACGCCTTGAAAGACCAGAACCGCGAGTCGGCCGCAGGTGTATTAGGCCAGCAACCGGTAGAAGGACTGGACTTCACCATCCCCATTACGGCACAAGGACGTTTGTCGAGCGTAGCCCAATTCGAGGAAATCGTGCTTCGCGCCAATGCCGACGGATCGCTCATCCGTATGCGCGATGTGGCACGCGTATCACTCGAAGCGCAATCGTATAACACCGAGAGTGGTATAAACGGAGGCAATGCCGCCGTACTCGGCATCTACATGCTGCCGGGTGCCAATGCCATGGAAGTAGCCGAAAGCGTGAAAGCCACCATGGAAGAAATCAGCCGTACCTTCCCCGAAGGCATGCACTACGAAGTGCCATTCGACATGACAACCTACATTTCCTCCTCCATACACGAGGTTTATAAAACCTTATTCGAGGCACTCTTCCTCGTCATCGTCGTGGTATTCCTTTTCTTGCAAAGCTGGCGAGCCACTGTCATTCCCTTGGTAGCCGTGCCTATTTCGCTGATTGGAACCTTCGGATTCATGCTTATCTTCGGCTTTTCGCTGAACATCTTGACATTGCTGGGACTAGTGCTTGCCATCGGCTTGGTGGTAGACGACGCCATTGTGGTGGTGGAAAACGTGGAACGCATCATGGAAGAAGAACACCTGTCCCCCTACGAAGCTACCAAGAAAGCCATGAACGGACTGACCAGCGCCCTTATTGCCACGTCAATGGTACTGGCAGCCGTGTTCGTACCGGTAAGCTTCCTGTCGGGCATCACCGGGCAATTGTACCGCCAATTCAGCGTCACCATCGCCATATCGGTGCTGCTCTCTACAGTGGTGGCGCTTACGTTAAGCCCTGTGATGTGCTCGCTCATCCTTCGTCCCACCGATAAAAACAAACCCCAAAACCGGGTATTCCGCACCATCAACCGCTGGCTGGAAGTAGGAAACGGCAAATATCTTGCCGGCATAGGACGTGTCATCAAGCATCCGCGCCGCGTAGGCATAGGCTTCTGTATGATTCTTATTGCAATCTTCATTCTATACAGGCTGACCCCCTCCAGCTTCCTTCCCACCGAAGATCAAGGCTATTTTACGGTAGAACTGGAAATGCCCGAAGGAACTACACTGGAACGCACACGAAAGGTGACCAACCGTGCCATAGATTTCCTCATGGCCATGCCCGAAGTAGAATATGTACAAAACGTAACCGGCACAAGCCCACGCGTAGGCACCAGTCAGGCGCGGTCACAACTTACCGTCATACTTAAAAATTGGACTGAGCGCGACGACACGACATTGGAAGCCATCATGGCCAAAGTGGAACGCGAACTGGAAGAATATCCCGAATGCAAATACTACCTGTCTACTCCACCCGTCATTCCCGGTTTGGGAACCTCGGGAGGCTTCGAAATGCAACTTGAAGCACGCGGAGAAGCCACCTACGACAACCTGGTGCAGGCTGCCGACACCTTGATGTACTATGCTGCCCAACGCAAAGAACTGAGTGGCTTGTCGTCTTCCCTACAGGCGGCTATTCCTCAGCTGTACTTCGATGTAGACCGCGACAAAGTGAAGATGCTGGGAGTACCGATGTCCGACGTGTTCTCCACCATGAAAGCCTATACCGGCTCGGTTTACGTCAACGACTTCAATATGTTCAACCGCGTGTACCGCGTATACCTGCAAGCCGAAGCACCCTATCGCGAGCACCGCGACAACATCAGCCTGTACTTTGTACGTGGAAGCAATGGCGACATGATTCCCCTCACCGCACTGGGCACCACCCAATACACCACAGGCCCCGGAAGCATCAAGCGCTTCAACATGTTCAGCACAGCCGTCATACGAGGCACAGCAGCACAAGGCTATAGCTCCGGACAAGCCATGGAAGTAATGGAACAACTGGCCCGCAAGCATCTGCCCGACAACATCGGCATTGAGTGGAGCGGCCTGTCGTTTCAAGAGAAACAAGCAGGCGGACAAACGGGACTTATCCTGGCACTGGTATTCGTTTTCGTATTCCTGTTCCTGGCAGCGCTTTACGAAAGTTGGAGCATACCCGTGGCCGTGCTGTTATCATTGCCCGTGGCAGCCTTGGGAGCCTATGCAGGCATCTCCATCTGCGGACTGGAGAACGACACCTATTTCCAAATTGGCCTTGTCATGCTGATGGGACTCGCCGCCAAGAATGCCATTCTTATCGTAGAATTTGCCAAAGACGAAGCCGATGCCGGCGTCAACGTCATGCGGGCAGCCCTGCATGCCGCCAAGCTGCGCTTCCGCCCCATCCTTATGACCTCGCTCGCGTTCATTCTTGGCATCCTGCCCATGGTCATCGCCAGCGGTCCGGGAGCTGCAAGCCGCCAAGCCATAGGTACGGGCGTATTCTTCGGCATGATAGTAGCTGTCACCGTAGGCATCTTGCTCATACCGTTCTTCTTCGTTACCATCTACAAGGTGCAAGGGAAACTGCACCGCAAAAGTAAAAAAACAGGTCAATAACATCCAAGTATGAAGCACATCCCCACCCTTACGCATGCCGCACGCATGATACTTTGCATCATAACGGCAAGCATTGCCCTGGCCGGATGCCAGATAGGCAAGCACTATACCCGTCCGCAACTGCAACTGCCCCAAACGCTGGCAGACAGCATGAGCACCGACTCGGCCTCGGTGGCCGACTATTCATGGCGGCAACTCTACACCGACACCCTGCTCCAAGCACTCATACAACGCACATTGGAGTACAACAAAGACATGCTGATGGCAGCAGCCCGGGTGCGCGAACTAGCCGCACAAAAACGCATAGACTGGGCAAAGATGCTGCCCGAAATAGGCCTGCGCGTATATGGCGAATACGAACGCGAAAACTACGGGGGCAATGATTACAACATAAGCGACCAGTTCGACCTCAAAGGAACCGTGTCGTGGGAACTCGACCTGTGGGGCAAATTGCGGTGGACGCACGATGCCTCGACCGCCGAATTCCTGGGCTCCATAGAAAACCAGCGCGCCTTGCAGATGAGCCTCATCGCCGAAGTGGCACAAGCTTACTTCGAGCTGGTGGCACTGGACAACGAGCTGGCCATTGTACGGCAAACCGTCGATGCCCGCCGCGAAAGCCTCCACCTGGCACGCATCCGCTACGAAGGCGGGTTAACCTCTGAGGTTGCCTTCCGGCAGGCACAAGTGGAGTTGGCACGTACCGCCACCCTCGTCCCCGACCTGGAGCGGCAAATCACCCTCAAAGAAAACGAACTGGCCTACCTCACGGGCGAATACCCGCACAGCATACGCCGCGCCGCTCTGCCCCACGACATCAG